>CAMTYI010000098.1:0-18655 GCA_947085925.1 uncultured Gammaproteobacteria bacterium
GGACAAAATGAACGCCCGCCTGATGGGCGTCGCCCCCACCGGCAACGGCCGCCGCGAGTCCTACGCCCACCTGCCCATGCCGCGCATGACCAACACCTACATGCTGGCCGGTGAACATGACCCGCAAGAGATTATCGCCTCAGTGAAAAACGGCCTGTACGCCGTCAACTTCGGTGGCGGCCAGGTCGACATCACCTCCGGAAAGTTCGTATTCTCGGCGAGCGAAGCCTACATGATCGAAAACGGCAAAATCACCTACCCCGTCAAAGGCGCCACCCTCATCGGCAACGGCCCCGACGTACTCACCCGCGTCAGCATGGTCGGCAACGACCTGAAGCTTGATACGGGCGTCGGCACCTGCGGCAAGGAGGGGCAGAGCGTCCCGGTCGGCGTGGGGCAGCCTACGTTAAGGATAGATGAGTTGACGGTGGGTGGGACGAGCGCGTAATACTCGTTAGGCCAACCCATGTGCGGTTATCTTTTCATCGCTACATTCGCATACTTGGCCTCGTTGCCATTTTCTTCGTTGCTCATTGGCTTTGACGACCCCTGTGGTGATTGTTCATACAGGGGAAAACAATATGTTTTTACTCATGAGTGGGAAATTTTCCTCATCTCGTTATTACCCGCATTGATTGCAACCCTATTAACCAAAGTTTTTTACTCAAAAAGGGAGGGTAGCGTTTGGGAATCTATTAAGCGTGGGGCTATATTGGCATTGGCAACATTCGTCATATTTTCAATTTTACTTTCCGTTCTCCTGGCTTTCTCAATGCCCCCTGACAGTGTCACACTACTGATGTCCAATGTTTTTGTTTTTACCATCATGGGAACACTGCTGTATTCGTTGCCAGTTGTCTTTGTAGGAATGGCTCTCGGTGCCTTAGTAAGGCTCTTAAAGCTTGACCTAACCCTACGTTCAAGTGGGGCGCCACAAGAGCGCGGCGCCCCTTAACTTTGCGTTAGGCCGCAGAGAACACAGAGAGAAATGCGGAATTCCTGCCGGGGTTGGAGCCGAGGATGGGTATGCTTTTTTGTACCCACGCGGAATCAACAAACGAGACCCATGCAATGGGTAACTTAGCTTAGGGCAACCCAAATGGTGGTAAAAAAGTCATTGATTTTACCCGAGACATCACAGGAAGGTGCCTCGTGAGCATGCTTTACGATCTTTACAAAAAGGTCGGTAACGCTGGATTTGGCGGGGCAGTCGGCCAAATCGCACCCTATTTCGCTACCATAAATCCACAGTTCGTCATGCTCGAGCCGGGTTACTGCGAGATCATTCTGCAACATACCAAGGCGGTGCAAAATCATCTGGGCACCGTCCATGCCATTGCTATCTGCAATGGGGCTGAACTGGTTGCAGGTCTCATGACGGATGTATCCATCCCGGAAAACCGTCGCTGGATTCCTACGGCAATGAGTGTCAAATACCTTGCCAAGGCCACCACCGACCTTCACATCATCACCGAAGGTAAAGATATAGACTGGTCGATAGTAGGGAGTATTGAGGTAGATGTGAACGCCATCGACAATGTCGGCAAGCGGGTTTTCTCAGCGCAGATCACCATGCAGGTCGGCGAAAAATAGCCGCGTTTCCACCCGGTGAGCGCAGCCGATGAGTGACCTTTTTTTGTTTATGTCTGGTTATCCGTACTGAATATGTCAGACACCATCAATGCCTGAAATGTCGCATACCCGTAAACACCATGGCAATGCCATGCTCATTCGCCGCGTCGATCACTTCCTGGTCGCGCATTGAGCCACCCGGCTGGATGACGGCGGTGATGCCCACCTCGGCGGCGCTATCCAGGCCGTCGCGGAACGGGAAGAAGGCGTCGGAGGCCATCACCGAGCCTTTGACTTTCAGTCCGGCATCGGCGGCCTTAATGGCGGCGATGCGCGCACTGTAAACACGGCTCATCTGGCCTGCACCGATGCCGATGGTCGTGTTGTCCTTACAGTACACAATGGCATTGGATTTGACGAACTTGGCGACCTTCCAGGCAAAGAGAAGATCGCGCATTTCCTGTTCAGTCGGCGCGCGATGGGTGACCCATTTGAGATTGGCAAGATTCACCATCCCCACATCGGTGTCCTGCACCAGCAGGCCGCCGGTGACGCGTTTGTAATCCAGGCCAGACCGGCGTTCGACCCCCCATGCGCCGCACGCCAGCACTCGCACGTTGCTTTTGGCCGCAAGAATCGGCAGGGCATCATCAAGCACGGCAGGGGCGATGATCACCTCCACGAACTGGCGCTCGATAATCGCCCTGGCGGTAGTGGCATCCAGCGGCTGGTTGAAGGCGATGATGCCTCCGAAGGCGGAGGTGGGGTCAGTGGCATAGGCGCGGTCATACGCTTCCAGTAGTGTGGAACCCAGCGCCACGCCGCACGGATTGGCGTGCTTGACGACGACACAGGCCGGGCCTTCGTCAAACGATTTCACACACTCCAGCGCGGCATCGGTGTCGGCGATGTTATTGAATGAAAGTTCCTTACCCTGAATCTGGCGGGCGGTACTGACACTGGCCTCGCGCTGCTCGCGCTCGACGTAAAATGCAGCCTGCTGGTGCGGGTTTTCGCCATAACGCAGGTCCTGGGCCTTGGTGAATTGCACGCTGTAGGTACGCGGAAAACGACCAGACTCGCCGTTGCTCTGCATCGCGCCAAAGTAATTGGCAATCGCGCCGTCATAGCGCGCAGTGTGTTCGAAGACCTTGACCGCCAGCGAAAAGCGCGTTGCCGCGCTGACGGCTCCATTGTTGGCATCCATCTCGGCCAGCACCTTAGCGTAGTCGGCGGCGTCCACTACCACAGTGACGGCAGCATGATTCTTGGCGCTGGATCGCAGCATGGCAGGCCCACCGATATCAATATTTTCAATCGCATCTTCCAGCGTGCAGGCTGGCTTGGCAACGGTCTTTTCGAAGGGATAGAGATTCACCGCCACCAGATCGATAGGGCCGATGCCGTGTTGCGCCATTACGGCATCATCGACACCGCGCCGTCCCAGCAAGCCACCGTGAATTTTGGGATGCAAGGTCTTGACGCGCCCGTCCATCATCTCGGGAAAACCGGTGTAATCGGAAACCTCCATCACCGCAATGCCATTATCAGCAAGCAACTTGGCCGTACCGCCGGTGGAGAGAATTTCAACACCGCGTTCACGCAGGTGGCGGGCAAAGTCGATGATGCCGGTTTTGTCGGATACGCTGATCAGCGCGCGCTTAATGGAGGTGTTGTTTTGCATGGGATGATTAATTCTCAAATTTCGGGGTAATAATTTTTCGATTTTTGCCACAGAGATGCGAGGAGTTATTTTTGTCAAAGTCCCCGTGTCCTCTGCGCCTCCGTGGCAAATTCAATAGGGGTCATTCCAAGCCATACTGCTGCAGCTTCTTGCGCAGCGTGCCGCGATTGATGCCGAGTATTTCTGCCGCCAAACTCTGGTTGCCGCGCGCATGCTGCATCACCGCCGCCAGCAAGGGGCGCTCCACTTCGCTGATCACCATCTGATAGAGATCACCGGAAGGAGCATGTCCATCCAGGTCGTTGAAATAACTCACCAGTGCTGCTTCAACACAAGCAGACAGGGGTTTTTTACGGCGTTCGCGTGTCACGGATGCTGTCATTTCTGTTGGAGACATGCTCATGCGGCCAGCTCCAGGCCCGTTTCCAGACGGTCGAAAAAGTCGCGTGTCACGGCGAGTTGCTGTTCAATCGTTTCCAGCTTGTTGACCTCATGACGGAACGCGCCACCGCCCGGCTGGCCCTTGCTGTACCAGGAGATATGCTTGCGCGCCATGTGTACGCCGGTGCGCTCGCCGTAGAACTCGTAGAGCCTGTGCAGGTGATTCATCATGATATGGCGTATCTCCGGCACCGAGGGATCGGGCAGCACTTCGCCGGTTTTCAGGTAATGATCAATGATGCGGAACAGCCATGGCCGCCCTTGCGCGGCACGGCCGATCATAACGGCATCGGCGCCAGTATAGTCGAGCACGAATTTGGCCTTTTCAGGCGTGGTGATGTCGCCGTTGGCGATCACTGGAATGTTGACGGCGGCCTTGATGGCGGCAATGCTGTCATATTCCGCATCCCCCGTGTAACCGCAGGCGCGCGTGCGGCCATGCACCGCCAGCGCCTGGATACCGGCCTGCTCGGCGATGCGCGCGATGGCTATGCCGTTGCGGTGGTTTTTGTCCCAGCCGGTGCGAATTTTGAGCGTTACCGGCACATTCACGGCAGCCACCACGGCATCAAGAATTCGGCCCACCAACAGTTCATCCTGCAACAGCGCCGAACCGGCCATGACATTGCACACTTTCTTCGCCGGGCAACCCATGTTGAGGTCGATAATCTGCGCGCCATTGTCCACGTTATAGCGTGCCGCCTCGGCCACCATGGCAGGGTCGGCCCCGGCGAGCTGTACCGATGTAGGCTCGGTCTCACCCTCGTGGTTGGAACGACGCAAGGTCTTGGCGCTGCCCCACAGCAACGAGTTGGATGACACCATTTCGGACACGGCCATGCCTGCGCCCTGCTCCTTGCACAACTGCCGAAACGGGCGGTCTGTTACACCCGCCATGGGGGCGAGTACCAGATTATTGATGAGCTTGTACGGACCGATCTGCATAGTTTTTTGTGGGCATGACACCCTAAATATCGCTAAGTATAAGGGCGGAAATGATACCCTTTAAACAGCCATGTATAAAGAGCGAGCGCATGGGAAATCAGGGCCGACCCCCTGAAATTTAACCCGGACACCCTGAAACATTCGCGCAACAATCACATACAATATTGGTTTTACACAGAATTTTTTAATTGTGACTGATTTGTTAAAAGAAACCGATCTTTGCGTGAAGTGCGGGCTGTGCCTGCCGCACTGTCCCACCTACACCAAGACGCGCAACGAGGGTGAATCGCCGCGCGGGCGCATCGCCCTGATCGAGGGGTTGGCGGGCGGGCGACTGGCGCTGACGCCACGCTTGGAGGCGCATCTGGCAAGCTGCCTCACCTGCCGCGCCTGCGAGGATGTGTGCCCCTCCGGCGTGCGCTACGGGGCCATCATCGACGCAGGGCGTGCGCTCATCAAGCGCCAGCACGCACAGACGACGGGGGAATCTGCCATGTACGGCTTGATCACCCGCAAGCCGCTGCTGCGCTTCGCCGCCGGGCTGCTGCGTTTCTACCAGCGCGGTGGTCTCCAACGGCTGGCACGTGCGAGCGGGCTGGTGCGGCTCACCGGCGCCGGACTGCTGGACGGGCTGCTGCCGCCTCTTCCGCCCGCCCCTGCCTGGCAGGACTATTATCCGCCACGCGGCGAGAAACGCGGCACAGTGGCGCTGTTTACCGGGTGCGTCGCCGAGGTGATGGACGCTGCCACCCTGAGCGCAACAATCCGCCTGCTGACCGCCTGCGGCTATGGAGTTCACGTGCCGCGCACCCAGGTGTGCTGCGGGGCACTGCATCTGCACAATGGGCAACCCGCACAGGCGCGGCAACTGGCAGAAAAAAACCTGGCTGCATTCGCGGCACTGAATGTGGACGCCGTGATCTCAACTGCCAGCGGCTGCGGCGCGCAGCTTGCCGAATATGATCAGCTCATCGCCGACAAGCAACAGGCGCATTCCTTCGCGCACTCGGTGCAGGACATCAGCCAATTCCTGGCAGGCATCGCCTGGCCGAAGAATGTCACATTCTCGCAGCTCCACAAGCGAGTTGCAGTGCATGACCCGTGCAGCCTGCGCTATGTGCTGCACCAGCAGACTCCCCCTTACACCCTGCTGCGCAACATCCCCGACATCGAACTGATCGCCCTGCCGGGAAATACCCAGTGCTGTGGGGCTGCGGGTGCCTACATGGTCACCCAACCTGCGCTTGCCGACAGCTTGCGCAACGATAAACTGAATGCGCTGAAGGCCACGGGCGCGGAAATACTGGTCAGCTCCAACCTGGGCTGCGCCTTACATTTGGCGGCGGGGCTGCGCGAAGCGGGTAAAGATATCGAAGTGATCCACCCTGTGATATTGCTTGAAAGACAGATGCGAATGGCGAAATAAGCCAATCCGCGCCCTGCACAGCTTGCTACTTGCCATGTGACTCTTGTATCTTAACCAAATGCGCCACTACTCCCCCATTGACCACCTGCTCATCAACCTCGACCAGGCGGTCCGTACTGTGTTCGGCAAGCCGCCGGTCACCGAACGCCCCAATCCCGCCAATGTTCATGAAGACACCGTGCTTTCCGATGAGGAACAGCGTCGCGCAGCGTGTCTGATGCGCGTTAATCACGCGGGCGAGGTCTCGGCGCAGGCGCTTTATCAGGGACAGGCGCTCACCGCGAAATTGCCCGAGGTGCGCGAGAAAATGGAACGCGCGGCGCTGGAGGAAAACGATCACCTCGACTGGTGTGAGGGACGCATCAAGGAGCTGGGCAGCCACACCAGCATACTGAACCCGGCATGGTATGCAGGATCGTTCGCCATCGGCGCACTGGCAGGCGCGGCGGGCGACAAATGGAGCCTGGGATTCGTGGCGGAGACCGAGCATCAAGTGGTGAAACACCTGGAAGATCACCTGCAACACTTGCCGCACCAGGACATGAAAAGCCGGGCGATACTTGAGCAAATGAAAGAGGACGAAACCCACCATGCAACCGTCGCCCTGGAAGCAGGCGGCGCGGCATTGCCATGGCCTGTCAAAAAACTGATGGGGCTTGTTTCACGCGTGATGACGCTGACAGCGTATCGGGTATAGCCATGGCGTGATGTCTAACCACATGGCACGCAAAGAATCCCCCAGCCTTTCCCCGCCCTTAAACAACATCAATCCAACAAGGTAACATCATGCTCACCGCACCCGAAGTGCTGAAAAAAATCAGCCGCCGCGCCACATATAATTTGTCAAAAATGATAATGGCAAGCCTACTGACCGGCATGATCATACCCAGCCTGGCGAACGCATTGACTCTGCCGCCTGAGCAGGTTGCTCTCATCAAGGAGACTATTTTTGAGGTGGTCGTACCCAAGCCTGACGAAACAAAAATCACTTACGACCAACCCATCAATTTTGATCTCCTGCCTTTTTCATACCGAAAAGATAAATACGTCTCCATCGGGACTGCCTTTGTACTCCCCAACGGGCGCGTGGTAACCGCCGCGCATGTGCTCAGCCTGCACTCGCCAACCCTCAATGGAATCCCGATGCTCCGCGACACCAAAGGGACGATTTATGAGATCGACAAGATCATCAAATATTCCCACCAGCGTGACTTCGTTGTATTTACCTTGAAAGATTTCAAACCAACCGCATCCTTAACACCAGCCCAGACATTACCCATTAACGAACCCGTGTTCGCGGTAGGCAATGCTTTGGGGGACGGCATCGTGATACGCGACGGGACGTATACTTCCGACACACCGGAGAATCGTAACGGTGAATGGAAGTGGATACGCTTTTCCGCCGCAGCTTCACCCGGTAACAGCGGCGGACCCTTGCTGGATAAAAACGGCAACGTACTCGGCATTGTTGTTGCCAAATCGCCCAATGAAAACTTGAATTTTGCACTACCGCTGAAAGAAGTCTCCGATGCACCTGACAATCTGGCCGTGATGAAGCGGCTACAGTCTTATCAACTGCCTAATATGGATTTTTCAGATACGAACACATTCGAGATAAAAATAGATCTGCCCTTGTCACCCAAGGATTTACAACAAAAACTGCAACCCAGCGTAGCTCAATTCTCATCCACTCAACTGGCGGCGATTTTTTCCCGCCATGGCAGCGATATCTTTCCCCGGGGGCCAGGCGCACGCAAACTCCTTTCCTCAACCATGACCGTCAAGGAGCCCGTCCTGATTGCAAGACGCCCGGACGGGGATTGGGAGCCACGCCAAGCCACACAACTCCACAGAAACGACTTGGGTGGAAATGGATTTATCATCGGAGGAACCATAAGCCCGGCTTATTATCTCGTGCGCCTGCGCAAGCCGGACAATATCGCCTTGCAGGATCTAATGGGTGATTCAAAACAATTCATGGACCTGTTTTTAAAAACATTCCCCATCAAACGGGATACAGGCTACGAAAACAGGCGAGTAACATCATTGGGGCAGGCGCAGCAAAGCCGATGGTTCCGCGACAACTACGGACGCGCGTGGCAGGCACAAAGCTGGAACATTCCATTTCTTAATCGGCAATTGCTTGCCTACAGCTCGCCAACACCCGAAGGTGCCGTGATTCTGCTCGCTGTTCCGCCGATTGAAGCCACGCCAGATTTCGAGAAAGACTCAGAGGCCTTGGTAAATTTCATGTACTTCACATATAGCGGCTCCATCAGCGATTGGAGTTCATTCATGAATCTGCCAAAGCTGATGCCGGTTCCGCTGGGCACGTTAAAAATCAATTACGACGGCAATACGTCGGTGTCGGTACGCACAAACCAATTCACACTCGAATGCACTGCCGACTGCATGTCCGTCAGCGCGAAATCTCGCCTGGAGATTGGCTTCAACTTCGCCACCAACGACAACAAGCCCTCGCTGAATATTGGAGCGGTTGCACTACTCGAATCTATCGGAGCGGATAAGGGATTAATGGTGTCACGCGTACTCCAGCCGCCGGAAGATTTAGGTGAAGAGTTCCGCAAGCGCTGGCTGGATGTCTCAAATGGCAACACCCCTTTCGATGGACGGCCGCTCATTGACAACGGGCGCACATCCATCAACAAGAACATTGGGTGCCGTAAAGATAAACTCAAAGCCGACGAAGAAAGCTGTTACGTTGCGGGGTATAGCCAAAGCGGGGATCAAAACAAGGAGGCATTCGAACGCAAGTTTGAAACACTACTCCAGCGTGTTGTAGTGCTGCCTTAGGCTGGTCAATTCAAGGGTTTTAGAGTGAGGGGGGAAGCTCCCCCCCCGCTATAAAACCCAAGAGCCTTATACCCTCAACCCTTTCTTCAAATTCCGCCCGTAAAAGATTTCGGCCATTTCGCGGCGCAGCATTTTTTTGATCTTTTTGCTCTCGGTGGGCAACAAATCTTTTTGCCCCGTGCCGAACAGGTAGTTATCCAGGTCAAATTCTTTCAAAATCATCTTGGTGTGAAAGATGTTTTCCTGATAGACGTTCACGTCGATCATCTGGTAACGGTCCCGGGTGTCTTCGGACAAATAGTTCTGGATTGAATTGATCTTGTGATCAATGTAGAGCTTCTTGCCGTTAATGTCACGGGTGAAACCGCGCACCCGGTAGTCCATGATCACGATGTCCGACTCAAAGCGATGGATAAGATAGTTCAACGCCTTGAGTGGTGAAATACGCCCGCAGGTGGAAACATCAATATCGGCGCGAAAGGTGCTGATACCGCTGACCGGGTGGCTCTCCGGGTAGGTATGCACAGTAATATGGCTTTTATCCAGATGCGCAACGAGGGACTCGGGCAGCGGCCCCGGCGCTTCAGAATTAGACAGATCCTGCGCAACTACCGGCTCCTCGGAGATAAGCATGGTGACGCTTGCACCCTGGGGATCATAATCCTGGTGTGCAACATTGAGGATGTTGGCACCGATAATATTGGAAACATCGGTCAGGATTTGCGTTAACCGCTCGGCGTTGTAGGCCTCGTCGATATATTCGATATATTCGCCGCGCTGCTTGGGCGTCTTGGCGTAGCAAATGTCGTAGATATTGAAGCTCAACGACTTGGTAAGATTGTTAAAGCCTTGCAGCTTGAGCTTCTTGAGTGGCTTTACCACGTACTCATCCTCCCGCGATTTAGACGCCCGACACAGGCCCCTAAAAAATAAAATAGCCGACCAACGCACATCGCGCGGGAGCATCCCGTCTGCGCCAGCCAATCCTAAAACGGCGTATTATGCACTATTTCCAACGCCTTTTGTGAACAACTGTTTGGCATCCACAATCCCGGCACTCCTTGCCGCTGAATTTGCCTGCGACCTCCTTCGCTTATTGTCATCCAGCGATTTTTTTGGCGTAGGGCTTGACTCCTGAAAATATTGGGAATATATTCCCAATTACGTCGATAGCGGCGGCCAACCCACTAAACAGATGCAAAAGGAGATCACCATGAACACCAAAATACTGGTTAGAGCAGTCACCGCCGCCTTGGCACTACCCGTCATCGTCGCATGCGGCGGGGGCAGCGGAACACCGGCGCCAGGCACCGGAGGCAGTCCCACTGCCGTCAAAGGTCTAAGTCAGGGGCCGATCACCGGCTTCGGTAGCGTGTTCGTCAACGGGGTCGAGATCGAGATCCCGAGCGGAACCCGCATTGAGGTGGAGGGTGAAAGCAAAACCGAGCAAGAACTGCGCATCGGTATGGTGGTGAAGATCGAGTGGGAGAAGGATACCAGCGGTAGAGCGGCAGCCAAGAGCATCAAATATGCTGATGATGTGCAGGGGCCGCTGCGAGACCTTAATCCAGTGGCGGGCACGTTCACCGTGCTGGGGCAAACCGTCATCGTCGATCGACTGACCATGTATGAACACACCACTGGCCTGAGCGGGCTAAAGAACGGCGATATCGTCGAAATCAGCGGGCTACGGGACGCCAGCGGCGCAATCCGTGCCACGCGTATTGAGGTCAAAACAGGAACGTCGGCGTCATCAGAATACGAACTCAAGGGTGTCATCAGCGACTTCAACGACATGACAAAAACATTCATGATCGGCTCAACCCGCGTGAGCTATGCCACCGCCAATCAAATTCCCGGCGGCACCTGGGGCAACGCCGTGTGCGCGGAAGTCAAAGGATCCTTGAATGGCGACACGCTGGCTGCAGCCAAGGTCAAGCTGGATGACAGTTGCTTCCTGAACGGCGGCATCAGCTCGGATTCGGAAGTCGAGGTTGAAGGCTATATCAGTGGCACTAACGGCAGCGATTTCAAGGTCAACGGTCAGGCGGTACGCGTGACCAGCGCCACCCGCTATAAAATGGGAGACCAGTCCGCCGACGTGAGCATGATCAAGGACAATGTCCGCGTCGAAGTCGAAGGGTTCATCGGCAGCGACGGCATACTGGTGGCGAAGAAAGTGTCATTCAAGCTGGGCAGCGACGACCACAGCAAGGGAGGCGACGATTCGTCCGGCCACTACAAGGAAACCAAGGGCCGGATAAGCGTCACCCCGTCAAACGGCACGGTTACGATCATGAATAGCGCTGGCGGGACAATCAGCATTATCGTCAACAGTTCAACCATCCTTGAAGACCGCATCAAGCTCGACCTGAGCAATCTTGTCACAGGACAAGGCGTTGAAGTCTATTACCGCGAACAGGAAGGCAAGTTCATCGCCATCCGCATCAAACGGGAAGATTCGGTGTAAGGGAACGTAGGGTACACACGGCGGGCCAGGGAGGGTCCGCCGTATTTTTTTTCAGCTCATGAGCCCGCGATCGGCGGGTGATAAATCATTTGCACCGTATTTCCATCCGGGTCCAGGCAATAAAAGCTGCGCGCGCCGTCGCGATGAGTGCGCGGTTCGGTTTTCATCGGCACGTCATGGGCGCGAAAAAAGTCATACCAGACATCCACCTCTTGCGGGGACTCAATAATAAATCCGATATGATCGAGGCGCTGCGGGCCATCCGGCGCGAATCCCGCCGGGGCGCGGTGCAGCGCGAGGTTGTCGTTACCTGAGGTGAGATAAATATTGTCCGGGTCGGGACGCCATTCCACCGCCATGCACAGCAAGTCCACATAAAAATGTTCGCAGGCCTCCAGGTCTTTCACAAACAGTGCAACATGGCGCATGCCGGCGGTCGGCTTGGGCTTGATCATCGTGCTACGCCTCCTCGCGTATCTCATAGTCATGGGTGATGTTCGCCGTCTTGCCGAGCATGATCGACGCCGAGCAGTATTTCTCCGCCGAAAGATCGATGGCGCGCTTCACGGTGGCCTCTTTCAGACCCTTGCCGGTAACGATGAAATGCACATGGATGGCGGTGAATACTTTGGGATCGGCATCCGCCCGCTGCGCCTGCAACTCAATTTCGCAATCTTTGACCTGTTCGCGCGATTTTTTGAGAATGAGCATGACGTCTATCGCCGTGCAGCCACCCATGCCCAGCAAAAGCATCTCCATGGGCCGCATACCCAGATTACGCCCACCAATCTCCGGCGCGCCGTCGAGCACCACGGCATGCCCCGTCTCCGACTCGCCGACAAACATCACATCCTGCACCCACTTGATACGCGCCTTCATTGCAGCCCCCGTTGAT
This sequence comes from uncultured Gammaproteobacteria bacterium, assembly GCA_947085925.1. GTDB lineage: Bacteria > Pseudomonadota > Gammaproteobacteria > Ga007554 > LNEJ01. The sequence continues at coordinate 12,248 of CAMTYI010000098.1, forward strand.
TGCCCAGTAATGTGAAGCTTATCACAAGATACTTCAGAGACCTTTATCACTGGCCGCTAATACTGACAGGACTACGTTTACCCTTAGGAGATAATCCATGGCCATCAAGAAACCTCTAAAAAGCCCCGCAATAGAACGTTTTATCACCCATTGCAACCGGCGCCGCTACCCCCCCAAGAGCGTGCTGATTTATGCTGGGGACGCGCCTGATGTGCTTTACTATATTATTGATGGTTCAGTGACGGTGCTCATTGAGGATGAGGACGGTCGTGAAATCGTGCTTTCCTACTTGAATGCCGGTGATTTCTTTGGTGAAATGGGATTGTTCGACGAGCAGAAAAAACGCAGCGCCTGGGTACGCGCCCGCGGCCAATGCGAGGTTGCAGAAATAGGTTACCCCCGGTTCCGCCAACTGGCCAAGGAAGACCCCGATATTTTGTTCGAACTCGCCACGCAAATGGCATTGCGTCTGCGCCGAACCAGTGGTATGGTTGGCCGACTGGCTTTCATGGATGTCGCGGGGCGCGTAGCCCGCACCCTGCTTGATCTGTGCAAAGAACCCGACGCCATGACACACCCCGACGGGATGCAGATACGCATCACACGTCAAGAGTTGGGCCGCATCGTCGGCTGCTCACGTGAAATGGCAGGAAGGGTGCTGAAAAGCCTGGAAGATCAAAACCTCATCACTGCGAAGGGGAAAACCATCGTAGTGAATGGAGCTCGTTAAGAAGCCGCTGAATATTCGGTGACTTCTATATCGGTGGGAGGGGGCTCACGCGCCATGCGTTAACGTATGACGCGTGAGTTTTTATCCCTACCCTCAAAAATGATAGCCTATACCCACTGACGCAACCGGGTAGTATTTAAACTCCTTCAATGAAGCATTCAGGCTCGCCTCTTCGCGGGCCAAGTCATCCTTAAATGTCGGCAACGATGTCACCGGACCGTTTGCGCTGAGGACAGCCTTGGGCGACCCCTGGAGCATCACACCAAGATCCAACGCAAAACTGAAGCGATCCCCCTTCTCCACCGCATTGCCCCAGCCTATACCAAAGTAGGGCGCGACCTTATTGAAATCAACGACACCCGTGAGCGTACCCACTTGCGCGGCAGTATAAGTATTATTACCAACCGAGTAGGTGCCCATCGGCGTGGCGGTCAGGTTCAGCGCATTTTTGTTATACATCGCACCGCCCGTAAAGCGGAAACCACCCGCAAACGGATGCCAATCCAGTAACATCTCCCCGGATTTTAGTCCCAACGCGACATCGTAATTGATATTGTCTTTGATGGTGTTGTAATTGTAGGTGTAATTATTAAAGCCCAGCCTGCCATTAAATACCGGCGAAAACCCTGCCGTCAGTTGCAGCCCAAGACCCAGCGTGCCCGCCTTGGCCGTCACACCGATGCCCTCGGCATGAACCAGCGAGGAACATAACAGCGCCGCAGCCGCCATGCCTGCGATATGAATTTTTTTCATCAAACACCCCGTCGACAAGATCAAACATTATCAGAAAGCCCAAACAAAGCCTCCGTCCGCGTTTAACTTATCGACGCCCAGGCGTATATCTTTAGAACAGGCTGCGCAACGCCTCGCCCGGATCAGCAGCCCTCATGAACGCCTCGCCTACCAGAAAGGCATGAACGTTGTGGCTCCGCATCAGTGCCACATCTTGCGCAGTGTGGATGCCGCTCTCGGTGATCACGATACGATCCGGCGGGATGTTGCCCAGCAAATCCAGCGTAATTTGAAGATCTGTATTGAAGGTGCGCAGGTCGCGGTTATTAATGCCGATCAACGGGGTATCGAGCATCAGCGCCCGCACCAGCTCGTGCGCATCATGCACCTCGACCAGCACCGCCATACCCAGATGATCCGCCAGTTGCGCCAGCTCCAGCATGGTGGCATCACCCAAGGCGGCGACGATCAACAGGATGCAGTCCGCGCCAATCACCCGCGCCTCGTAGACCTGATAAGGATCAATGATGAAATCCTTGCGCAGCACCGGCAATGAGCAGGCGGCGCGCGCCTGTTGTAAATAGGCCTCGGAGCCCTGGAAAAAATCCGCATCGGTCAGCACAGACAGGCACGCCGCCCCGCCACGCTCATAACTGGCCGCGATTTCGCCGGGATGAAAATCCGCACGCAACACGCCCCTGCTGGGGGAGGCCTTCTTGATCTCGGCGATAACGGCAGGAAGACACGCCGCCAACTTGGCTTCGATCTCACCCACAAAATCGCGCGGCACGGGCGCGGCAGCGACCTGTTTACTCAGCTCGTGCATCGACAGCACGGCACTGCGCTCAGTGATCTCCTCAGCCTTGCGCTTGAGTATTTTTTTGAGAATATCGGGGGTTTGGGTCATGTCTTTCTTCGGGTGAAATTCACACAAAACTGTTAGTGAACTTAATCAGCATTTCCAGCTTGGCACGCGCCGCGCCACTGGCGATGGCATCGCTGGCCTTGCGCACGCCCTGCTCCAGAGTCTCGGCCAAGCCTGCCGCATAGATCGCCGCCCCGGCGTTCAGCGCCACGATATCCCGCGCCGGACCCGGCGTATTATCCAGTGCCGTGCGTATCATGGCGAGGCTGTGCTGCGCGTCACTCACCTTCAGCGTGTCGATAGCCGCGCGTTGCATGCCAAACTGTTCCGGCGTGACAACATAGGTAGACACTTCTCCCTCTTTTAGCTCGGCAACTTTGGTCGCGGCACCGATGCTGATTTCGTCCATGCCATCTTCAGAATGAACCACCAACACATGCTCACTGCCCAGCCGCGCCAATACCTGCGCCAGCGGAACCAGCCAGGCATCGTCAAACACACCTATCACCTGATTCGGCGCACCCGCCGGATTGGTAAGCGGGCCAAGCACGTTAAACAGGGTACGCACGCCCATCTCGCGGCGCGGGCCAATAGCATGCTTCATCGCGCCGTGATGAGCGGGCGCGAACATGAATCCCACACCCACCTCATTTACGCAGCACGCCACCTCGTGAGGCGTCAAATCAAGCCGCACGCCCGCCGCCTCCAGCACGTCAGCACTACCGGACTTGCTGGATACGGAACGGTTGCCATGCTTGGCGACTCTCGCCCCGGCAGCGGCGGCCACAAAGGCGCTGGCAGTGGATATATTAAACGTGTGCGCGGTATCGCCACCCGTTCCGCAGGTGTCCACCATATGCGGGCCGCTTATACCCACCCTGACCGCCAGCTCTCGCATCACTTGGGCGGCGGCGGCTATCTCGTCTACTGTCTCGCCCTTCATGCGTAAACCGATCAAAAAACCACCGATCTGCGCGGGCGTTGCCCCGCCGCTCATGATCATGCTCATGACGTCTGTCATTTCTGCGGATGTTAGATCACGGCGTTCGGTAACGGCACGGATGGCGGATGGCATGTCCATTTATCTTAAAACCTCAGCGCTCAATGTCCAAAAAATTCTTCAACAGCGCATGGCCGTGCTGGGTGAGAATGGATTCCGGATGAAACTGCACCCCTTCCACGGCATATTCTTTATGGCGCACACCCATAATCTCGTCAATCTCGCCGTTAGGTGTTTCAGTCCAGGCAGTGATCTCCAGGCAATCCGGCAGCGTCTCTTTTTCGATCACCAGCGAATGATAACGCGTCGCCTCAAAGGGGTTGGACAGCCCGCGAAATACGCCCGCATTCTTGTGATGAATCATGGAGGTCTTGCCGTGCATGATCTGCCTGGCATGTATGATGCGCCCGCCGAATGCCTGGCCGATACTCTGATGCCCCAGGCAAACACCCAAGAGCGGAATCTTGCCCGCAAAGGCCTTGATGGTCGCAACCGAAACGCCCGCCTCATTGGGCGTGCAAGGCCCCGGCGAGATCACGATATGATCCGGCGCCAGACGCGCGATCTCATCCACCGTGATCTGATCATTGCGGTAGACGCGCACATCCGCACCCAACTCACCCAGGTATTGCACCAGGTTGTAGGTGAAGGAGTCGTAGTTGTCGATCATCAGCAGCATGTCGCGGCTATCCTTTTATTACTGATACCTGCCTCTGTTTTCGATGCCCGCTTTTTCTTTTAATATCCCATGGCAAAGCTATATACCGAGTACACGAAAGACGCCATTATCGCTCAGAATGGCCCGTGCATAAACCCTCGCACGGAGAAGCGATTAACTGCCATTTCCGGCAGCCCCTAACTCTCTCCGTCATAAAACACAACGCCCACACGCTCGATATGCTCCTGTAACTTCGCGTGTTTTAACTCATCAAAGAGGGATAGATCAATGGTGTAGGGCAACAGCAGGTCGTCCAGCTCATTCGCTATAGTCGAGCACAGGTCGGATGTGAGCGCTTCACCGTAAAGGGTCAAGTCAATATCCGATCCGGCCTTGAAGTTGCCCTTGGCACGCGAGCCATACAAAACGGCTTTTTGAATCGCCGGGAAACGCGTAAAAACGCCCTGGATTTTTTCTACCGTGCCTTCGCTCAACCCGTATTTCATCAGTCCGTATCTGGTTGGCCGCACAGGACGGTAAAGGTTTGCACCATCGCGGCAAAGGCCGGATAAAACCTCGCCAGGATGTTATTCACGATGCTCTGCGCAATCTCCGTATTATAGGTGTGCGACGTCAGGTTGCGCGTTTTAATCATATCCATCCAGGCCTCACCATCGATAATCAGACCATTTTTGAATGCTTCTCTGGTCGCATTTTTTGAGCCGATAATGCCCACAAAGCCTTGTTCTTCTAAATAGTCTTTCAAGACATTCCAAGCCAGCTCATGGGTAAACTCAAAACCCTGGATCAACCCCTGTTGCTCCAACTTGGATAATTCGCGCGTTCGCGCTAGCTCCACCGCCTCGACGAGCGTCTGAAATGCCTTGAGATAATTATCGAAACGCTGCTTCCAACGGGTGTCTTGCATGGCCAGATTCTCCTTCAGAGCGATGCTCTGATATTTTCCAACACCTGCGCGCTTCGACGGTTTCGTTCATGATCGCCTCTGGGCTGCGATGCGGGCGGAAACGCGTCGTCGAAGGGGCCGATGATCACGCGCGGGTGATAGCCGCTTAGGTTGAAGCCCGAAAGGAAATTCTGCGTAACTGAATTTCCAGGATATCATCCTGAGGATAGTAGATTGTTTTCATGGATCAAGCACCCATCAGCGATGCGCGCCATCCAACCCCGCTTCAGCCATGGCCACCGCCCTGAAAATCGCCCGCCCCTTGTTCATCGTCTCCTCCCATTCCATGGCGGGCACGGAGTCGGCGACGATGCCTGCGCCGGCCTGGATGTGCAGCACGCCATCCTTGATCACGGCGGTGCGGATGGCGATGGCGGTATCCATGTTGCCATTCCAGCCAATGTAGCCCACCGCGCCTGCATAGACGCCGCGTTTAACCGGCTCAAGCTCGTCGATGATTTCCATGGCGCGCACCTTGGCCGCGCCGCTCACGGTGCCTGCCGGGAAGGTGGCGCGCAACACGTCGATAGCGGTCATGTCAGGCTTCAACTGTCCAGTGACATTCGAGACGATGTGCATGACATGAGAGTAGCGCTCGACGATCATCTTTTCGGTCAACTTTACACTGCCCGTCTCGCTCACCCTGCCCACATCGTTGCGCCCCAGGTCGATAAGCATGAGATGTTCGGCGCGCTCCTTGGGATCAGCCAGCAGATCCTGCTCCAGCGCGCGATCTTCGGCCTCGCTGGCGCCGCGTCGGCGGGTGCCCGCAATGGGGCGCACAGTGATCATGCCATCTTCCAGACGCACCAGGATTTCCGGCGAGGAACCGACAACGTGGAAGCCGCTCAGATCCATATAAAACATATACGGCGAGGGATTGAGGCTGCGCAGGGCGCGGTACAGATCAAGCGGCGCCGCCTGATAGGGGATGGACAGGCGCTGCGACAGCACCACCTGCATGATATCGCCCTCCAGGATGTATTCCTTAGCACGCTCCACGGCGGACTCGAAACCCTGCCGGGTAAACCCCGAGACGAAATCCTCCTCGTTCACCTGCAACGCGCGGCGCGGTGCGGGCGGACGGGGCGTGGTCTCGCGCAAGGTTTGCACCAGCGTATCAAGACGTTGCTGCGCTTTGTTCCACGCCTGGTCGATGTCGGGATTGACGTGGATCACAACATACAGCTTGCCGCGCAGGTTATCGAACACCAACACTTCATCGGAGACCATTAACAGAATGTCCGGCGTGCCGAGCGGGTCCGGCAACTCGGCCTTGAGGCGCGGCTCGAAATAGCGCACGCAGTCGTAGCCGAAGTAACCGACATAGCCGCCGGAGAAACGCGGCAGTGCCGGATTGGGTTCGACCTTGATGCGCGCGGTGTGCGAACGCAGCCAGCCCATCGGGTCCGTGCTCTCGACGTTGAGCACCGCCTTGCCGTCCACTTCAACGGAA
>CAMTYI010000099.1:0-9261 GCA_947085925.1 uncultured Gammaproteobacteria bacterium
ACGGCAGGCAGGCTGCGAATGCGTTTACTGTTGCAGCCGTATTCGTCGAGTATCTCGCCGATCATCGTTGCCGGGTAGACCCGCGCCAGCAGGCTGGCGCTCAGAAAGTCACTTAAACGTGGCCCGCCCCCAATTTAGATCATTCACAAATATATTTCTCATTTACGAGTAATAATTGACTTTCCAATATCCAGCTAACTATAATTTCTTGTATTGGAGAAACAATTATGGCCGGAAAAATCATCCCCACCCCGCTCCCCGAATCACCTCGCGTCGAAAACGCGGCGGAGTTCGGCGTGTTTATTCGCAGTCTGCGTACACAACACCAACTGCGGATAGATGACGCTGCCGCCCTCTGTGGTGTGTCAGTGCAGTTGCTTTCGGACCTGGAGAATGGCAGCCGCTCCGTCGGCCTGGACAAGGCTCTGAGGGTGGCGCGACAACTAGGCGTCGCCGTGCTGGCAGTACCACGCTCAGAGCTCCCTCAGACCCTGGCGCTCCTCAAGGGAGACAAGGAATGAGCACGCACAGCCTGTCGGCCTGGATAGGCCAACAAAAGGTGGGGACGCTGAATTATCATGATGATACCGGCCGGTTCTCCTTTGAGTACGAAAGTGAATGGGTGGTGAGAGCGGATGCCTTTCCTGCCTCCCCTGCCCTCCCTTTTCAACGCCCCCATGGTCAGACCGACGAACTTCATTCGATCAGTGTGCGCCGCTTCTTCGAAAATCTGCTACCCGAGGGCAAGGCGCTGGAAGATGCGGCGGCGGCACATGCCGTCTCCAAGGCTAACCTGTTCGGCCTGCTGCATTGGCTGGGCCAGGAGAGCACGGGTGCGCTGAGCCTGTTGCCGGACGGCAAAACTCCGGAACAGGTGGCTGACACTCAGCGCGAAGTCACCTACGCGGAATTGTCAGAACGCATCCACGATCGAGCCAATCGCCCCTTCAATGTCTGGGATGAGCGGGTACGGATGTCGATTGCGGGCTACCAGGATAAGCTGGCGGTATACATTGATGAAGGCCAGCGTCTCTATCTCGTCGAAGGGCAACTGGCATCTACCCACATCCTGAAGCCGGAACCTCTGAACCCCAAACTCGCCAAGCTGGTGGCTAATGAACACTTTTGCCTGAGACTAGCTCAACGGCTGGGGCTTCAGGTGGCGGCGGTTGATATCCTGCGAGTACCCGAGCCGGTGCTGGTAGTGGAGAGATTTGACCGTCGCAAAGAGGATCATCACGTAGAGCGCTTGCACGCAATCGACACCTGCCAGGTACTCGACCTGAGCGTGAGTCATAAATACGAGCGTAACTTTGGCAACGGTCGCGATGTGGCAAACATTCGCGATGGCGTCAGCTTTGAAAAACTCTTCACGATAGCCCCCAACACCCAGGCTGAAGCCGCCACCCGCATGGAACTCATCCGCTGGTCGCTGCTGCAATATCTGATTGGCAATAGTGATGCCCACGGCAAGAACGTCTCTTTCCTGGTGGAACCCGGAGGAGTACACCTGGCCCCTGCCTATGACCTGGTGGCGGTGTGCATCTATCCCGACATACAACACGAGCTTGCCATGGCCATTGGTGACGAGTTCGATATCACCAGGATACGCGCCTTCGACTGGGCCGACTTTGCCCAACGCTGCGGTGTGGAGCGCAGATTGCTGGTGCGTGAAATGAATCGAATCGTAAAAGCACTGCGAACCCAGTTGCCATCACTATTGGCGTGGCCGGATTACAGTGACGATGAACGCGCCGTGCTCGAACGTATTTCCAACTTTGCACTACAGCAGGCCGAGCAGTTGGAGAGAGATGCCAAGCTGGTTACAAATGTACCATTTGATTAGCTTCAGGAATCTCTGATTTAATCAGAGACTCCCCCGCGTACGGATGTGCCGACATTTTTCAGTATTGAAGAAGTCTCCTGCTTGTTGGCGGATGCCGACTACCCTGCCGAAGTAATCGCCGAATCGAACGTACGAGTGCTGTTAATTCCAAAGTCGAATTAGGCACTGCAAGAGAAGTCGTGAGCCGCGTGTGAACTGGTCAAAAAAAATCGCGGGTAACATCAATATCAGCCGCGCCCCCACACACTTCGCCCCCGTTCTCGCCACTCCAGATCACCCGATAATGGTATAATCTGAAAACTTAACAACCCACCATAAACGCAAAGCCTTATCATTCCTGCCAGTTGACGTGATTTCCCTCAAGTAAACAGAACCATTACATGACCAGCTACCTTTATATCGAAACGCCCGAGCAACTGCTGGATCTTTGCGAGCGCCTGAGGGGCAGCCCCTGGTTGGCGCTGGATACCGAATTCATGCGCGAGAAGACCTATTACGCGCAACTGTGTCTTATCCAAGTTGCCAACAGTCAATACGCCGCCTGCGTCGATCCGCTGCGCGTACCCGATCTTGGCCCCTTGCTGGATCTTATCTACGACACCGCCATCGTTAAGGTGATGCATTCTGGCAGACAGGATCTGGAATTGCTGTACGATCTGCGCAAGGAATTGCCGCAGCCGTTGTTCGACACCCAAATCGCCGCCCGTTTGATGGGACAAGGCGAGCATGTAGGCTATGGCAATCTGCTGGAAAGCATGCTGGGTGTTCGCCTCGAAAAGGCCCATACCCGCACCGATTGGGCGCGCCGCCCCTTGTCTGAAAACCAGTTACGTTATGCCGCCGATGATGTGCGCTATCTGGGCGAGATCTACCTGACGCAGCGCGACACACTCACGCGCGAGGGACGACTGCAATGGGTTGAGGATGAATTCAAAAAATTAACTGAGATCAAAAATTATGTGCCGTCACCTCAGGATGCGTGGCGGCGTATCCGCAGTTCTCGTAACCTTAAATCTGCGACGCAGCTTAATGTGTTAAAAGCCTTGGCCGCCTGGCGCGAAGAATATGCTATCAAGTCAAATCGCCCCCGAAATTGGATCTTGCACGACGACGTATTGCTACAACTTTCCCGGCAAATGCCGGACAGCCTGGAAGACTTGGAGCAAGTGCGCGGGATTGAACCGGGCTTTTTGCGGCGACACGGCCAGGATTTGATCGAGATGATTCGTGCAGCCAAAAGCGCGCCGGAAACCACACTTGTCCCGGAAGAACGCCCAGCGCGCCTTAATGAAGGTCAGGAGGCGATAGTGGACCTGCTCATGGCCGTCGTGCGGTTGCGTGCCGCGCAAAACGAGGTCAGTCCGGCCAGCCTTGCGGCCCGCAAGGATTTGGAGAAATTGATTCTGGGAGAACGTGACATACCGGTGCTGGATGGCTGGCGCCGCCCCATGGTAGGCGAGGACTTGCTGGCAGTACTGAGCGGTGAACGCTCCATCAAGGTGCATGAAGGTGGCCTGGTGTTGGAGTCGCGCTAACCTAATGAAAATCCCAAAAAGCATCGAACCGCTGGTACAAGACGGCATCGTTGACGAGGTCATCCGTCCACTCAAGAGCGGCAAGGAAGCCGCAGTCTATGTCGTCCTGGCGGGGGGGGAGATCCGCTGCGCCAAGGTGTACAAAGAGGTCAATAAACGCGGCTTCCACACACAAGCTCAGTATCAGGAAGGGCGCACGGTGCGGAACAGCCGCCGGGCACGCGCCATGGAGAAAAACACCCGGTATGGGCGGAAAGAGCAGGAGCGCGCGTGGCAGAACGCCGAGGTGGACGCCCTCTACCGCCTCGCGGCGGCGGGCGTGCGCGTCCCGCAGCCCTATGGCTTCTTCGATGGCGTATTATTGATGGAGCTGGTGGCAGACGATAACGGCAACGCCGCACCGAGGCTCAATGATCTGGAGTTCACAGACGCGCAGGCCCGGGAGTTTCACAGCATACTGATCAGGCAGATCGTCCGGATGCTCTGCGCCGGTATTGTCCACGGCGATCTGTCCGAGTTTAACGTGCTGGTCAGCAGCGATGGCCCTGTCATCATCGACCTCCCCCAGGCCGTCGATGCCGCGAGCAATAACAACGCCAGCAGGATGCTTGAGCGAGACGTTGACAACATGGCCGCCTACTTTGGCCGCTTCGCCCCCGAACTGCTATCCACCGACTACGGCAAGGAAATTTGGGCGCTCTATGAGAGCGGCACCCTCCACCCCGAGGTCGAATTGACCGGCCACTTCGAACACAGCGAAGCACAGGCCGACGTGGGCAGTGTCATGAGCGAAATCGACGCAGCACGCGAAGCCGAGGCGGCGCGCCGCAGGTACCTACAGGAGATGTCAAAGCCTGAATAGACCCAAGGCTGGGCTTATTCTCTACGCCAAGTGGTTTTTCCGGCGTTGTCTTCCAGAATAACACCCTGGGCCTTGAGCCAGTCGCGGATGCGGTCAGACTCACCCCAGTTTTTGCTTTTTCTCGCGGCATCGCGCTGCACGATGAGATGCGCAACTTCTTCAGGCGCCAGCCCGCTCAGGGTCTTCGTATCTTTCAGAAATACTTCCGGATCGGCCTGTAGCAATCCCAGCACGCCACCCAGCCGCCGCAACACACTTCCCAAGCGCGCGGCTTCTTGCAAGTCTTCGCCACGCACGCGATTGATATCGCGCACCAGATCGAACATCACCGCAATGGCTCCCGGCGTGTTGAAATCGTCATTCATAGCCGCGCTGAAGCGCTGCTCATATTCTGTCTCTTGCCCCTTGATACTGGCCTCCTGCCCACTCGGCAAACCGCGTAACGCCATGTAAAACCGCTCCAGCGCGGCCTTGGCATTGTCCAGGTTTTCCGTGGAGTAAGTGAGCGGGCCACGGTAGTGGCTGCCCAGAATGAAATAGCGCACGACCTCAGGCGCATAGTGCTTCAACACCTCGCGCACGGTGAAAAAATTACCCAGCGATTTGGACATTTTCTCCTCGTTCACCTGCACGAAACCGTTGTGCATCCATACATTAACGAATTTGTGGCCGGTGGCGCCTTCGGACTGGGCGATTTCGTTTTCATGGTGCGGAAATTTCAGATCCATGCCGCCGCCATGGATATCGAAATGGTCCCCCAGGCAGTGGCCAGACATCGCCGAGCATTCGATGTGCCAGCCGGGGCGGCCCGGCCCCCACGGAGAATCCCACTGCGGCTCGCCGGGCTTGGTGGCCTTCCACAACACGAAATCCAATGGATCGTCCTTGGCCTCGTCCACCTCCACGCGGCTTCCGGCGCGCAAGTCCTCCAAACGTTTTCCGGAAAGCTCGCCATAATGTTCAAAGCGGCTCACGTCATAATAGACATCGCCATTCGCGACAACATAGGCATAGCCCTTGTCAATCAGTGTCTGTGTCAGGCTGATAATCCCAGGGATGGACTCTGTCGCACGCGGCTCGATATCCGGCGGCAACGCGCCCAGCGCCCGCTCGTCCTCGTGCATGGCGTCGATAAAACGCCCGGTGAGTGCGTCGATATCTTCGTGGTTCTCGGCGGCGCGTTTGATGATTTTGTCGTCGATGTCGGTGATGTTGCGCACATAGGTCACCTGATAACCCAGCACGCGCAGATAACGCACTACCGTATCAAATACCACCATCACCCGCGCATGACCAAGGTGACAATAGTCATAAACCGTCATGCCGCATACGTACATACGGATTTTGCCGGGTTCAATGGGTATGAAACGTTCTTTTTTGCCGGTCAGGCTGTTATGGATATGTAACATTATCGATTTCGTATTTTGCATGGTTCCGTGGAAAAATCAGTTTGCCGCTTCGTAAGCCTGACGAACCGCTGCCGCCAGATAATTTGCCAGCGACTCGACTTGCTGCGCATCAACACCTTCGATCATTACACGTATGAGCGGCTCGGTGCCGGAAGCACGCAGCAATACCCGGCCTTTGCTCGCCAACTGCGCCTCCACTGCACGCAATGCATCCTGCACATGGCTTGATGCCGCAAAATCGAATTTTTTATCGGTGCGAACGTTGATCAGGCACTGCGGATATTTTGCCATCCCTGATTTCAATTCATGCAACGAACGCCCGGACTGCACGAGCGCCGCCAACACCTGCAATGCCGACACAATACCGTCGCCAGTGGTCGTGCAATCCAGGCAGATGATATGACCCGACGATTCCCCGCCCAATGTCCCGCCTTCCTTGCGGAGCAGGTCCATCACATAACGGTCACCTACCGCCGCACGCTGGAAGTCCACTCCAAGTGCGCACAAGGCATGCTCCAGGCCCAGGTTGCTCATTACCGTGCCGATCACCGCACCCTTAAGATTACCGGCTGCGCGCCGCGATTGGGCGATAATAAACAGCAGCTCATCGCCGTCCACCAGTTCGCCCTTGTGATCCACCATAATCAGCCGGTCACCATCACCGTCCAGCGCAACACCCAAGTCCGCCTTGTGTTCAAGCACGGAGGCCCGCATGGCTTCAGGATGCGTGGAACCACAGCCATTATTGATATTAAGACCGTTAGGCTGCACTCCGAGGCGAATGACTTCGGCGCCCAGCTCCTCGAACACATGCGGTGCAACTTGATATGTCGCGCCATGCGCACAATCCACCACCAGCTTCATGCCACGCAACTCGACATTGCCCGGTATGGTGCTTTTGCAAAACTCAATGTACCGCCCCTCGGCATCACGCACGCGCTCGGCCTTGCCCAGCAGCGAGGAATCCACTGTGTGCATGGATTTATCCAGCTCCGCCTCTATGGCCAGCTCGACCTCGTCAGGAAGTTTTTCTCCGCGCGCGGAGAAAAACTTGATGCCGTTATCCTGAAAAGGATTGTGTGACGCGCTGATGACGATACCCGCCTGTGCATGCAACGTGCGGGTCAGATAAGCGATGGCGGGTGTCGGCATGGGGCCAAGTAGGCGAATATCAACGCCAGCGGAAGACAGACCTGCCTGAAGCGCGGACTCAAGCATATAGCCTGAGATGCGGGTATCTTTTCCGATCAGCACTTTGCCGCGCCCGCCCTTGGTCAGCACGCGTCCCGCCGCCCAGCCCAGCTTGAGCACGAATTCCGCAGTGATCGGTGCTTCCCCGACCAACCCGCGAATGCCGTCCGTGCCGAAATATTTTCTTTGCTGGCCATTGCTCATTGCGATCACCCCTTAATAAGTCCTGCTGAACACACACCTATGCCTGTTTGACAGCCCACGCTACTCTCATCGCATCCGCCGTAGCCTGCACATCGTGGGTACGGATAATGGAGGCCCCCTGCCAAACCGCAAGCGCCGCCAGGGCAACACCACCATAGAGGCGTTGCTCCACCGGTTTATCAAGCATCGCGCCGATCATGGATTTGCGCGATACACCGACCACCAGCGGCAACGCCAGATCACGGAGAGAATCCAAATATTTAAACAGGCGCAGATTATGCCCCAAAGCCTTGCCAAACCCAAAACCTGGATCGACCAAAAGCCTCGCGCGGGGAATCCCCGCCGCCTCACAGGCATGAACCCGCTCGGCCAGAAAAGCGCCCACTTCCAAAACTACATCGTTATAGTGGGGACTATGCTGCATGATGCGCGGCTCGCCTTGCATATGCATCAGGCATACCGGTACGCGGGCTTGCGCCGCAGCCTGTAGCGCACCTTCTTCCCTGAGCGCCCGGACATCGTTGACCAAGCCAGCCCCTGCGGCCACCGCCGCACGCATCACTTCGGGCTTGCTGGTATCTATGGAAACAATAATGGGGAGTTCGCGCGAAAGAATTTCGATGACAGGAATAACCCGATCCAACTCTTCTTGCACAGAAACGAGGACAGCGCCAGGTCGGGTCGATTCACCACCCACGTCGATAATCGCCGCGCCCTCTTCGACCATCCGCCGCGCTCCGGCAAACGCAGTTTGCGCAGACAAAAAAACACCCCCGTCCGAGAAGGAGTCGGGGGTGACATTGAGTATTCCCATTATCTGGGGCTGATTGAGATCGAGCAGCTTCCCGGCAAAATCCATTATTTAAACAATACTTAGGGGCAGGTATTAACGTAAAGGGCGGGTTTTAAACCCGCCCTTTCCCTTTAGACTAATGCTGGCCTGCAGGCCCGCCGATCGTGCTATCCGCAGGCTTGCCACCCTCGCTGGACGGCTCCGCACTCGCGCCGCGTCCGGAACTGGACCCGGAGTCTTCGCCCCAATCCTTCGGCGCACGCGGTTCTTTGCCAGCCATGATATCGCCAATCTGCTCGGCATCAATGGTCTCGTACTTGATCAGCGCAGCAGCCATGGCATGCAGTTTATCCATGCTATCGGTGAGTATCTGTCTGGCACGCTCGTAGTTACGATCCACAATCATGCGGATCTCCCCGTCGATGGTGTGTGCGGTTTCATCCGACACTCCTTTGTGCTGCGTCACGGAACGGCCCAGGAACACCTCGCCCTCTTCCTCGGCATAGGTCAAGGGACCCAACTTCTCGGACAGGCCCCACTTGGTCACCATGCTGCGGGCAAGCTCGGTTGTACGCTGGATATCATTGCTGGCGCCGGTGGTAACCGCCTCCGACCCGAAGATCAGCTCCTCGGCAACCCGCCCGCCAAACATGCTGGAAATCTGGCTCTCCAAACGTTGCTTGCTGTAGCTGTAACGATCCTCGGTCGGCAGGAACATGGTCACACCCAAAGCCCGGCCGCGCGGAATGATGCTCACCTTATGCACGGGGTCATGGGCGGGCACACTCAAGCCCACGATGGCATGGCCTGCCTCGTGATAGGCGGTGAGCTTTTTCTCTTCGTCGTTCATCACCATGGAGCGGCGTTCCGCACCCATCATGATCTTGTCTTTGGCCTTCTCAAAGTCGTTCATACCGACGGTGCGGCGATTGGAACGTGCCGCAAACAAGGCGGCTTCATTCACCAGATTGGCGAGATCGGCGCCGGAGAAGCCCGGCGTACCGCGCGCAATGATCGCTGGTTTGACATCATCATCAATCGGCACCTTGCGCATATGCACTTTGAGTACCTGCTCGCGACCACGCACATCGGGCAACGGCACCACCACCTGGCGGTCGAAACGGCCGGGACGCAGCAAAGCGGGATCCAGCACGTCGGGACGGTTGGTGGCGGCGATCACGATCACGCCCTCACTGCCTTCAAAACCATCCATTTCAACCAACAACTGATTAAGTGTCTGCTCGCGCTCGTCATGTCCGCCACCCAAACCAGCACCGCGATGACGGCCCACGGCGTCAATTTCGTCGATGAAGATGATGCAGGGCGCATGTTTCTTGCCCTGCTCGAACATGTCGCGCACACGTGCCGCTCCGACGCCGACGAACATTTCCACGAAATCCGAACCGGAAATCGAGAAGAAC
>CAMTYI010000100.1:0-3000 GCA_947085925.1 uncultured Gammaproteobacteria bacterium
GTCTATTTATTGCTGGCACGCCATATCCGGCTCTCCACAAAAGCGCAGGATCTCAGCGCGGGCGGCGTTGCGCAGCTTGATGGCGGCAGGCCAGTCGGGGCCTTCCGGGGTGATCGGCGCGCTGATTGTGATGTTGATCGAGCCACGGCGTGGAAACCACTGGTCGGCACGCAGGATGGTGCGGGTGCCGCGAATGGTCACGGGCGCCACCGGCACGCCCGCTTGGGTGGCCGCCACGAACGCGCCCATGCGGAACGGTAACAATCCCGGCATGCGGTCAAACGTGCCCTCGGGAAAAAATATCAGCGATTGGCCGGTGCGCAGAGTTTGCAAGAGCTGTTTCACATCTTCAATACCTTGCTCAAGATCGAAACGCTCCACGAATTCCGCGCCGATATGTTCAAGGTATACGCGGGGAATCAGGCGCTCTCTCAGTTCTCGTTTGGCGACGAAGCTGAACTGCTTTGGCAGGGCGGCCACCAGCAGAATGCCGTCGAGATAACTGGCGTGATTCGCCACCAGTATGCACGGCTCATGCGGCAGGTTTTCCAACCCTCGCACCACAAACGGCGTGCCGGACAGGCGCACGAAAAGTCGCGCCATGAAGCGGCTGATGGTCCAGCCCCAGGCGGGACGCGGCAGCAGGGCGGCCATCAGCCATGTCAGGGGCGCCATTATCCAGAACAGAAGCCATGTGTAACCGGCATAAAAGGTGCCGGACGCCAGACGCAGTGAGCGCCGCAGTTGCGGCGTAACACTGGTCCATGCCAGGCGCACAAATTGCCACCACACCGCGCGTGGCCGTCGGCCTGTGGTTCCGCCTTTTTCGTAAAGCTCGCGGCTGGCTGCACGGCGGATCTTACCGCTGGAGGTCTTGAGTACGGTGTGCGGCGGAGCCAGCACGATATCGTCCGGCGGCTCACCCAGCAGGTTCATCGCCAGGGTGTTGATTTCCCCGCGCAGTTTGTCCAGCACGGTGGCCTCGGTCTCGCGCGTCTCCGCCAGCACGATGAGGCGTTCCGTGCCGGAGGCGGGGCCGGGGCTGCCGAACACCGCGACACAGCCTTTGCGCATGCCGGGGATGTTGCCCACGGCCTCTTCCAGTTCGTAGGGATAGATGTTACGCCCGGCGCGGATGATGATGTCCTTGGCGCGGCCGGTGAGATAGACATCGCCGGCGGCGATGTAGGCAAAATCGCCGGAATCCAGCCACTCCCCATGAAACAGACGGCGCGTCTGCTCCGGGTTGCGGAAGTAGCCGCTGGTGGTTGAAGGCCCGCGGAACTCCAGTTGCCCCTCTTCGCGTTCGCCCAGTTCGTGGCCGGTGGCATCGACGATGCGGATCTGGTGGCTGGGCAGGGGCTGGCCGCAGGCCACGAAGCGCAACGCATCTTGCTCTTCTTCACTGGCTGGGTAGGCTTTGCCGGCGCGCATGAACGTGTCGCGCTTGATGCGGTCGATGATTGGGCTGCGGCCGGGGGGCGGAAAGGCTAGGCCTACAGCGGACTCGGCCAGCCCGTAGACAGGCGCGATGGCTTCAGGGCGCAGGCCGTAGCGGGCGAAACGCCGCTGGAAATTGACGATAGTATCAGGACTGACCGGCTCGGCGCCGTTGAAGGCCATGCGCCAGGAGCTGAGGTCCAAGCCCTCAATGGCCTGGTCGCTGATCTTGCGCAGGCACAATTCATAAGCGAAATTGGGCGCCGCCGACAGTGTGCCACGGTGCCGGTGGATGGCCCACAACCAGCGCTCCGGGCGGGCCAGAAAGGCGAGGGGTGACATGACTACGAAAGGGATGGCGTAGTACAGGCTGCCGAGCCAGGCGCCGATCAGCCCCATATCATGGTACAAGGGGAGCCAACTGACGAACACATCCGTGGAGTCCGCCCGCGTTGCCTGCCCCATGGCGCGGATGTTTGCCAGCAGATTGGCGTGAGTCAGCACTACCCCTTTGGGATTGCCTGTGCTGCCCGAGGTGTATTGCAAAAAGGCGATATCCTGAGCCTTGATGACGGGGACGCTGATGGGGCTGGCGAGCGCCGCGCGGGAGACCGAAAGCTCCTGCACCGTGGTCACGCTGTGCAGTCCCTCCACGTGGGATTTAAGCAGCCGCGCCACCGCCTTGGCCTCGGGTACGGTGATCAGGATAGAGGCGAGGGCGTTGTTCAGGATGCCCGCGTGGCGGCGCAGATGATCCTCAATCTGCGACAGGCGTGCAGGCGGGTAGATGGGCACCGGCACGCCGCCGGCGAACAGGATGCCGTAAAAACAATAAAAATAATCCCGGCTGGTTGGCAGCATGATGGCCACACTTTGCCCCGGTTGCAAGCCGTGCGCCCGTAGTCCCGCCGCCACAGCCTCTGCTCCCTGGCGCAGGGTGAAATAGCTTATCTCCTCTTCATCGGTTTCTCCAGAAAGGATGATATGTGTGCGCTGTGGGTGGGCAGCTACGTGCCAGTCCAGAACATCGAGGAGGGTAGCTGCGCGGTCGGGTTCGGCCTCAATTTGCTCCGGCGGCGCCTCCCGGATCCTCGTTGGTATGGCAGCGTGAGGGGCAACGGCAGAGGCCGCGAGCACTGCGCGCAACAGGTCACGTGGCGTCTCCACTGCCGTCAATGTCTGCTCCGGCAGGCTCACGCCGAAAGCCTGCTCGATACGCAGCAGCAGTTCCACCCGTGCCAGACTGTCGAAACCCAGATCCCGATCCAGAGAACTGTCGAGCGTCAGCGCTGATCCGGTCTTTCCATGGGGGCGTAACTCGGTGCCGAGTCGGCGCACGGTGTCGAGCAGTATCGGGGCGAGATCATCGGCATCCATTCGTATCCCTCACTTTTTTCAGGAAGGCTGGCTGATAATTCCTTCGCGGATTCAAGTTCGAAGTGCAACAGCTAATGGTGGCTTGGTGTAGCTTACCGACACCCCGAAGAATACCTCGTAAGGGGTTCTAAATCCAAGTACTTTACGTGGCCGGTGATTGAGTCGATCTACCGCCCATTGCAC
>CAMTYI010000101.1:0-15556 GCA_947085925.1 uncultured Gammaproteobacteria bacterium
GAATATCACGATAGCGAGTGGGGCGTGCCTGTTCATGATGACCGGGTGTTGTTTGAGTTTTTGATTCTGGAGGGTGCGCAGGCGGGTTTGAGCTGGTCGACAATACTCAAAAAGCGCGAGGGTTATCGAGTGGCATTCGATGATTTTGATGCCCAAAAAATATCGCGGTACGATGAAAATAAAATTGCCACTCTTCTTGCCGACCCCGGTATTGTGCGCAATCGATTGAAAGTGGCTGCCACGGTTTTGAACGCCCAATTATTTTTGGCTGTGCAAAAAGAGTTTGGCAGTTTTGATCGTTATATCTGGAGCTTTGTCGGCGGCGCTCCCATCATCAATGCGCGGCAATCCGCCAAGGATGTTCCCGCCAAAACAGCGGAATCAGATGCCATGAGCAAGGATCTGGCCAAACGCGGTTTTAAATTCGTCGGCTCCACCATCTGTTATGCCTATATGCAGGCGACTGGGATGGTGAACGACCATGATGTGGCGTGCCATCGCTATCATGTCTGTCAGTGATCAGTACAGTGACTATGTGCTTGAGCAACTGCGTTGCGCCGGGCAGGTGACTGGCAAAAAAATGTTTGGTGGAATGGGGCTTTATTTGCAGGGTGTTTTTTTCGCCTTGATTGCCAGTGATACCCTGTACTTCAAAGTGGATGACACCAATCGGCTTGATTATGAGGCTGCGGGCATGGGGCCATTCCAACCCTTTGCCGACAGACCCGCCTACACCATGCAATATTACGAGGTCCCGGTAGACGTGCTGGAGGAGGTTGCAGAGTTGCGGGTATGGGCTAACAAGGCGCTGTCCGTGGCATTGCGCAAGGCTTCCGGCGGCAAAAAATCCAAATCATAGGATTGGGAGTCCTGCCCTCTCCATCATTTCTTCAAGCCCGCCGGGATGGTGTACAATCATCCATCTCATAGAAACAACACGAGGAATCCCCATTGGAGCAATTTCGTGGCACCACGATCCTGTCAGTGCGCCGTGCCGGGCGGGTGGTGATCGGCGGCGACGGGCAGGTGTCTCTGGGCAATACCATCATGAAGGGCAATGCCCGCAAGGTGCGCCGTCTTTATAATGGCGGGGTGCTGGCCGGTTTTGCCGGTGGCACGGCGGATGCCTTTACCCTGTTTGAGCGTTTCGAGGGCAAGCTTGAGAAATATTCGGGCAACTTGCAGCGCGCGGCGGTGGAGCTGGCCAAAGACTGGCGCACCGACCGCATGCTGCGCCGCCTGGAGGCTATGCTGACGGTGGCCGACAAGCATGTCTCGTTGATTATTTCCGGCAATGGCGATGTGATCGAGCCTGAAAATAGCCTGATGGCGATAGGTTCCGGCGGGGCGTTTGCCCAGGCTGCGGCGCGCGCGCTGCTGGAAAACACCGAGATGGATGCGCGCACCATCGTCGAGCGTGCGTTGTCTATTGCCGCCGACATCTGCGTCTACACCAACCATAATCTGACCATCGAAGAGCTGGAAGCGGTCAATCCCGATTCATTGTCACCCTGACGGTGAGAGCGTTATCCGTGAGTCCCAAACCATGTCCGAAATGACCCGAAGAGAAATCGTCCAGGAACTGGACAAACACATCGTCGGCCAGGCCGCCGCCAAGCGTGCCGTGGCCATCGCCCTGCGCAACCGTTGGCGCAGGATGCAGATCAGCGAGCCGCTGCGTAGCGAGGTTACGCCGAAAAACATCCTCATGATCGGCCCCACCGGCGTGGGCAAGACCGAGATCGCACGGCGTCTCGCCAAACTGGCCAATGCGCCGTTTATCAAGATCGAAGCCACCAAATTTACCGAAGTAGGTTATGTCGGGCGCGACGTGGAGTCGATCATCCGTGATTTGATGGATATTTCTATCAAGATGACGCGCGAGGAGGAAATGAAAAAAGTGCGTCATCGCGCCGAGGACGCAGCTGAGGAGCGCATCCTCGACATCCTGCTGCCGCCCGCGCGCGGCATGGGTTTCAGCGCGGAGCCGCCCAGCGCGGAGGCCTCGTCAACACGCCAGAAATTCCGCAAGAAGCTGCGCGAGGGAGAGCTGGATGAGCGAGAGATCGAGGTGGAGGTCAACGTCGCGCCCGTCGGCGTGGAAATCATGGCGCCGCCCGGCATGGAAGACATGAGCAGCCAATTGCAGAGCCTGTTTCAGAATATTGGAGCAGGGCGCACCCGCACGCGCAAGATGCGCGTCAAAGAGGCCTTCAAGGTACTCGTCGATGAGGAGGCCGCCAAGCTCATCAACGAAGAAGAGATCAAGGTCAAGGCTGTGCATAATGTGGAGCAGAACGGCATCGTGTTTCTCGACGAGATAGACAAGATCGCCAAACGCGGCGAGCACGGTGGGCCGGATGTGTCGCGCGAAGGCGTGCAACGCGATTTGCTGCCGCTGGTGGAAGGCTCCACCGTATCCACCAAGTCCGGCACGGTGCGCACCGACCACATCCTGTTCATCGCCTCGGGCGCGT
The DNA here is from genome assembly GCA_947085925.1 of uncultured Gammaproteobacteria bacterium. Lineage (GTDB taxonomy): Bacteria > Pseudomonadota > Gammaproteobacteria > Ga007554 > LNEJ01. The sequence goes on from CAMTYI010000101.1 coordinate 2,478, forward strand.
TTCATCTTTCCAAACCGTCGGACCTTATCCCTGAGTTGCAGGGGAGGCTGCCGATCCGCGTCGAACTGGATGCGCTGACGGTGGATGATTTCGTCAGAATACTCACCGAACCCAGCGCCTCGCTCACCGAACAATACCGCGCGCTGCTGGTGACGGAAGGAGTAACGCTTACTTTCAGCACGGGTGCCATCGCACGCATCGCAGAGGTGGCCTGGCACGTCAACGAACGCACCGAAAACATCGGCGCGCGGCGCCTGCATACCGTGCTGGAACGGCTGCTGGAAACCCTCTCCTTCGAGGCCTCCGACCGCGGCGGTCAAACGCTTGAGATCGACGCCGCCTATGTAGATGAGCACCTTGCGAAACTGGCGAAGGATGAGGATTTGAGCAGGTATATTTTGTAATGATCACAGACAACAAACCCAGGCCCACCGACATACGCCTGCATCAAAAATCGCGGGTACTTGAACTGTTCTTCGATGACGGCGCGCACTTCCGGTTGCCATGCGAGTATCTGCGCGTCTACTCGCCTTCGGCGGAGGTGCGCGGCCACGGGCCGGGGCAGGAGGTGTTGCAGCTCGACAAGGTGAGCGTCAACATCACAGCCATCGAGCCGGTCGGCAATTATGCCGTGCGTCTGGTGTTCGACGATGGGCACAACACCGGGCTGTATTCCTGGAATGTGCTCTACACCCTCGGCGAAAATTACGGCACCTTCTGGCAGGAATATCTGATGCGTCTTGAAAAGGCCGGACATACTCGCAATGAACCCGGTACAGCCTCCTAAAGGATAATGTTCATGGATAAACACGAACCAACAGACGATACCACCCATTTCGGTTTCCAGCGCGTGCCGGTGACAGAGAAAGCGCGCAAGGTGGCGGGGGTGTTCGACTCGGTAGCGTCAAAATATGACGTGATGAATGATGTCATGTCGTTCGGCATCCACCGCTTGTGGAAGCGGTTTGCCATTGATATGAGCAATGTGCGCGCCGGGCAGCACGTGCTGGACCTTGCCTCCGGCACGGGTGATCTGGCTGCCCAGTTTGCGCGCAAGGTGGGAGCGGCCGGTTATGTGGTTTCTTCCGATATCAATGCCAACATGCTCAATACCGGGCGTGCGCGTCTGGTGGATCAGGGCGTGGTGGGCAACGTGCGCTATGTGCAGGCCAATGCCGAATGCTTGCCGTTTCCCGATAATCATTTCGACTGCGTCACTATCGCCTTCGGCCTGCGCAATGTTACCGACAAGGATGCCGCGCTGCGCTCCATGTGTCGTGTGCTGCGGCCCGGCGGGCGGTTGCTGGTGCTGGAGTTTTCCAGCCCAGTGGTGCCTGGACTCAAATCTGTCTATGACACTTATTCATTCAAACTGCTGCCGCTGATGGGCAAAATGATCGCTGGAGATGCCGAAAGCTACCGCTATCTGGCCGAGTCGATACGCATGCATCCTGACCAGGAAAGCCTCAAGGGAATGATGCAACGCGCTGGTTTCGAGCGTTGCGAATATTTTAACCTGGCGGGCGGGATTGTGGCGTTGCACCGGGGGTATAAGTTGTAGGAGTGAACCTGTGTTCTATACGCGCCCAACGACATTGCCACCCTTGCGGTGGGAAAGTGTGATCCACGAAAAACACGAAAGGCACGAAAAAATAGACTGTGGTTTTCCTGATATGCTTACCAATAGTGCCTGCCATGCAACTTCAGTTGTTATCCGAAAGCAGGATTGTGCCATGAAGATTTTTCGTGTCTTTCGTGTCTTTCGTGGACGATGGTGTGTAATACAACACATTAAAAAACCTCTGTGTACACCGTGTCTTCGTAGCTAATTTTTAAGGGCACTATAGTGCAAGTACCTACGCTTTTCCTTTCTGCGCTTGACGCCGCGTTAAACGCCTGTCTTCGCCTCGACCCCGGCACCCTCCAGCGTCTCGCTGCACTGTCCGGCAAGGTGATCGCCATCGAGCTGCGCGGCCTGGATATCACCTTATACTTGTTGCCCAGCGCGAATGGCATGCAGGTGTCGGGCGCTCATGAAGGCGCGCCGGATACATTGTTGAGCGGCACGCCGCTGGCGTTGGCGCGGCTGGGCGTGACCAAGCATGAGCCGGGGACATTGTTCTCGGGCGATGTAGAGATCCGTGGCGACATCGAGCTGGGGCAGCGTTTCAAAGCAATTCTCGATGCCATCGATATTGATTGGGAAGAGCAATTGTCCAAGTTGACCGGCGATGTCATCGCACATCAGGTTGGCAACGCGGTGCGCGACATGCTTGGTTGGAGCCGCCGTGCGGCGGATACGCTGGGTCGCGATACTGCCGAGTACCTGCACGAAGAAAGCCGCGACTTGCCCAAGCGCGATGAAGTGGAGGAATTTCTTGCTGGTGTCGATACGTTGCGTTCCGACGCTGACCGGATCGAGGCGCGTATCCACCGTTTGCGCGGGCTGATGCAACACAGGGGTGCCGGATGATCCGCCCCGGTCAGGCGTTACGCCTGCTGCATATTAATCGTATTCTGGTGCGGCACGGGTTGGATGAAATCGTCCTTGCCACGCACCTGTTCCGTCCATTCCGTTTTCTGCTTTATCTTATGCCGTGGCGCTGGTTTGGCGTATCCCAGGAGGCGCGTGGTGTGCGCATCCGGCGTGCCCTGGAAGACCTGGGGCCGATCTTCGTCAAATTCGGCCAGACGCTTTCTACGCGTCCTGATTTGCTGCCTCCTGACATTGCACAGGAGCTGGCGCGACTGCAAGACAGCGTGCCGCCATTTCCAGGATTGCAGGCACGCATGATCATCGAGCAGGCCTATGGCAGGCCACTCACCGAAATATTTCAGGATTTCGATGAAACCCCGCTGGGTTCGGCCTCTATCGCACAGGTGCATGTCGCGCGCTTGCACGACGGCAAAGAGGTGGTGGTGAAGGTGGTACGTCCCAGCATCGAGAAGGTCATTCAACGCGACATCGGCCTGCTCTATATCGTCGCCGATCTCGCCGAGCGCTACTGGAAAGAGGCGCGGCGTCTGCGTCCGCGCGAGGTGGTGGCTGAATATGAAAAGACCATCCTCGGTGAACTCGATCTGATGCGCGAGGCGGCCAACGCTTCACAACTGCGCCGCAACTTTTTAAATTCGGATCTGCTGTATGTGCCTGAGATCTACTGGCCGCAGACGCGCCGCAACGTGATGGTGATGGAGCGCATCTTCGGCACACCCATCGGTGACGTGCCATCCTTGCGCCAGCAGGGCATTGACCTCAAAAAACTGGCAGAGAAGGGCGTGGAAATCTTCTTTACCCAGGTGTTTCGCGACAATTTTTTTCATGCCGATATGCACCCCGGCAATATTTTCGTTTCCCCCCAGGGCCGTTACATTGCCGTGGATTTTGGCATCATGGGCACGCTCAGCCCCGAGGATCAGCGTTATCTCGCCGAAAATCTGCTGGCCTTTTTCAATCGTGATTACCGGCGCGTTGCCGAACTACATGTGGAGTCTGAATGGGTGCCTGCGGGTACTCGTGTCGATGAATTCGAATCCGCCATTCGCAGCGTCTGCGAACCGATCTTCGAGCGCCCGCTCAAGGATATCTCCTTCGGCTATTTGCTGCTGCGCCTGTTCCAGACTGCGCGCCGTTTCAATATGGAAGTGCAACCTCAGTTGGTGCTGCTGCAAAAAACCTTGTTGAATATCGAAGGGCTGGGGCGTGAGCTGTACCCTGATCTCGACCTATGGACCACGGCCAAACCCTTTTTGGAGCGTTGGATGCGCGAACAGTTCGGCGCGCGTGCCTTGTATAAGAATCTGCGCGCCCAGATCCCGGGTTGGGCCTCAAGTCTGCCGCAGTTGCCCGCCCTGGTGCATGACGTATTGCAGCAGGCGCGCGATGGCAAGCTGCGTGTGGAATGGCAATCTGAGGAGCTGCAAAAGATTCGCGGCGAGATCAAGCGCGCCAACCAACGCACCTTCGGCGCCGTGGTCGGCGCCGCCTTGATTATCAGCGCCGCCGTTATCAAGGGGCTGGATGGCAATGCCCCCGCGATGATCGGCGGCGCCCCGCTGCTTACCTGGTTGCTGGGGGGGATGGGTATTATTATTCTCTTTCTGGCTTGGCCGGATGATAGGGATTAATCCTGAAAGACTCAGTTGTCCACGAAAAACACGAAAGTCACGAAACAAAACAAAAACATGGGCCGTTTCAAGAATTCACCAGGTGGGTGGCAAGTAAAGTGGTGATATACACCTGAATGTTTTCGTGTTTTTTCGTGAGTTTCGTGGACAAAAAAGAGATTTTTAGGCTTAATCAGCGCGGGATGCGATGGGGCGTCGCATCCCGCGATATTGTGCTGATGGCCAATCACGCGTCAAACAGTCCATCGACCGACAGGTAGCGTTCACCGCTGTCATAGCAGAAGGTTAATATGCGGCTGCCGTCTGGTATGCCCGGTAATTTTTGGGCAACCGCTGCAAGAGATGCGCCCGACGATATACCGATGAAAATACCCTCTTCTTTTGCGCAACGGCTGGCGTAACGAAACGCGTCCGTATGATCAACCTGGATAATGCCGTCCAGAATTTCCGTGTTGAGAATTGCAGGCACAAAGCCCGCGCCGATGCCCTGGATAGGATGTGGGCCACGCGCGCCACCGCTGAGCACCGGAGATCCGGTTGGCTCCACCGCGAACACCTTGAGATTGGGATTCGCCTGCTTCAATACCTCGGCGCAGCCCGTGATATGGCCGCCCGTGCCAACCCCAGTAATCAGGTAATCAATACCTTCGGGGAAGTCGGCAAGAATCTCTCTGGCCGTGGTTTGGCGATGTATTTCAGGATTGGCTTCATTTTCGAACTGCTGCGGCATCCAGGCGTTCTTCGTTTCGGCCACGAGTTCTTTTGCGCGTTCGATAGCGCCCGGCATTCCCTTTTCTTTTGGCGTGAGTACCAGCAGCGCACCGAGCGCGGCCATGTAGCGGCGGCGTTCGATGGACATGGATTCGGGCATGGTCAGAATCAGCCGGTATCCACGCGCTGCTGCCACCATGGCCAGGCCGATGCCGGTGTTGCCGGAGGTCGGCTCAATGATGATAGTGTCCTTGTTGAGCAACCCCTTGCGCTCGGCGGCTTCTATCATGGCAAGCGCAATGCGATCCTTGATGCTGGCGCCAGGGTTGGCGCGCTCCAGCTTCATCCAAACCTCCACGCGCTGATCAAACAATCGATTGATGCGTACATGGGGTGTTTGACCGATAGTTTCGAGGATGTTGGCTGCCTTCATGGTGTCCCTCTCATAGGATAGATGTGCATGGATTTTGGGCGGACGCGCAACGGGCTTTGCCCGGTTTTATATGCTGCCGCTGCTGGTTAGTATAGGGCAGGTGCAGCGTGAAGGCGAGTCACAGTTGGAACGCCTCGTTGGAGGAGGTCGCTTCACGCAGATGTGTGGTCACGCCCGGCAATAATCCCGTAACGTTTCGAGCGTTGCCGAACACAAGGGCCGGTGATCAGTCGATCTGCAAGCTCCGCCGGATCGCCTCGGTTTCAGCGGAAGGCGGCATGGCAAGCACTGCATTGAGCACCTTGCGGCAGCGCTGATAGACGGCCAATGCTTCTGCGCGCCGGTTTTGCCGCAGGTAGCTGCGCATGAGGCGCTGATAAAACACTTCTGCCACAGGATCGACCTCCAGCGATTTTCCGTAGCAATCCACGGCGGCATCCCACTCTCCAGTTTGTTCGCAACGCTGCCCCAAGTCGTCCAATTGACGCAGGAATTTACTTTTCAGACGTTCGCGTGGGGTGATTGCCCAGGCGGAACCCTCCTGATGCAGAAAGGGTCCCTGATATAACTGAAACACCTTACTGCGTGATGCAGGGTCTTTGTGTTCGCCTGCCTGGCGATCCTGCAACCGGCTCATGGCACGTCCCAGCGCCCAGGCATCGACCCAGCAATAATGGGCGTCGAGCGACAGTCGACCGCTCTGCAAAACCAGCACTTTGTCGTGATCGAGCAGCTTGCGCAGGCGATGCAGCGTAGTATTGAACGCCTGACGGGCAATGTCGCCTTCGGCGTCGGGCCACAAGGCCTCGGCCAATTGATCGACACCGACATCCCTGCCGCCAAAGGCAAGCAGTGCCTTGAGCAGTTCCAGAGGCTTGCGCTGCCCCTTGTTACTGAGCGATATCGGCTCATCATGGCAGAGCACCTGAAAACGACCGAGTGTGTATATTTTCAGAGGCCATGGCCACTCTTCGCAATGCGTGGCGGCATCCGCAAGCTCCAGGCCGCGTTGCCGCACATAGTGTCTGATGTGGTCGGTTTCAATCCCCGCTTCGAGGGCATAGGCGCATAGTCTGGCAATGTCCGTCCGCGTCCAGAAGTGCAGATTGACACTGCCCATTTTTTTATTCAGGGCGCAAACACGGCGCAACAGCGACATGCCCAACGCCTGCCTGCCTCGGTCCAAAACATACAGTGCCAGACGCGCCAGGCAATGATACTCGATGAGTTCGCTGCGCATGCTGCGGCCAATGCGCCGGGCGCGGCCCAGGTGAACCAGTGCTGCGCGATTCCGCCCCTGCGCGAAAAAGATCTGTGTCAGGCCGATGAGGCATATCGCGTTCGGGAAAGGGGTGCCTGCGGCGGTTGACAGCCGGACGGCTGTTTCAGCATCTTCCAGGGCATGCGGCAGATTGCCTTGCAGCATGGCAAGCCAGGCGGCTTGGTAATGGTAATAGCCGACATCGAGCAGGCGCGTGGCATTCAGCACGGGCGCCATTCTGCGCAGATAATCCTTGGCCAGCTCCAGATCGCCCGCCACCAGCGCGCCGGCCGCACCCTGCCCAAGCAACAGATAGTCCCTGACATGTACCCCGCTCTGGGTAACGATTCGCCAGCCTTCTTCTACGGCATTGATGCAATTCTCGGTAGACCCCGCCAGCGAGTTATAAAACCCCTCCTGAAGTTGCCAGGTAATTTTTATCAACGCAGGCACATCGGGTGCATGCACTTCCTCTTCCAGTGAGCGGAAAATCAGCCAGGCCTTGGCGAAATCGCCAAGCCAGAAGTAATAGGGCAACAGGTTGATGCCCATGATGAGCCGCTGATTCCTGTCGGGACAGTTCTGCATGAGGGTTTTCAGGCGCTCCTCCCATGCCGGAAGGCGCGGATGCTGTGGCCGGTGATAAATCAGCGTGCCGAACATGCTGGACAGCACGCGGATTTCTATCTCGATGGAAGGAAATTGCGGATGGCGTTCGAGCATGTTTTCAAGTTCGCCGATCCAGTGATCCAAGGGCGTGAAATTTCCCCATTCATAGCGATAAGTGTCGACCACGCCCGCCCACGCCAGGTATTGGCCCACCGGGTGCTGTTCCGCCTTGAAAAATGCGTAGGCTTTTTCATGATGTCCGCGCGCCTCGCCGATATTGAACGGCAGGCGGCAATAGCCCAGCCAGTAGAGCAGCCAGCCGTTTTGTTCGATGACATGATTGGGCAGCGCATGTATCCAGCTTTCGAGGGTTTGGGTGCGTCCCTGGGCAATCAACGTGGCCGCATACCGCAGGATGGTTTCCCTGGCCATGTCCCAATTTGCGATGCTGATATGGAGCGCGATAGCTTCATCGACCTGCCCCGCCTTTTCCAAAATATGCGCGGCGCGATTCTGGATGTCGAATAACTGCGCCGCGAAAAGAGATTTTCTTGATTGCGACAACAGGAAATCGCGGAACAGCCCGTTGTACTGATACAAAATCCCATCGCCATTCCGCTTCTCGACGAAGTAGTGCCTGCGGCTGAGATCAGCCAGCATCTCGCCTGCATCGGCATGTCCGGTGAGTTGTACCACCATCTCGGTGGTCATGCAGGGAAAGAAGGCGCTTTGCAGCAGGAATTGCTGCATGTCCGGGGTGGCCTTGGCAAAAATTTCATCGGCGAAATAATCGAAGACGAGCTGGAAGGCATCCTGATCTATCGCTGGTGATAGCGCGGTATGCGTTTGGGCGTGTTCGAGCATCAAGACCAGTCCCGCCGCCCAGCCGCCGGTTTTATCGTAGAGCAGGCGCAGCAGGGTTTCATCGGTCTGGCCGCCACGTATCGCGGCGATATCGCGTATCTCGTCGGAGGTGAGACACAAATCCTGTGCATCGATAATCTTCATCTTCCGGTTGAGCCGCAGCCGGGCGAACGCCGGGGGCGGAGCGCCACGGCTGGTAAGGATCACTGTCGCGCCCACGGGCAACTCGGAAAGGCTATCTTGCAAGACCTGATAAAGGGCGGATTTTTCCTCCATCTCATGGCAATCGTCCAGCACAAGCACGAACGGTCCTTCGAGTCGGCTGTAGAGTTCGCTGAAATAGCGTTTGGTGAACGTGGGCAGATCTGCCAGATATTCGGCTGTCAGCAGGGGCAAAGGGGGTTTGTTGGCATGCTCCAGGTGTTGGGCGGCAAGCCCCAGATAATAGAAAAAGTTGGCGGGATCCTGATCCCGGCTATCGACCTGATACCAGAGTACAGGCAGGCCGCGCGCTTTGGGGTAACTCGAAAGAAGCGCCGTTTTGCCCGAGCCGGGCGGGCCGGAAACCCATATGACCGAGCACTGGCGACCGCCATCAAGCAATTGGAACAGCCGTTCGCGAGGATAAACATCGCCATCCTGAGGCAGGGCAGTCTTGGCCGGGGAGAACGGCCTCGAAGCAACTATCGTTTGAGCGAGCAGAGGCATGAAAAACCATCCTTAGAAACAATTCCACCATGGACAGAATAAACCAGCAAACTTACGGATAGCTTACATGTTTAAATTGTCTGGCAGATATAGCACTCTTGCAAGGAATTATCCATGGTAAAAATACCGTGACTACTGGCGGGTTGCGCTATGAACGGTGCGCCTGAAATGCAGGTGATTGTATCTGTTGTGAAATAGGCGATGTGCCGTTTCAGCGTCCTGTTAAGCCCGGTTGTTTGATATTATATGATCTATTCCTCATGGAGACGGCTGTCGTCTTTCATAGCCCTTGCAACCCGCACCTCGAACCACGAAAATTACACAAATGACCCCCGGCTTCGTCCACCTCCATCTCCACACTGAATATTCCCTGGTTGACAGCGTTGTGCGCGTCAAACCGCTGGTGAAGGCGTGCGCTGCTGCCGGTATGCCGGCCTGCGCGGTGACGGACCAATCCAACCTGTTCGCCATGGTGAAGTTTTACCGCGCAGCCCAGGCGGCGGGCGTGAAGCCTATCATCGGGGTGGATGTGTGGCTGCACAATGAGGTGGATCATAACCAGCCATCGCGCTTGGTGTTGCTGTGCCAGAACCGGGAGGGTTATCTCAATCTTACGCGTCTGGTGTCGCGCAGTTATATCGAAGGCCAGTTGCGCGGTATCCCCATGATCCGCAGGGAGTGGCTGGAGGGTGCGAGCGATGGGTTGATCGCTTTGTCCGGCGGACGCGCCGGTGATGTAGGACAAGCCCTGCTGGCGGGTAACCGGGCGAGTGCCGAAGCGCTGCTCAATGGCTGGAAGGCGCTGTTTCCCGATCGCTTCTATCTGGAGCTGCAACGCAGCGGACGCGAGCACGAGGAAAATTATCTGCACGACGCGGTTGATCTTGCCCAGGCACTCGACGTACCGGTAGTGGCCACCAACGATGTGCGCTTCATCAAGCCTGAAGATTTTTACGCGCACGAGGCCAAGGTGTGCATCCATGAGGGACGCGTGCTGGATGATCCGCGCCGCCCACGTCTTTATTCCGAACAGCAGTATCTGCGCACCCCGCAGGAGATGGCCGAGCTGTTTGCCGATCTTCCCGAAGCGCTGGAGAATACCGTGGAGATCGCGCGCCGCTGCACCCTGGAGCTGACACTCGGTAAAAACTTCCTGCCCGACTTCCCGGTGCCGGAAGGCATGACCATGGACACCTATTTCCGCGAGTGCGCGCGTGTCGGGCTGGAAAAGCGTCTGGCTTTCCTGTTCGACACCCAGGCTCCAAAGTTTGCCCAACAGCGCGTGGAGTACGACGAACGGCTGGCGCGCGAGCTGGATGTGATTATCAGCATGGGCTTTGCCGGTTACTTTTTGATCGTGGCGGATTTTATACGTTGGGCCAAGGAGAACGATGTGCCGGTGGGGCCGGGGCGCGGTTCTGGCGCGGGGTCGCTGGTGGCCTATGCGCTGGAAATCACGGATCTGGATCCACTCCGCTATGACCTGCTGTTCGAGCGCTTTCTAAACCCCGAGCGCGTCTCGCTGCCGGATTTCGATATCGACTTCTGCATGGAGGGCCGCGACCGTGTCATCGAGTATGTGACAGAGCACTACGGGCGCGACCGCGTGTCGCAGATCATCACCTACGGCAGCATGGCGGCCAAGGCCGTGGTGCGCGATGTCGGGCGCGTGCTGGGGCATCCTTACGGCTTCGTCGATCAGATCGCCAAGCTGATCCCCTTCGAGCTGGGCATCACACTCGATGATGCGCTGGAGAAGGAAGAGACGCTGCGCCGCCGCTACGAGCAGGAAGAAGACGTGCGGGGATTGATCGACCTCGCGCGCTCGCTGGAAGGATTAACGCGCAACGCCGGCAAGCATGCCGGTGGTGTGGTGATCGCACCTTCGGCGCTCACCGATTTCACGCCGCTCTACTGCGAACAAGGCGCGGCGGGAACGGTGACGCAATTCGACAAGGACGATGTCGAAGCAGTGGGGCTGGTCAAATTCGACTTCCTGGGGTTGCGCACGCTCACCATCATCGACTGGGCGGTGAAGAACATCAACCGAGGGCGCGCCGCGCGCGGCGAGGCGCTGCTGGATATCGTCCGCATTCCGCTGGATGACGCGCCGTCTTTCGCCCTGCTCAAGCGTTGTGCGACAACGGCAATTTTCCAGCTCGAATCGCGCGGCATGAAGGATCTCATCAAACGCCTGCAACCGGACTGCTTCGAAGACATCGTGGCTCTGGTGGCGCTGTTCCGCCCTGGCCCCTTGCAGTCCGGCATGGTGGACGACTTCATCAACCGCAAGCACAAGCGCACCAAGGTGGAATACCCACACCCCGCGCTGGAGCCGATCCTCAAACCTACCTACGGCGTAATCCTCTATCAGGAGCAGGTGATGCAAATCGCCCAGGTGCTGGCCGGATTCAGTCTGGGCGCCGCCGACCTGCTGCGCCGTGCCATGGGCAAGAAAAAAGCTGAAGAAATGGCGCAGCAGCGCGCCATTTTTGTGGATGGCGCGAAGAATAACGGCGTTGATGAAAAGATCGCCGCCTACATCTTCGACCTGATGGAAAAGTTCGCCGGTTACGGCTTTAATAAATCTCATTCGGCGGCGTATGCCTTGTTGTCCTACCAGACTGCCTGGCTCAAGGCCCACTACCCGGCGGCCTTCATGGCGGCGGTGCTGTCTGCGGATATGGATAACACCGACAAGGTCGTAACGCTGATCGACGAATGCCGCGACATGAAGCTGACCGTGCTGCCGCCGCACATCAACACCTGCGAATGTGCCTTCACCGTCAGCAATGACAACACGATTCTGTATGGTCTGGGTGCGGTCAAGGGTGCAGGCAGCGCGGCCATTGAGGGTATCATTGCCGCACGCAAGCAGGCCCCGTTCCGTGATCTGTTCGATTTCTGTCAGCGTATCGACCTGCGCAAGGCCAACCGGCGCGTGCTGGAGGCGCTGATTCGTGCCGGAGCGCTTGATGGGCTGGGAGCGGGCCGCGCCACGCTCATGGCCTCGCTCACGGCCGCCACGCAATTGGCCGAACAGCATTCGCGTAATGATGCCGCAGGGCAGGAAGATCTGTTCGGTGTTTTTGCGGCCACGCCCGGTGTGCCTACAGGTGAGGCACATGAGTCTCGCTATGTAGAAGCACCCGAGTGGAATGAAGAGCAGCGTCTCACCGGGGAAAAGGAAACCCTCGGGCTATACCTTACCGGCCACCCCATCGCACGTTACGAACACGAACTGGCGCGCTTCATCAGTTCGCGTATTGTCGATCTCAAGCCCGGCCGCGACCAATCCGTTGTTATCGCCGGTCTGGTGGTAGCCATGCGCGCCATGATGAGCCGCAAGGGCGACCGCATGGCCTTCATCACCCTGGATGACCGCAGCGGACGCATTGAGCTGGCGGTGTTTCCCGAAAACTTCCGCCAATACCGCAACCTGATCATCAAGGACAAGCTGCTGGTAGTGGAAGGCACGGTGAGCGTGGATGAGTATTCCGGCGGCTTCAAGATGAGCGCAGACAAGATTTTTGACATTGATCAGGCGCGCGAGGCCTATGCCAAGCGGTTGGTGATTGATGTCGAAGGGCGTCAGGCGAACAACGGCTTCGTCGGTGAGTTGGCGCAGCGGCTGGCGCCGTTCCGCGAAGGCATTTGCCCGGTATGGATTGAATACCACGCACCCACCGCGCGCGCGCAACTCGCCTTGGGCCAGGAATGGCGCGTTCACCCCAGTGATGAACTGCTGCACCGTCTGCAGGAGCTGGCGGGGGAGGGTAGGGTGAGGGTGGTTTATTAAAGCGTTTCTGAAGAAGCAAAAGGTTGCACGGTGAGGGGACAAGGGTAGTTGCATAAAGGTGTTTGCCCAGCGGTCAAGAGCATTCGGTCCACGAAAGACACGAAAAACACGAACATGAAAAGTACAAAAACCTTCGCATGATATTTCACAATAAAGTTTCGGTATTTTTGATTTTTTCGTGCTTTTCGTGTCTTTCGTGGACCATGTAGTGGTTCCATGTGATTGCCTTGGGCACGGGGATGTGCTGTTTGACAAGCATCGGAAAAACGAGCATCTTGCTGGGTGAAATTGGACACGGACACGGTTAGATAATGAGCGGCTTAGCTGAAAGAATTATTATCAGGGGTGTTACCGAGGACGGCAGAAAATTCCGTCCCAGTGATTGGGCCGAGCGCATCACCACCGCAGTTGGCAACGTCGGCGCAGATTGAGTCCGTAAACTGCTGTAAATAATTTAGTGGAGTAGCCACCGCTTCGGTTTGGTAAATTGACGATTCCGAGACGTTAATCAACCAAACGGAGAAGAAGCGATGGCTGGATATGATGTTAGCGTTAGCCGGGATTTA
>CAMTYI010000102.1:0-2902 GCA_947085925.1 uncultured Gammaproteobacteria bacterium
ACCTGGCCATACAAAACATCAGTAAAAAATGGACGATGCCGATTAGAGACTGGAAAGCGGCGCTCAATCGTTTTACTATCCAGTTTGATGAGCGGATGCCGCAACATTAATGAATTCCGTTTACACAAAATTCAGGACACCCTCACCATCAGCGCACTAATATTTCCATACCCGCAACTCATATTAGGCTTCGATGTCCTTCCCCCGTATTTCTTGAATATGTCGCTTAGCGGTTTTTGAAGCTTCTGTGGCTGAACATTAGCCAGGGTCGGACAAAAGTACTCATATTCTAAATTTGGCTTAACTCGGTGTTTTTGCACGTTTCGCAACCCGGCTTCGCTGACCGCATAGCAGATAACCTCAAAATGAAGATACCCCAACGATACCCAGGACTTAATGGTTGAATCTCTCCACATCGCTGATAGAAACGATGATGTTTGATTTCCACTGCCCAGAACGTCATCGATCAGAAAGATGCCGCGACAGTTCACCTGGCGCATTTTTTCGATTGTGGGATGATTAAGCAGCTTTTCAGGGTAGGCCTTTGCTAGATTCCGAAGAAATGAGGCTACACGTCCTTCACTGCCAATATCTGCTCCACGAGCTACCGCATCCGTACTTGTCGAACCCTCTGGACCACAGGCGACATTGAAGTAACTATTCCCACAGTCCTTTGGCAGTTCTCGTATCGCAAATAATGCGATTGGCCCTTCAATTTTAGCCATCCGGCGTAGGATCAAACATTCAACCGTTCTCTCAAACTCATTATGGGAAACCAATGTTAGCATTGACAGAAAGTCACGAACAAGCCGTCTATCTGCTTCGTCGATTTGATTCAGCCACAATTGACCACGCTCGGTGAGAGCCAGCTTTGATGAGACCCCAGATGCTTGTTTGGCTTCCATTGAAATCCAGAGAAAGAGAAGTGTCACCAATATACCATCTAGTGTCGTGTTGCACGCTGTCTGGAACTTATGCCAACGGTTATATCTGCCTTGTAGGTCGGGTTGAAACCCGACCTACAAGGGTTTGCACATAAGTATCGCCAAGAGCGATGCACCACACTATGAGCCCATTGCGCGATGAGGGCTTTCGACCTATTCCAAATTTAACCAAAGCATTGCTTTTTCGTTTGCTGTAGTAATGCAGAGATCAACGTCTGAACGTCAACAATTTTGGTCGTCGCCTTTGAGAAAAAGTACCTACTCAGCCATGAGGAAAAAGGCTGTTGCTGGATGATCGGGTTCGGTCAGCTATGACTGACCGAAACTGGCACATCCCCGCCATTCGAGATAACGCAGTCTGTCAGGTTAAATCTGAACCACTGCAAATGATTACTTTCCGCCTCTATGCTCCAGGGTGATGCCAATAATCTCTATGATTACCCCAAGGGCCAGTACCGCCAGGCCAGCCCATTCCTCTGTCTCTGGAGCGAAAAACATCAGCAGGCCGCCAATTACTATCAGGCTAAATGCTATTGTGCGCCGTGTGTGTGGGTTTTTAATCATGTCGTGTATTCCCTCTGGGGATCATGCTGTAGGAGCACGTAGTGACGCGTAAACATTTCGCGCCGCTGTTTCCGCTACGCCGGTCTTGATATCCGCACCTGCTGCACTCAAAATCTCATCAAGGGCGTGCAGGCACAATAAAATATTGTCCGGCCTGCTGGCATAACCCATCAGGCCAATGCGCCAGATCTTGCCGGCCATTTCGCCTAATCCCGCACCGATTTCGAGCTGGTACTCATTCAATAGGCGTTTGCGCACTTCCGCGTCGTCTGCACCTTGCGGGATGCTGATGGCGTTCAGTTGCGGCAAGCGCTGTGTTTCATCAACAAAAAATTGCAACCCCATCGCTTCGATGCCTGCCTTGAGCGCACGATGATTGAGCGCGTGTCTTGCCCAGGCATTTTCCAGGCCTTCTTCTTTCAACATCACCAGCGCCTCGTGTAAACCATAGAGGGGATTGATGGGGGCGGTGTGGTGATAGGTGCGCTTGCCTGCATTCCAGTAGCCTAGCACCAGATTCAGGTCCATGAACCAGCTTTGGCAAGGCGTCTTGCGGCGCTTGATGGCGTCAACAACGCGCGCTCCGAAGCTGACCGGAGATAGACCCGGCGTGCAGCTCAGGCATTTCTGGCTGCCTGAATAGATGGCGTCGATATCCCATTCATCGACTTTCAGGGGCGTTCCTCCCAGTGAGGTTACCGCATCGACGATAGTGAGGCAGTCATGGCGATGGGCGATATCCACCAGCGTCTTGACATCGGATTGCGCTCCGGTTGAGGTTTCGGCGTGGACGAAGGCGACCAGTTTGGCATCAGGGTTGGCCTTTAGTGCATCCTCCAGTTTGTTTGGGTCGACGGCTATGCCCCAGGCATCTTCAACCACCACGGCCACACCACCACAGCGCCGCACGTTTTCGATCATGCGTCCACCGAATACTCCGTTGCGGCACACGATCACTTTGTCGCCGGGTTCCATCAGATTCACAAAACAGGTTTCCATGCCGACCGAACCTGGCCCGGAGACGGGAAAGGTGAGTGTGTTTTCCGTTTGGAAGGCATAGCGCAGCAGGGTTTTCAGTTCCTCCATCATGTCAATAAACGCTGGATCAAGATGGCCGATGGTAGGGTGCGCCATGGCGGCGAGCACGCGCGGATGGACATCGGAGGGGCCGGGACCCATCAGCGTGCGCTGCGGGGGATGAAATGAACTGATGTCTTTGTATGAGAGCGGTGTGTCCATGTGTTCTCCTGTTGTCACTTTTGAGCGCACTAAAAATGAGTCTTTCCATTGGTGGGGAAAAGTAGTTGGGTCAAGCGAAGCGGACCCAACATTGCGCTGAAGCAATGATTTTGTTGGGTCCGGAGCTTACGCTCCTTGACCCAACCTACTCACTG
>CAMTYI010000103.1:0-3486 GCA_947085925.1 uncultured Gammaproteobacteria bacterium
CGATAACCCCACGCATCACCCGGCGGGTGACTTTGTGCTGCACGAAAGACGGGTCTCAACCCCTGTCCAAGGTGGCAAGACGCTCACGTTCAGTGGTATTGGCGTGTATCGTCCGGAATTGTTCGAGGGGTGTGTCCCCGGCAAATTCGCGCTCGCCCCACTGCTGCGCAAGGCGATGGAAACTCACGGTGTGACGGGCGAACACTACACGGGGGGCTGGGTGGATGTGGGTACACCACAGCGTCTGTATGAGCTGGATGAGGGGTTGCGCCAGGGATGATGTGCGCCCTGTACTCGATGCTTTGATTCTCGGCAATCGCCCATGCAATCGCAAGGAGCGGTTGCCGAAATCCAAAATACACCCTTACTTCGTCATCGGATGCCCTTTCATTCCATCATGCCCCGGCATGTCTTTGTGCATTTCCTTCATGCTTTTCCATTTTTCCGCCATTTCGCTGTCTTTTTTGATGATTTCGTCAAGACGGGTGATCATCTGGCCCAGTTTTTGTTTTTCCGCTGCGCTGGGCTGGTGGTTGATGTCCTTGAGGATCATCATTACATCTTTTAGCATGCCCTTGACCTCGCGCATGGTCTGATGATGTTCCTTCATCATCTCGCCCCTCATTGCCCCGTGGCTCTGCTTGGCATCACCCGTTGCGGCCACGCCATCGGCAGCGAGGACGTTGCCTGCAAATAGCGCGCTGGCAAGCGTAACGGCGGTAAGTATTCTTGGTGCTTTCATCGTAATCTCTCCTGATTGCGGTTGTTGATGCGAATTATTAAAAACCAGCATGCCTGTGGTTGAGCTAGAATTTATAGGCGCGCGCAGGGCAAGTGTCAAGCATTGCTTGCTGCGAAGAGTGGCCCTGATGCCGCGCCTGATATATGATCCGCGCGTCTGGCAATGGTTCCATGGCGTGCGGTTATGAGCAGCTATTTTTTGACGATGGATAAAAACGCTAAATGATTCGTATCGGTATTGTGGCAGGCGAGGCCTCCGGCGACCTGCTCGGCGCAGGCTTGATCCGCGCCATCAAGGCGCGTTTTCCGGATGCAATAATTGAAGGCATCGCCGGTCCGGCGATGATTGCACAAGGTGCCACGGCGCTTTATCCACTCGAAAGGCTCTCGGTGATGGGCATTGTCGAGGTGCTGGGGCGCTTCCGCGAGTTGCATGCGATGCGGGCCAGTTTACTGCGGCATTTTCTGGAAAACCCGCCGGATGTATTCGTTGGCATCGATGCCCTGGATTTCACGCTGGGCCTGGAACGCAAACTCAAGGATGCGGGGATACCAACGGTTCATTATGTGAGTCCCTCGGTATGGGCGTGGCGCCAGTGGCGTATCCGCAAGATTGCGCGCTCCACCGACCTGATGCTGACGCTACTCCCTTTTGAAGCCCGTTTTTACGAAGAGCATCATGTGCCGGTGCGCTTTGTCGGTCATCCCCTGGCGGAGATGATCCCCCCACTGGCCGACCCGCAGGCCGCGCGCGCTGAGCTTGGGCTGCCATTGCGAGGTGAAATCGTGGCGCTATTGCCGGGCAGCCGCATGAGCGAGATCAACTTCCTCGCCGCAATTTTTATCCAGGCCGCCGTAGAGTGTGCGCGGCAGCGGCCTGGATTGCACTTTGTCGTCCCGTTGGCGACGCCCGCAACGCGTGAACGTTTCGCCGAGATACTCACCAGCGTGGCGCCCAATCTTTCAGTGACGGTCATCGAAGGCCGTTCGCGTGAGGTGATGGCGGCAGCGAACGTTGTGCTGCTTGCCTCCGGCACCGCGACGCTGGAGGCGATGCTGCTGAAACGTCCCATGGTAATGGTCTACCGCCTCGCGCCGCTGACCTACTGGCTTGCCAAGCGGCTGGTGAAAATTCCTTATTTCTCACTACCCAATCTGCTCGCCGGAAAACCTCTGGTGCCCGAATTCATCCAGGATGCCGCTACGCCGGAAAATCTCGGGCAATCCGTGTTGCACTATTTGATACACCCGGAATCCGCTATGGCGCTGCAAGAGACGTTTACGGAGATCCACGCCTCGCTACGTCAGGGGGCAGATCAGCAGGCGGCGGAGGCGGTGCTGAGTTTGATTCCTCCCGATAAGCGTAAGGAGGGTGCGTGATCCTATTGATATTTCAAAACGCCAGTAATTATGTAGGGTGCGTCCCACGCACCACGCTCATTGGTGCGTGAGACGCACCCTACAACTTCAACTATTGATTTGGAAATGAAATGAGTTCTTTGCATATTCTTTTGGCAGGCGTCGACGAGGTGGGGCGCGGACCCCTTGCCGGGCCAGTGGTGGCTGCCGCAGTCATTCTCGATCCGGCGCGTCCCATTATGGGTCTTGCGGATTCCAAAGCGTTATCGGAAAAGCACCGCCAGGCATTGGATATCGAGATCCGCGAGAAGGCATTGGCGTGGGCGTTAGGGCGGGCGGAGGTGGATGAAATCGACGCGCTAAATATCCTGCAGGCGAGTTTACTGGCCATGCAGCGTGCAGTGGCGGCGCTATCGTTGGTGCCGCACCGTGCTCTGGTGGATGGCAACCGCTGCCCGCTACTGGCCTGTCCCGCCGAGGCGGTGATCAAGGGCGATCAGACCGTGCCTGTTATCAGCGCCGCTTCGATCATCGCCAAAGTGGCGCGCGATGCGGAAATGGTAGCGCTGGATGCCGTTTATCCTGGTTATGGGTTTGCGGTACACAAGGGATACCCCACCAAAGCACATCTGGAGGCGCTCGACAGGTTGGGTGTTTTGCCCATCCATCGACGCTCCTTCGCGCCGGTGCGGAATCTGCTTGGGTAGACTCTATGCTGCCTGCACACAACGGGGAGAACGGCATTTCATTCCATTTCTAAATCAACCTATAAAAAGTGGCGTGTGCCATGCGCACGAAAATGTTGCGTCAATCGCGCCCGAACCGCAACACTTTGCGCGCCTTATCGCTTACGCGGCTCACGGTTTGGGCGAGGTCGATGCTGAGTATCACGCCGACATCCTTGTCGCTATAGGTGATGCCCAGATCAAAACTGTTGCGGTAGTGCATCATCAGGCCATAGCGCAAATCCTTGGTGGCGGCGCGGTCGGCATAACTTGCGAGCACCGACCATCCCAGGGCGTTCTTCATTTCGCCCGACTCTCCCCAGCGCCAGCGGTTGTAGCCGAACATCTCAATGTACACAACGGGCTTGAACTGCTGGCCGTCGGGCGCGGCTGCCACGTATTCCATGCCGACGTTCGGGTGCAATATGATCCATTGCGATGTGGGGGGAGGGAGGAAGCCGAGTTTGTTGCCGTGCGCGTCTTCCGGGCGCGGGTCGTGTTTCTTCAGCCGCGCGCCGTTCAACGCCAGTTCCCAGGGATACTGGAACAAGGCTTCATCGAAGTAGGCATCCCACTGCCGGTCGCGGCGCCGGGCATCGGCATAGTGGGCGTCGATGATGGGGCGCGAATAGTAAGTAAGGCTTCTTTGCACCAGCTTGGC
>CAMTYI010000104.1:0-6896 GCA_947085925.1 uncultured Gammaproteobacteria bacterium
ACAACGCGCCGCCATCGCCATGGATTACCGCACCCAAAGCCGCGAGAAATCCAGCCAGAAGGCGCAGGAAATCATGGATGTAAACCTGCAAACAGTGGAAAACACCTTGCGCGAACACGGCGTGAACCGCTTGATCCACGGCCATACCCACCGCCCCGCCACGCATGAAATTACGCTAGACGGCAAGGCCGCGCAGCGCATCGTACTTGGCGACTGGTATCATCAAGGAAGCGCGTTGACATGTGATGCCGTAGGCTGCCGGTTGGCGCCGTATACCATAGACTCCTCATTCCATTTCTAAATCAATAGCGGAATCGTAGGGTGCGTCCCACGCACCACAGTCATAGGTGCGTGGGACGCACCCTACATAATTATTGGCGCTTTGAAGTAGAATTCGAAAAGTTATCAACTGCCGTTTATAGCAGCACCTTACCCCGTATTGCGCATCCCCGCTGCAATCGCGTTGATGGATCGCAATAGAGGGTCCAGCCAGGCAGCACGTTCCGCATCACTAAGGGAGGTGTCGCGGTAACGTTTGAGCAGGGTCACCTGGATATGATTCAGCGGATCCAGGTAAGGGTTACGGCGGCGCATGGAGAGTGCCAGCAGCGGATTCTCCTCGACCAGAGATTCTATCCCGGCAACATCCAGAATCTGGCTCACCGCCTGTTCATACTCGCCAAGGATCAGATCATAGACACACTGCCGCGCATCCGCATCATTGCACAGCTCCGCATATTCCAGTGCGATCGACATATCCGCCTTGAACAGCGCCATCTGGGTATTGCTCAACATGGCGCGGAAAAACGGCCATTCCTTGTACATGGCCTGGAGCTGGGAAAAACGCTCCGGTGTATTTTTGCGCCAGCTCGCCAGCGCAGTGCCGATGCCGTACCAGGCGGGCAATGTGTGGCGCGACTGGCCCCAACCAAATACCCAGGCAATCGCGCGCACTGAATTCTTCGAGCGATCTGCCTTGTTACGGTGTGACGGGCGGGAGCCGATGTTGAGCAAGCCGATCTCGCTGACGGGCGTGGCCTCATAGAAATAGTCGAGAAAACCGGCGGTATGATCCGTCAAGTTCCGGTAGGCCGCCTCTCCAGCCTGCGACAACTGAGCCATGGTATCAAGATGCTCACGCTGCTCTGGGGCAGGCGTCTGTATCAACCCGCGACTGGCCTTGAGCAGGCCGGTGATCCCCATGGAAAGCTCATAGACCGCTGTTTCCGTGTTGCTGTACTTATACGAGATCATCTCGCCCTGTTCGGTGAATTTTATCTGGCCAAACACCGTACCCGCAGGCTGGGAAAGAATAGACTCGTGCGTAGGACCACCGCCGCGCCCCACCGTACCGCCGCGCCCGTGGAAGAGACGGCACTCGATATCGCGCGAGGTAGTGATGGCGGTGATTTTTTTCTGCGCCTCGTAGAGGTACCACGAGGAGGTTAAAATCCCGCCGTCCTTGCAGGAATCGGAGTATCCAAGCATAACCTCCTGCTTGTTGCCCGATACCTTGAGCAGTGAAGCGTAGGTTGGATTATCGAAAAGCGCCGTGAGCACCTGCTCGATATGCGCCAGATCGTTGATAGTTTCAAACAGCGGCGCGACATGAATATTGCAGAACCACCCTTCATCATTACAACCGGCCAGCCCCGCCTGACGCGCCAGCAGCATCACCTCCATAATGTGACTGGCGGCGTGGGTCATTGAAATAACATAACTACCGAAGGCCTTAGGGCTGATTTCACGGCGCATACGCGCCATTACCGCAAACACCTCCAGGGTTTCAAGTGTGGCGGGACTCAACACATCCGCATCGGCCGTCAGCGGACGGTCTTCAGCGATAACCGCAGACAGCAGCGCCATGCGCTCCACTTCGGACAACCCAAAATAATTAACGGCCTCCGGTTGCTGAGCCAACAACTCCGCAACAGCCGCAGTATGGCGCGATGATTCCTGGCGCACATCCAGATGCATCAGAAAAAAGCCGAAGGTTTCGACCAGGCGTATCAGGTCTTTAAGATCGCCTTCGGCGACACTGGCATCACCGTGGCTGACCAAAGAATCGTGCATCAAATAAAGATCCGTGAGCAATTCCTCCTCGGAGTCGTAACCCATTCCTGGGTCATTCACCTCTTTATTTTCGATACGCTTTTTGACCAGCAGCAGGTTGGCTTCCAGGCGATAACGCATCACGTACAGCTTGCGCCGATAAGGCTCATTGGCGAACCGGGTAGGCGCATCGCGCAAGGCCTTGTCCAGAAAGTGATCATCCCGCTTCAGGCTGGCTAGAAACGCCAGGGATGGCTGACACAACAGCACAGAGTGCGTCAGGACATAGCTAAGCTGTGTCACCCGGCTAATGTATTCCAGCAGAACGGCGCGCGCCTGAAGGCGTAGCGCAAGCACCGTGGTTTCCGGGGTAACGTTGGGATTTCCGTCCCGGTCACCGCCGATCCACGAACCAAAGCGCAGCAAGCTCGGCGCGGCAATCGCCCTGCCATTGGATGGATCGGCACCATAGGTCTTTTTGATAGCTTTTTCCAGGTAACGATAAGTAATCGGCACCGCCTGGAACAGGCATTCCTGAAAATAATAAATACCGTTTTTGATTTCGTCAGGCACCGTAGGACGATGGATGCGCACCTCATCGGTCTTCCACAGAATCTGGATCTGGCCCTCCAGCAACTCAATGATTTCGTCGCGTTCGTTAGGGCCGACGCGCGGATCATCCAGACGCTCACTGGTAACGAAAATGCGCCGCAACGCCTCCATGATGGTGCGGCGCTTCGATTCCGTGGGATGCGCGGTAATCACGGGGATATAGGCAAGCCGCTCCAGCACTGCCTGCAACTGCTGCGCTGTGATGTCCTGGTCGTGAAACTCGCGCAGCGTCGCATCAAACGACCCTGTCCACAGCGGCCCACCCGCGCGCACCTGAAGACGGCGCTGACGATGCTGATAAGCCTCCTCGGCGATATTCACCAGGCTGAAATAGGTGCTAAAGGCGCGCACCACATGCGTCAGCGTCTCCGGGTCCAGCTCGCTGATAAACTCGGCAAGCTGCTGTCTTTTACGGACATTTTCCTTGCCGTGCAGGGTAAGATAACCTTTGCGCAAGGTTTCCACAGCGACAAACACCCGCTCTCCGGCCTGGGCATTAAGAATATTGCCCAACAGATTGCCAAACAGCCTAACGCGTTCCCGCAGTTCTTTGTCGCTCATGGATGATTTCTTTCGGTTATAGGGAACAAGGCATTGTGCTTCACGGGTGCAAAGCAGCCCATTATAACCTGTCGGCGGGTCTCTGCGAAATCGAAAAACCGCCGCGCGGGAAGATGAGGGGGAATGCTTGCGAATTTATTCCGACACCAGCCACTCCACCCTCGCCCGCCCCTTTTCTGTGTGCAACCCGGCCATCAGTTTGGGCAATAGGTTTTGCAAGGTGCCATCGAGACGCCATGGCGAATTCATGATAATCATGCCGCACCCAAATAATTGCCCAGGCAGGGGCTCGGCATGGAGCTGGATTTCGACCAGCAACAGTTTTCGCAATCCGCTGGCAACGAGCTGTTGATGAAAACGCTGCACGACCTGCCTATCCTTTAGCGGATACCACAGCGCATATATACCCGTACTCCAGCGCTGATGCGCGGTTTTCAGCCCTTCCACCAACTGCTCAAAATCATCGGCCCTCTCAAACGGCGGATCTATCAGCACCATGCCACGTCTTTCTGGAGGGGGCAAAAAGCCCTTTAAGCCGAGAAACCCGTCCATTTCATGCACATGCACTTGCGCATCACCACGGAATTCCTGTTTCAGGGCATGCGCTTCTTCGGGATGCAGCTCCATGAGCACCATGCGATCCTGAGGACGTAGAAAGTGCCGCGCGATTCGTGGTGATCCGGGATAAAAGCGCAAGGCGTCGCCTGCATTGGCGGCATGTACGGCAGCGAGATATCCCGCCATTTCCTGCGGCACATCCTGTGTTCCCCATAAACACCCAATCCCCTGCTGATACTCCCCTGTCTTTTGCGCGTGAGTGGCATGCAGGTCATACAGGCCAGCGCCTGCATGCGTATCGAGATAACAAAATGGCTTTTCTTTGGCGTGCAACGTTTGCAGCAACAAGGACAGCACGGTGTGCTTGAATACATCGGCAAAATTGCCGGCGTGATAACTGTGGCGATAATTCACTGTATGTTTTTTTCAGAAAAGATTGTCAATCAAAATCCGCAACCAGTGAAGCGCGCACCGTGTCAGGAATAGAGTCTACAGTATAGCCATAAGCCTCATGGCCTATTCCCATCGCGATGACCGCATTCGCCTTGGCTGCCGTTATCATCTCTGGCGTTAATTCGAACCGGAGAAAGTGCACCGCAGAGGTTTTTTCCTCATTCTCACGCTCCAGATCCTCATCGGCTATTGCCCAGATACGTTCGAAGCTTCCAACCTGCACCCACACCCGGTCTTCAATGCCGATCATACCGGCGAGCGCCTTCTGGCGTTCGTCGGCATTAGTATATTCAATCATGAAGGTGGCCTTCCAATTTTCGCCATCGGGGATCAGTGGATTATACGTTGCCAATTCCTCTTCAATGCCTTCGGCCTCAAAAATCCGCTCCGCGCGCAGCATCTCCTGAATTTGATATTGGATGGTCAAACGATCCTCAAAATACAGCATGGCATGCTGCCCGATGGGCATCTGGCGGTTTTTCTTGTGTGCCATCACCCGGCCACGGACTTCGGCGCGGACTTCGGCGTATTTTTCGAGGCTGTATAAATCAGCGCGTGTCAATTTTTGCATGGTAGATATTTCACAAAATTCGTAGGTTGGGTCTCGGCAACCGCTCCATGCGTTGCCCTAACTCCTGCATCCATGCAGTCGAAGCGCAGCGGACCCAACAAAAAAAGTTGTCGGGTCCGGCGCTGATGCGCCTTGACCCGACCTACATTCAAATTCCATACGCCATGCGCAGCAACGTCATTGGGTGCTCTGGCTTGCTGCCGTCATCCAGACCATTTTCAATTTGATGGCCTGCCATTGGGCAATCGCTGCTGTAATGGTCTGCCTTGGCCTGCCGAACGCGATTAAACACCGGTTTGCCGATCTTCATCGAGACCTCATGAAGCTCGCTCTTCACCGCGTACGTGCCATTATGTCCTGAACAGCGTTCAATCGGATCAACCTGAGTGTCCGGCACCAGTTGCAAAACATCACGGGTCTTGAGTCCAATATTCTGCACCCGCAGATGACAGGCCACATGATAAGAAATATTGCCTAACGACTGCTTGAAATCGGTATTCAGCCTGCCTTCCTTGTGGCGCAGCATCAGATACTCAAAAGGATCAAACATCGCATCACGCACCTTGAGCACCTCCGGATCATCCGGAAACATCAGCGGCAACTCCTGCTTGAACATCAGCACACAGGAAGGCACCGGCGTGACGATATCCCAGCCCTCATCCACCAGCCTTGCCAGTACTGGAATGTTGGCCTCTTTGGCACGCGCCACAGCCTCCAGGTCGCCCAGCTCCAACTTGGGCATGCCGCAGCATTGCTCCTTGTGCGACAGCGTGACGGGAATGCCGTTGTGCTCGAATACCGCGATCAGATCCATGCCGATCTGCGGCTCGTTGCGGTTGCCATAACAGGTGCCAAACAGCGCCACCTTGCCGCGTGTTTGTTCGGTCGATGCAGGAATCATTTCAACTGCGCGGCGCTTCGCAGCACGCTTGCGCAGGGTGTCGCCATGGAATTTCGGCAAGATGGCGTCCGGATGCACGCCCATCATCTTGTCCATTATCTTGCGCACAGTCTTGTTCTTGTTGGCGGCATTTACTACTTGAACCACCACCGGCAGTCCTGCCAGCGACCCCACAACATCAGTCGAGGCGAGTATCTTGTCGCGGAGCTTGTATTCCCCTTTCCTGTGCTTGACCGCCTTGGCGCGCAGCATCAAATGCGGAAAATCGACGTTCCACTCATGCGGCGGCACATAGGGGCATTTGGTCATGTAGCACATGTCGCACAGATAACAGTGATCCACCACCTGCCAGTAGACCTTTTTATCAACGCTATCCAGCTCAAGGCTTTCCGACGAGTCTATGGCATCAAAAAGCGTGGGGAATGCCTGACACAGGCTAAAACAACGCCGACAACCATGACAGATATCGAATACCCGCTCCAGCTCCTGGAACAGGGATGGTTCATCATAAAAATCGGGATTTTTCCAGTCCAGTGGGTGACGTGTCGGCGCTTCGAGGCTGCCTTCCCGTTGGCTTGAGGTCGGTTTTGACATGGCAGCTCCCTGCGCGTATACCGAAAGCTTCGTAGGGTGCGCCGCGCGCGCCACTGCATATCATGTGGCGCGTGGACGCACCCTACGCTAAATTTCAAATTCCCCTCCGAGGCGGGGTGGCGGGCTCTTTAGCTGCCTAGGCTATCCAATGCCTTCTTGAAACGGTTGGCATGAGAACGCTCAGCCTTGGCGAGGGTCTCGAACCAGTCTGCGATCTCATCAAAACCCTCATCACGCGCCGCCTTGGCCATGCCGGGATACATGTCAGTGTATTCGTGAGTCTCACCGGCAATCGCCGCCTTCAGGTTGTCGGCGGTAGCGCCAATGGGCAGGCCTGTAGCCGGATCACCGCAGACCTCCAGATATTCCAGGTGGCCATGCGCATGGCCTGTCTCACCTTCCGCAGTGGAACGGAACACTGCGGATACGTCATTGTAGCCTTCCACATCAGCCTTGGCGGCGAAATACGGGTACAGCCGACATGCGTGTAAAAATAGGACTTAACGATCCATCAAGTCCTGCTGATGCGGCTTTTGACCTTCTTCTTGTTCGGCGGCGGTCGCTTAAGGCCTCCTCAAGCCTGATTTCGGCACC
>CAMTYI010000105.1:0-9403 GCA_947085925.1 uncultured Gammaproteobacteria bacterium
AGCATGCCACATTCCTATCACAAGATCTATACCTGCTTCTACGGGTCTTTCCAGTTGCCTGCCCAGCCAGTCTGGAGCATGTACATCACCTACATCCGGTTTGGCAGTGGTTTCTCCTAAAGCACCGTTGGTGCTCACGCCAGTCGCCGTCCCAAAAAAACACCTGAAGTGGTATGCCGTGTCGGACTCGGTAGTGATAAACCCAAATAAATCATGTCAGCAGAGCCTAAAGTACTTGTGAAGAAATGCCGATGTTTAGAGTTGAGAAAAGCCCGTTGCCTGGTTGATTGATAAACATTTTAATATGTGCGGTTAATCTTGATTCTGCGGAAACAATTCATTTGTACAGTAAATTAGGCCAAGGACATGACGCACACTAGCCATTCAGCCCAATCCCACGTTTATTCTGATCCAACCGGGAGACGCGCATTCCAACGTCATCCCATGGATCTGCATGCGTTGATCGGTGTATCAGATGACGTCAGTTTGCCGTGCGTCATACGCAATTTCTGCGTTGGGGGGATGTTTTTAAGCTACCGGCAGCCGACCAGTCTCGCGGCGATGGTGCAGGGAGGTATTCCTGTCATTGGCGATATTATTACTGTCCATTGCGTGGTGCCTGGAGCAAGCCAGAGTAGCCGGTTACAATTCCAGGCGCGCGTCGTACGTGCTTTTGAAGGCGGTGTGGGTGTGGCATTCATCAAGCCTAATCCGACTACTTTGAAGATCATGCAAAATTTTGCCCTTCAGTCGAGTTCTGTTGTGTCAACCGGGGGAGGGCGGCCCGGTGATGGAAAAACGTCCCATGACCATACAGATATCGCCGACAACGTGAAGACTGGCACGATCATGAACGAATTCAACCGTGTGATCGGAGAAGTTCTTGAGGGGATTGCCAAAGGCGTGAACTCTAAGATGCCGAATCGCATGTTTGAACTATCCCGAGAGACAAAAAATCACAAGGAACAGAATGCCTATTTTAATGCACACGACATATTGAAGCGATCAGCAGGAACGTTGGCGGGTTTTTTTAACGCTACCGTCTGTAATCGGCTGATCAATATCAATCCCGAGAAAATGAGGGTGAAACAGAAGGCGGAGTCTGATGATAGTAGTCTTTTCCTGCCCGAGTTGTCGCTCATAGAAGATGAAGAACTGACGGAATGGTTATGCGTTTCAGATATTAATGACAGCGTTGAGTCCAGGAACAAAAATTTACTCGTTGCGTTAGAAAAACGTCTTTCCATGGTGCTTGATATACCCATTGGTAAAGATAACAACCCTTATGGCCCCAGTCTCTTCACAGAATCTTTTTTGATCGCCATTAAAGATCTTGGCTTGGATCCTAAAGCCAATGCTGTTTGCCTCGCAGTTTTCAAGGATGTTTTTGTCGAGAAATCGGGCGATCTTTACCAGAGGCTAAACACTATTCTGGTAGATTTCGGTATATTGCCCGATCTCAATCAAAAGGTGTTCAGGGGGAGTCCTGCACCACGAAGTTTGGAGAGGGCGCCGGATATCACTGGGAATTCTGAGGTGCATGCTACAGGGAACTCTGGCACGGCAGGGCGAAATTTATACGAGGTGGCGAACGAAATACGCAAGCTCCGGGATGAAATTGTGAATAATTCTTCACGTCCGGCGAAAACCCAACCTGTATCACAGAGTGACGTGGTACGCCAACACACAGTGGAGTCAACAACACAGACACCCGAACAAGTTTACACAATGTCTGATGTCATCTCGGCTTTGGCTAGCCTGCAAGCAGATCATAGTACGCCGATTGTAGGTAATGATAAGCCGAAAAGCATAATGCCACGCATTGTTTCGGCTCTGGCAAGCGTCGACCCAGAAGGTGCCCATAAAAAGATCAACGCACACGACAGCAGTGTAATGGAGGTCGCTGGTGATCTGTTTCAGGCTATTCAGAATGATTCGCTGGTGGCTGACAGCGTAAGGCCTTGGCTCAAGCAACTTGAAATACCTATTCTCAGGCTCACGCTTGAGGATAATTCGGTGTTTCTCGATAGGACCCACGTCGCGCGCCAGGTATTAAACAAAATTGCCGAGCTGGAAATTCATGACAGCGAACAAATGAGTTCCAGTCAAAGCGCCATTAAGGACACGATCGACCGTCTGATAGACAGAATTAACAAGGAGTTTAATGGTACTACCGAGGTGTTTGAGAAAATTTTGGCGCAGTTGGATAGGCTAACCCAAATTCAGGATAAGGCTTATGCGGAGAATGTGAAGGACGTGATAGCGGCGTGTGAGCAAAACGCCGCGACGGTGGAGGCTGAATATAGCTCAAAAAACGAAGAAATAAGCCCCGACGATACAGCATGGGAGAAGTCGTTAAAACAAGTGCGTCGCATCAGGAAAGGCGATTGGATGTTGTTTTTGAGCGGCGAGGATCAGACACAGCGGCTCCGGGTTGCATGGATCAGCGAATCCAACGGTGTCTATGTATTTGTGAATTCCCGGGGACTGAAGGAGAAAGTACTCGACATCAAGGATCTTGCCAGAAAAATGCATCGAGGCACAGCCATACCTTTAGATAATGCCGATGATCCAGCGATGGATCGTGCGCAATATGCAGCACTTCAGGAGTTGCATGAGCAGTTGCTCTACGAGACCACCCACGATCACTTGACGGGCCTGATAAGCCGACGGGAATTTGAATCCGCGCTGGACAAGGCGGTGGTAAGTGCCCAGCAGTCAGGTTTACGGCATGCACTATGTCTGATTGATGTGGACAAGTTCAGCGCAGTCAACAACAGTTGCGGGTATGTGGGTGGTGACAAATTGCTCAAGGAGCTATCCTCCTTGCTCCATAAGGAGTTGGATGGTCGAGGTGTGCTGGCGCGATTTGGCAGCGACGAATTTGGCATGCTTGTCGAGAACGCTTCCCTCGATGATACCCTGGCTATTGCCGAGCAACAGATCAACGCTGTAGCTGACTACCGTTTCGAGTGGGAGGATAAGCGTTTTTCAGTAGGGTTGAGTATGGGGCTGGTGCCGGTGAATGCGCGTAGCAATAACACCACAGAGCTGTTGCAGGCAGCGGAATCGAGCTGCCAGCTCGCCAAGGATATCGGTGGCAACCGGCTACAGATTTATCACGCTGGACATTCCCAGTTGGCGCAGCGTAGTGCGGTAATGAAGTGGGTTGGGAAAATAGACGAAATTCTGGATGAAAATCGCCTGCTGCTTTACTGTCAGCGCATAGAGCCGATTAATGGAGACGCTTCGGTTAAATCCCATTTTGAGATATTACTTCGCGTCGTGGATGAGCAGGGAAACAGTCTATCGCCCAACGAGTTCATACAAGCGGCCGAGTGGTACGGGCGCATGATAGCAGTGGACCGCTGGGTAGTTGAACAGGTTTTTAAATGGATGGCGGACCACCGTGATACGCTTGATGGCATTGCCGCGTTTACCATCAATCTTTCAGGGCAAAGCATTACCGACGATAGCTTCATAGAATTTGTCCTTGAACAGATGAAGGATACGCAAATTCCTCAGCATAAAGTATGCTTCGAAGTAACGGAAACTGTCGGGATCAGCAATCTTTCGGATGCGTCGGCATTTATCATGGAAATGAAGAAAACAGGCTGTACATTTGCGCTCGATGACTTTGGAAGCGGCATGTCAAGCTACGCTTACCTTAAAAATTTGCCTGTTGATCTCATTAAGATCGACGGTATTTTTGTAAAAAACATGGAAAGCAATTCAGTCGACTATGCGTTGGTAAAGTCTATTTGCGAAGTCGGGCACTTCATGAACAAAAAAGTGGTGGCGGAATTTGTGGAAAATGACGCAATTTTGAACCTGCTTCGCGAGATTGGCGTCGATTATGCTCAGGGATATGTCATAGATAAGCCTGGTCCGCTAGACCGTCTTCTCGCGGGAAAGGTTATTCAGTAACGCTGCTAGGAGGGAGTTTTAGTTAATGAGCGCCGCATCCACTATTCATCTTTTTTATCGAAATATCTAACGAGCGTTTCGCGCAGGCAATCAAACTGTGTTTCCGATGTCAATGGCTGATTATTTTGGTCTGTGACAAAAAACACGTCTTCGGCGCGTGCGCCGAAGGTGGCGATTTTGGCGTTTTGCAGGCGTACCCCGCACTCCATGAAGGCCGTGCCAATGTGGGAGAGCAGCCCAGGCCGATCCGCAGTAATTAACTCCATAACGGTGCGCTGGTTGCGCGCGTCGCCGCTAAACGTGATTTCAGTGGGGGTTGGGAAGAATTTAAGCTGCCGTGGCGGGCGTCGGCTGACGTGGGTCAGTTTTCCGCCGCCTTGTCCAAGATGGTGCTTTAGAGTGTCAAGAATCTCCTGAATGCGATAGGCGTTGGCAATCGGTTCTCCCGACGCTTCCAGAACCATGTAGGTGTCCAGCGTGAAACCGTTGTGCGATGTGATGATGCGCGCGTCAACGATGGTTAGCCCCAGTTGGTCAAGAACCTGGGTCGTGGTGGCAAAGAGGTGGTCCTGATCGTAGGTATGGATGAAAATTTCGGTGCCGCCGCGTGGTGTTTGCTGGCGCACCAGAACCAGTGGTAAACCTGCCGGGGAGCAATAACTGATGGCTTGGCTGTGCCAGGCTATTTCATCGGCGGAGTGGCGCAGGAAATAGTCATCACCCAACTCATGCCATAGTTTCTCGATGGACGCATCGTCGAGCGCGTGTTGTTTTAACAGGGTGGATGATGCCTGTTGCTTGACTGCGGTGATCCGCTCTGTGCTATCGATGATATGTTCCAGGCCGCGCCGCAATGCGCGCTTGGTTGATTTATAGAGTTCCGTCAGAAGAGAATCTTTCCAGCTATTCCATAGCGTCGGGTTGGTGCCACGGATATCTGCCACGGTGAGTAGGTAAAGGTAATCCAGGTGTACCTGATCTCCGACTGTCGCGGCGAAGGCGGCGATCACTTGTGGATCCGAGATATCCTTGCGTTGCGCGGTACTGGACATGATGAGGTGGTGTTTTACCAGCCAGCCAACGAAGCGCGCATCATACTGGCTCATGCCGTGATGCAGGCAGAATTCCATGGCATCATGTGCGCCGAGTTCGGAATGATCCCCGCCTCGACCCTTGGCGATGTCATGGAAAAAACCGGCCAGGTTCAGGATCTCGGGTTTGGGTATGCGCTGCACAATGTCGCTGCACAGGGGCAGCTCATGGGCGAATTCCGGCACTGTTAAACGGCGCAGGTTGCGCACCACCATCAGCGTATGTTCGTCCACGGTGTACACATGGAATAAATCGTATTGCATCTGGCCGACGATAGCGCCGAACATCGGCGTATAGGCGGCAAGCACACCATAGCGGTTCATGCGTCGCAGTTCGTGGGTGATGCCGTGTGGCTGGCGCATGATTTCCATGAACAGGCTGCGGTTGCGCAGGTCGTTACGGAATGTGTCATTAATCAAATAGCGATGGTCACGAATTAGACGGATGGTCGTGGCGCGCACACCCTTGAACTCCCGGTGCTGTTGCAGCAACAGGAAAACTTCAAGCAAGGCAAAAGGATAACGCCGGAACACGCCGTCGTGTGTTACTTCGATGAATCCGTTACGTGCTTGAAAACGGTTGTTGATGGGTACTATTACCGCCTCGCTGTCCGCGTAGAGAATCGCCTCCTGAAAGAGTTGCAGCAACATTTCGTTGAGTCGGCTCAGCTCCATGATGGTGCGGTAATACTCTTTCATGAACTGCTCAACGGCGAGCCGGTGCTCCTCGTCATGGTAACCGAACTGCCGGGCCAGGGCGTGTTGGTGATCAAACAGCAGCCTGTCTTCGCGCCGACCGGTCAAGGTATGCAGCGCGAACCTTACCTGCCAGAGGAAGTTCTGGCCTGCGATCAACGCTTGATATTCGGATTCAGTAAGGAATCCGTGGTCGACCAAGTCATGAAGGGTGGTGGCGCCAAAATGGCGCTTCGCCACCCAGCCGATCATCTGGATGTCGCGCAGTCCGCCTGGTCCTTCCTTGACGTTGGGTTCCAGATTGTAGGCGGTGTCGTGATATTTGGCGTGCCGGGCGATTTGCTCCTGCCATTTTGCCTCGAAAAAGCGTCGGCTTGGCCAGATTCGTTCAGGACCCGTGGCGGTGCGCATTGCCTCGAATAACGGCTGCGGCCCGTCCAGTAGGCGCGCCTCCATGAGGTTGGTCGCCACTGTAATATCACGCTCGGACTCGGACACGCACTCCTGTAGCGAACGCACACTATGCCCCACCTCCAGGCCGATATCCCAGAGGAGTACCAAAAATCGTTCGAGTCGTTCCTGGTAGATGTGATGATCGTTGTCGCGCAGCAGCACCAGCAGGTCGATATCCGAGCCGGGATGGAGTTCGCCGCGCCCATAGCCGCCCACTGCCACCAGGGCAAGATCATCGCTGCCGTTGTTGATGACCAACTGGCGCCATGCCTGGATGACAAAGTAATCAATGGCTTCGGCACGGCTGCGCACCAGTCCGGCGGCGGGCGTGCCATTGGTGAAGCGCTCCTTAATCACCTGATGGGTCGATTGCAGGGTGGCGCGGAAGAGCGGGAGAGCGTTGCTGCCCTTGTTCAGGGCATCTTCAAAGGCTGCTTTGTCAAACAGGGGGGCGTTGTTAGATGTCATCCTCGGGCCGCTTGGTCAGCACTTCAACGCCGCTATCGGTGACCAGCACGGTGTGCTCCCATTGCGCCGACAGGCTGCGATCCTTGGTTACCACCGTCCAGCCATCGGGCAGTAGCTTCACATGGCGCTTTCCGACATTGATCATCGGTTCGATGGTGAATGTCATTCCCGGCTCCAGTGCCAAACCGGTGCCCGGCGTACCGTAGTGCAATACCTGAGGGTCTTCGTGAAACACGCGGCCGATGCCGTGACCACAATACTCACGCACGACCGAGCAGTTGTTGGACTCGGCGTGGCTCTGAATGGCATACCCGATGTCACCCAGGCGGATGCCGGGCCTGACCATCTCGATGCCGATACGCATGGATTCATAGCTGATACGCGTCACCCGTTTGGCGACGACTGATGGCTCCCCGACAAAAAACATCTTGCTGGTATCGCCGTGATAGGCATCCTTTATAACGGTGATGTCGATATTGACGATGTCACCGTTTTTCAGCACCTTATCACTGGGGATGCCATGGCACACCTGATGATTGAGCGAGGTGCAAATGGATTTTGGAAAACCGTGATAGTTGAGCGGGGCAGGGATCGCCTGCTGCACATTAACGATGTATTCGTGGCACAGGCGGTTCAGTTCATCCGTAGTAGTACCGGGCTGCACATGGGGAGCGATCATATGCAGCACCTCCGCCGCAAGCCGACCCGCAATCCGCATTTTCTCAATTTCTTCAGGGGTTTTGATAGAGACAGTCATAATGTAGGGTTCAATAGATCAGTGGCTTATCTTACCGTTATTGGTGCCGGTCTGCCAGTGACGAAGAGACCTCGCTCGACTATCGGTTATCAGGCTCTCTTGGGCAATGAAGAATAAAACCGAAATGCCGCGTGAACTTTTGTTCGGAAAAGGCTTTCCCGATCTTAGAAACTTTCAATAACTTGCAATCTTCAACGGTTGCGGTTTGCCCACATAATATCCTTGTGCATAATCAACCCCATACTCTTGAAGCAGTATCAATGTTTCGCTGTTTTCCACGAACTCGGCGACGGTGCGCTTGCCGAGGGTGCGGGCGACTTCGGTCATGGATTTGACCAGTGTCTGGTCTACGGGGTCGTTGACAAGGTTGGTGATGAACGCGCCGTCTATTTTCAGGTAGTCAACGGGGAATTGCTTGAGATAGCTGAATGAATTGAAACCCGCGCCGAAATCATCAAGGGCGAACCGGCAACCCAGTGTGCGCAACTGGGTGATCATGTTGCGTGTCTGTGAAAAATTGGCGATAGCAGCGGTTTCAGTAATCTCGAAGGTGATGCGTTTGCCATCGACTCCGGTTGTTGCGAGTTTTTCTCGGATCAGCGGCGGCAGGGCAGGGTCCTGGAAGGCGTGGCTGGACAGGTTGATGTTAAGCGACAAATTCA
Source organism: uncultured Gammaproteobacteria bacterium (assembly GCA_947085925.1). Classification (GTDB taxonomy): domain Bacteria; phylum Pseudomonadota; class Gammaproteobacteria; family Ga007554; genus LNEJ01. Next base: position 8,055 of record CAMTYI010000105.1, read on the forward strand.
CGGGCAATGTACGCAAAACATCAATGGCGTGATCCACTACCCATAGGTCGATATCGTGTATCAGTCCCATGCGTTCAGCTACGGGTATGAAATTGATCGGGCTGATCAGTTCCTGATTATTTCCGATCATTCGTATCAACGCTTCGTAATGGGTGGTCTCGTGGCTAGGCAGACTGATTACGGGCTGGAAGACCAGGCAAAACTTGTCGTTAAGCAAAGCATCCCTGATCCGTGGCACCCATTGAGCGGCATGGCGCAAGGGCAGCATTTCTGTGTCTTCATGGCTGAACACGTGAACCATGTTGCGGCCGCGCGTCTTGGCGACGTAGCACGCTTGATCGGCGCGGGTCAGCGCATCACCCGCTGTTATGTTTTCGTCGGGGTGGATTAAAGCTACGCCGATGCTGACGCCGATGTGGTAAGTGCGGCTGTCTGTTTTGAAATAGAATTCATCCATCAGGCAGCGAAACGATTCGGCAGTCCGCACGGCGTCATCCAGGGTGACGTTTTCAATCAGCACGGCATATTCATCAGAACTGATGCGTGCCAGTGTGCCGGTTGCGCCTACCTGACGCCGGAGTTTGTTGGCAACGTTGATCAGCAGACGGTCGCCCGCACTATGGCCTTCCGTGTCGTTGACTACTTTGAATTGGTCGAGATCGAGGTAGAGCAGGGCGCTGGTGGTGTTGTTGTAATGGGCATTCAGTACGGCCAGTTCCAGTTCCTGTTCCAGTCGGCGGCGGTTGCTTAATCCTGTCAGGTCGTCATGGCCTACCAGGTATTGCAGCCGCGCCTCCATCACCTTGCGCTCGGCCAGCTCGGTTTCCAGTTCATGTTCCCGGGATTTACGCAAATCGCGTTCTTCCTTGAGGGACAGCGCTGCGATCACGCGGGGTATCAGTTCCATGCCGCGAAGGGGTTTGAAAATGATATCCGTAGCGCCTGCGTCAAAGGGCATTTGGCTGGATTCTTCGTTGGGGGCGATGATGATAACGGGAATCGCATTCCAGTCACTGTTGGCGTGCAGCATGCGACATGTTTCATAGCCATTCATGCTGGGAACGGTGACATCCATCAATATGGCATTGATGTCGCTGATGCCACTCACAAGACTGTTCCGCAGGTGTTCGAATGCTGTTTCGCTGTTTCCAGCCACTATCAGGTGGGTGAAGCCGTTTCGTTCGAGCGCAGTTCTCATTAACGCTACTTCGTGTGGCTGGTCGCTGATGATGAGGATGCGCATCAGATTCGCGTCGCGCAGTGTTTGCGGTAGCGTCTGGCGGTCTCGCTCGGAGGGCGGTTTGTTCGTCGGTGTGCTGTTAACCACAAGAGTCCCAGGTGCTTCGCGA
>CAMTYI010000106.1:0-1262 GCA_947085925.1 uncultured Gammaproteobacteria bacterium
GGGGTGGTAACAACTTCTTCAGAACAGCCGCTTTACGCTCCGGTGAATATCGAATCATTTCTCACTGCTTTCCGCCCCCGGCTTATGGTTTGCTCCATTCCGGTGACACGACAACTATCCTGACACCGGGGGGCATGACCAAGGCAAGTTTAACCCCACCAAATACCCCCGCGCCCACTGCTACCCATTTTAAATCCCGAACAAAAGATTGCCGGGTCATTTTCCATTCCTGCTTGCACGGAAACAAAAATTCCACCGTCAACAGGATCACAAAACGAATGCCACCCATCCAGGCAAATACCAGCACCATGTCCCAGTCAAAATAGATTGTGGCAGTGAAAAGTGTCACAGTTGCAAACAAGAGGAAGGGGTATAAAAAGTACGATATGGTTTTTTTCATACAAGCGCCCGCCATAGAATATAAGATATTACTATACCGTATAGTTTTAGAGCCAAAAAAAGCAGCCGTGCGGCTGACTTCATTGCTTAGAACCTTCTGATATTTGCTGGTACTCTTCAATGGTTTCTTCAATCCACTGAACCAAAGTGTTCACCACCATCCGGTACTGCTTCACCACCATCCGAACGCAAAAGTCGGACTTTTGCACATCTTCTTTTTCGTGTATCACCAGCCAGCGCTGCACCTCCACCAATGCTGCCCGCAGTGTTTCCAGCATCCGCAAGCCTTCGGCTTGATCAAGGTGATATAAATTCCAGATAAAGGAATTGAACTCAAAGTGGAATGGATTGATTTTCTGGGAAAAATGCAGCATCAGCTCATGAAAGTGCTGTTTGCCGACCGGGGTGACTGAGTAGACAACTTTCTCGGGCGCCTCGGTCTCGCGCACCGCTTTTCCGGCAAGGCAATCGGCGCTGCCCAGGCGCCGACAGCTTTTGTAAATAGCCGGCCTGCTGATTTTCACCAAACGCCCCAAATGACGCTCGTCTACAAACTGCGCTAGTCGATACGCATTCATCGGCTCGTCCATGAGGATTCCGAGTACGACTAGATCAACGACTGAAACTGCTTGGATAGCTTTCATTGCTATACTGTATAGCAGTACGGTAATGGCAAGTCAAGCGAAAGCCGTGTGCGTGCCAGGGTTTTCGCACTAAGGGGGTTAGAAATTACAAACATACCGTTTTAGGACGAATTGTTATATCCCACCAGTTCAACTCTGCGGATCGTTCCAGTCGGTGCTCAAGGTCTCTTTTCTCTGTGCTGCAAAGTTTGACACCCTTCTCATAAATGGCATCGACCA
>CAMTYI010000107.1:0-23285 GCA_947085925.1 uncultured Gammaproteobacteria bacterium
AGGTCGTCTTTCTCGGTAACGCTGAGTCGGTCAAGATTGGGCTGTGCTTCCATGCCGTTTATTATAGGCGTCCGTTGCATTTTTTTGAACATGGAGTTGCGATGCTATTCAAAACTACCTGAGTAGTTACCTAAAATTAATGTAACTATTCAGCAAAATAACTGAAAATATCCCTTGACAAGGTTTTCAAGCGAATTCCGGTAACTCGCAGCAACGATCTGCTCGCCTATTTTTATCCACCGCCAAAGCGCCCCACCTTCTTCTGAGCACTTTAATTTTGCACGACACGGCCCGCGCTGCCGAATTATTTTATCGCCCCCTAAACGTACTCAGGGCCTAAAATCCGGGTTTTAAAACGTGCCTTATACTGAGGCCTGTTTCGTGGCAAGTAGGCAGTGTGTTTTGACATTAAAGAACGTGGACATCGGCGCAACCCTTGAGAAACTCAGGCGGCTGCTCGACGAAGAAAAAGACCTTTCCCCTGCCTTGCGGTCGACGATTGAGCTGTTGCTGGTGATCGTTACCTTGCTGGTTAACCGCTTAGGGCTGAACAGCCACAATAGCAGCAAGCCCCCTTCGAGCGACCCTCATCGCCAACGGAAAAATAAGAAAAACAGCGGCAAGAAAGCCGGCGGTCAAGACGGACACATCGGTTCAACCTTAACGAGGATCGAGCCGCCGGACGAGATTCAGGTGATGAAAATAGACAAACGGACATTACCGCGCGGTCACTACAAAGACGTAGGGTTTGAGTCACGGCAAGTCATCGATATCGAGATTTCCGCCGTGGTCACGGAGTACCAAGCGCAAATACTGGAGGATGAAAGCGGCAAGCGCTACGTAGCCCCGTTCCCCCCGCATGTGACGCGACCCGTTCAGTATGGGATCAACCTGAAGGCTCACGCGGTCTACCTGTCGCAGTTTCAGCTGATCCCTTATAACCGGATACAAGACCACTTTCGCGACCAGATGAAGGTGGCCCTCAGCGTCGGCACGCTCTGCAACATAAACACGCAAGCCTATGAGATGTTGGCGGCCTTCGACGAGATTGCCATCCGTAACCTCGCTCAATCCACGCTGATGCACGCGGACGAAACGGGCATTAATGTCGATGGCAAAGGGATCTGGTTACATTCCGCTTCGAACACGTTATGGACGCATTTTCGCCCCCATATCAATCGTGGCACGCAGGCCATGAACGACATTGGCATCTTGCCGAGGTTTAAAGGAATTCTTTGCCATGATCACTGGAAGCCCTATTTTACCTACGACTGCACCCATGCGCTGTGCAATCACCGTAAAGGTGACAATGCGCGCATCATCTGAGAGAGTTGGAGCGGGCTTGGGGGCAGGATCACCAAGCCTGGGCTCGGCGTATGAAAAGTTTGTTGGAAGAGATCAACATCGCGGTCATTGTGGCGGGTGGTCAACTCGTCCCCGACGAAGAAAATCGTTATCGGCAAATATACAGAGCGTTATTGTTGGATGCGCAAACTGAATGCCCACCACCCGACGAACAGCCCCGCTCGGGGAAACGTGGGCGAGTGAAAAGATCAAAGGCACGAAATCTGCTTGAGCGCTTGATGAACTACGAGAACGAGGTTTTGCGGTTTATGGAAAACCCGATCGTTCCCTTTACCAACAATCTGGGCGAAAATGATCTTCGAATGACCAAGGTTCAACAGAAGATTTCAGGATGCTTTCGCTCAATGGAGGGCGCGTTCATTTTTTGCCGGATTCGAGGCTATCTTTCGACGTGCCGCAAGCAGGGCGTCAGCGCGAGCGAGGCGCTAAAATTACTCTTTCAGGGAAAAATGCCTGACTTTGTCGGGCGAAGTGCTGAATAGTTACCACTCAGCTTTGTTAAACGTTGCCGTCAGGCAGGGCATGCTTTAGTTGTCGGCGCTCAAGTGGGTGAGACGAGTTTACTTACCCGTGCGGCACTGGTTGTGGCGCATGCAGCGCGTGATATTTTGATCGCTCAAGAAGGTGCATTCGGCACCCTCTTGTTAGAGTCTGATATCATGCAACCAACGCTCATGTTGGGCGTAAAAGGTGAACTTGATCTTCTTTCGTCACCGCTTGACAGATTGCCAGGTTTCGGTTTGACGCCGGCACCCGACTTTCCTGAACGTTATCTTGGTCGCGACACGAGGGACACTGTCTGTGATGATTAAATCGTTCTCGGCGACAATCTCTGTATCACCGCGTTACTCGCCGGGTGCCAGAGCATTGTCGACGCTCTCGTGCTACTCAAGGCGTGTCCATCCTACATTGAACGCTCGCTCCTGGCGCAACCCCCCATTCGAGATATGACAAAGTCCATCAGGTTAAGCCTGGATAAGCGCCTATCCGCGAAAAAATCATCCCTGCGACGGCACAATGCCGAAACGTGCATCGTCCAGCTATGCTATAATCCCACCAAGTTTTTATCTCGACGCTGTACGGTCCGCGCCAGCCGCACCCGGAAAGGATCTCCTTGACGGGCGCACTGATAAGAACTACTGCGGTATATCCCTCTCAGGTTATCCCCGCCAAATCAACAGATTAACCCGCCTAGACCGAACCAGGGAGCATGCTCTTTGGGTGGCCACTTCAGGAACACTACATCACTATGTCATTTTCAACGCTCGGCCTGTCGGCCGAATTACTCCGTGCCATTGCCGATCAAGGCTACACCGAACCTACCCCGGTGCAAGCCCAGGCGATTCCCGTCATTCTTGAGGGGCGCGATATCATGGCCGGCGCCCAGACGGGTACCGGCAAGACCGCCGCATTTACCTTGCCGATGTTGCAGCGGCTCACCGCCAACACCGCCGCCGCCAAGCGAGGCGCCGTGCGTGCCCTGGTATTGGTGCCGACCCGCGAGCTGGCGGCCCAGGTCGGCGAGAGCGTGAGCACATACGGCAAACATCTGCCGCTGAAATCCGCCATTGTGTTCGGTGGGGTCAAGGTCAACCCGCAGATTGCCCAACTGCGTGCCGGTGTTGATATCCTGATAGCAACGCCGGGACGCTTGCTGGATCATGTCACCCAGAAGACCGTCGACCTGAGCCGGGTTGAGATTCTGGTGATGGACGAGGCCGACCGCATGCTCGACATGGGCTTTATCCACGACATCAAAAAGGTTTTGGCGCTGCTGCCTAAAGGCCGCCAGAATCTGCTGTTTTCGGCAACCTATTCCGACGACATCAGGAAGCTGGCCGACCAGTTATTGAACTCGCCGGTACTGGTCGAAGTGGCACGCCGCAACACCGCTTCGGAAACGGTAGCCCAGGTGGTGCATCCAGTAGACCGCACCCGTAAACGTGAGATGCTCGCCCAACTGATCAAGTCTGGCGACTGGCAACAGGTGCTCGTGTTCGGGCGCACCAAGCACGGCGCCAGCCGCCTCGCCGAGCAACTGGAAAAAGACGGCATCACCGCCGCTGCCATCCACGGCAACAAGAGTCAACCCCAGCGCACCAAGGCCTTGGCCGACTTCAAACAAGGGAAGGTACGGGTGCTGGTAGCCACCGACATCGCCGCGCGCGGCCTGGATATCGATCAACTGCCGCATGTGGTCAACTTCGAATTGCCCAACGTTGCCGAGGATTATGTCCACCGTATCGGCAGAACAGGTCGTGCCGGATGCACGGGCGAAGCCGTATCGCTGGTGTGCATCGACGAAAACAAGTTGTTGGTTGGCATCGAGCGCCTGATCAATCGTGACATTCCCAAGGTGATGATCCCCGGCTTCGAGCCAGACTCGTCGATCCAGGCCGTGCCTCTGACCAATGGTCGTGACGGCGGCAACCGTCGCGGCGGTGGTCAACAAGCACGCCCGCCGGGACAAGGCAGGGACAAACGCGCCGGGGGCGCGCATGCGGCTCCGAAAACCGGCGGGAACCGGCCACCGCGCCGTCCTGCCACAGGCGGTGGTTTTGCCAAGGGCCGTAGCGGCGCTTAGAGCATTAACATCCACGCAATAAGGGGGGAGACTTCAGCCCCCTTATTGCGCTCTGCGGCCAATCGCAAAAAACAGGACCATCCTTAACTATTTATCTGGAACAGTACCGTGCTTTCTACAGCCAACATTACCATGCAGTTCGGGGCCAAGCCCCTGTTCGAAAACATCTCCGTCAAATTCGGCGATGGCAACCGCTACGGCCTGATCGGCGCCAACGGTTGCGGCAAATCAACATTAATGAAGATCCTCGGTAGCGACCTGGTGCCAACGTCGGGGACAGTCAGCATCGAGGCCCACAAGCGCCTCGGCAAGCTGCGCCAGGATCAGTTCGCCTTCGAGGATTACACGGTGCTGGACACCGTTATCATGGGCCACGCTGAACTGTGGCCAGTGAAACAGGAGCGCGACCGCATCTACTCCCTCGCAGAAATGAGCGAGGAAGACGGCATGAAGGTGGCCGAGCTGGAAGTCGAGTTCGCGGAAATGGACGGCTATACCGCTGAGCCACGTGCCGGTGAATTATTGCTGGGACTCGGCATCCCGCTGGAGCAGCATACCGGCTTGATGAGCGCGGTGGCGCCGGGCTGGAAGCTGCGTGTGCTGCTCGCCCAAGCCCTGTTCGCCAATCCAGACATCATGCTGCTGGACGAGCCCACCAACAACCTCGACATCCACACCATCCGCTGGCTGGAAGACATACTCAACGCGCGTAACAGCACGATGATCATCATCTCCCACGACCGCCACTTTCTGAACAGCGTCTGCACCCACATGGCCGACCTGGACTACGGTGAGCTGCGTGTCTATCCGGGCAATTACGATGAGTACATGACTGCCGCCACTCAGGTCCGTGAACAGTTGTTGTCCGACAATGCCAAGAAAAAGGCCCAGATCGCCGAGCTACAGACCTTCGTCAGCCGCTTCTCCGCCAACGCATCCAAGGCCAAGCAGGCAACCTCGCGCGCCAAGCAGATCGACAAGATCAAGCTTGATGATGTCAAACCATCGAGCCGGGTCAATCCTTTCATCCGCTTCGAGCAGGAGAAAAAGCTTTATCGCCTGGCCCTGGAAGTGGATGGTTTGAGTAAAAGTTATAGCGGGGTCACGCTATTCCGCGACCTCAACCTGACGATCGAAGTCGGCGAGCGCATTGCCGTGATCGGCCCCAACGGTATCGGAAAAACCACCCTGCTGCGCAGCCTGGTTGCCGACATCACGCCGGACAGCGGCACCATCAAATGGTCGGAAAATACCCGCATCGGCTATTTTGCCCAGGACCATGCCGCCGACTTTGCCGAAGACATGCCGCTGTTCGACTGGATGCGCCAATGGGCGCCACCAGGCACCGATGAGCAAGTCATACGCGGCACCTTGGGGCGGCTGCTGTTTTCCGGGGATGAAATCAAGAAATCAGTCAAGGTCATCTCCGGCGGTGAACAGGGGCGCATGCTGTTCGGCAAGCTGATGTTGCAACGCCCCAATGTCATGATCATGGATGAACCCACCAATCACCTCGACATGGAGTCCATTGAGTCGCTCAATCTGGCGCTGGAAAACTATCCCGGCACCCTGGTTTTCGTCAGCCACGACCGTGAATTCGTCTCGTCCCTGGCAACGCGCATCATCGAGCTGTCACCGAAGGGCGTCGTCAACTTCATGGGTAGCTACGACGACTACCTGCTGAACCAGAAAGTTGCCTGATTGGGGTTGAATCTGCTGCAATAGGGTGCGCGCGGGGATGACAAATGTCTGAACCGCGCCGCCCAAAAATGCAAAGTCAAACAATAACCTCTCTGGCGGGAGATACGATAGATGGTGAAATCACTGCAAGATCAATTGCTTGGCCTAGGCTTGGTGGATGAGAGCCGAATCAAAAAAGCAAAAAATGATAAGTACAAACAGAATACACAGAAGGATAAAAACAAGCCTGGCGTCGTGGATGAGCATAAGCTGCAAGCACAGAAAGTCCAGGCTGAAAAGGCTGAGCGTGATCGCCAGCTAAATCAGCAACGGAAAGCGGACGCCGAGCGACAGGCAGTTGCGGCACAGATCAAACAGTTAATAGAGACGCATCGTCAACCGAAAGGTGATGGTGACGTGGCTTATAACTTTATAGACAACAGCAAAGTAAAAAGAATATTTGTCTCTGAGACAACGCGCGAGCAGATTGCTCATGGAAAATCAGCCATCGTGCGGCTGAACAAGCAATATGAAATAGTACCTGCGGAAATTGCCGAGAAAATTCGCATCCGTAATGAAAAGAGCGTGGTTTTTTATAACGACCCGCAACAAAGCGCCAGCAATGATGGCGGCGAAGATCCGTATGCGGACTATAAAATTCCTGATGACTTGATTTGGTAAGGTGTGAAGTTCACTTGGAACGCTTACCCTCTAGCGAAGGCAGTTTCATATCACCCTCTTGACGGAACGGCAGTTCCACTGCTGGACGGGCGAGGTGTACCTTGCCTGTGAGGGTATAACGTACCCCCTGGGTTTGGCCCATGACGATGTCGTTGAGCTGCCGGGCCACTTCCGCCAGCGTGCTGATCGCATCTATTTCGAGCACCGCCGTACCCAGTCGCGGCACAGACACCGGCGCACTGCTCATGCCGGATGCAAACGGGCGGCCATTAATCTGCACCTGGAACTGTACGCCGTTGATGGGCAGGTCGAAGTCATTGGGATTCTGCAGGCGCAGCTTGATGTGGTAACGCTGCTCGAAGAGATTGGCATCAGTGAGGCTGATGGCGGCAATATTAACCTGGGGCGGCACCGGCCGCGCAAGCAAACCGGCACAGCCGGACAGGAGAGCCAGAGCAAGCCCCAGCATCAGTGTTTTTGTCATGATTCCAAGGGTCATACTGCGCGTAGAACTCCACATTGCACGGGCAACACCGCAACGTCACGTACAACGGGTTGCTGACATAACAAGGGAAAATGTAAGAGTGAATACGATGGGCTACGCGAAACCTCGCTTAACCCATCGATTTTAATATGGCTCCCCGGGACGGACTCGAACCGCCGACCCAGTGATTAACAGTCACTTGCTCTACCGACTGAGCTACCGGGGAAGAATTACAACTAGAGGTTGCGTATAGTACTTATACCACCTCTGCTGGTCAATAGAGGCGCGGCACAAAATCAGGCCTTTGCCTAAATTTGCGTCTTTTGTTTAATGGCTGGGAAGGTGTAAAATCAAAAAAATTAAAAAATACAAGAAAATAAGGCGCCATTAAAAGGATAAAGGGGTAAGACATGACCGATAAGAATATTGATGAAATAGAAGCAGGCGCTGTACTTGCCGCAAGCTTGACTTCCGCAAGCGGCAACTTACTGCTGGAAGCCGGAACCCAACTCTCGCGCAAACACCTGCTCATACTCAAAGCTCACGGGATCGATCGGGTTCAGATCCTGAATGAGTCGAGTCACATCAGTGAACATTTACCCTCGTTTGACGAACACTTCGATCAACAACCCCACTTGCTGGAATTATTCCGGCACAACAACGTCAACCATCCGTTCATTAAAACCCTGATTCGGCTGTGTGAGTTGCGTGTAGGACACGCGGGCGCGGGTGCCTGCCAGCATGACAGTTAGCCCCCACGAGATCGTCGCAGGCATCATCCATCTGGTATCGCTGCCAGAGGTCTTTCTGCGCGTCAACGAGATGATCGACAACCCGCACTATTCGGCCGCTGACATCGGACGGGTAATCAGCCAGGATGCCGGATTAACGGCACGCCTGTTGAAAATCGTCAACAGCTCTTTTTACGGCTTCCCAGGCAAGATCGATACCGTGTCCCGTGCCATCACCATAGTCGGAACGCATGAATTACGCGATCTGATTCTGGCAACATCCGCCGTCAAATTATTTGCAGGTTTGCCGAACGACGTCGTCACCATGGACAGCTTTTGGCGCCACAGCATTGGCTGCGCCCTGGTGGCGCGCGGATTGGCGGCGCGGCGTGGGGAACCCCATTCGGAACGATTTTTCGTGGAAGGATTGCTGCATGATGTGGGCAGCCTGCTGATCTACCGCAAAATCCCCGAATTGGCGCGTGAGGCGCTGTTGCGGGCGTCTCACGGTAACGAGACTATCTGCCAGGCGGAACAAGCGGTGATGGGGTTCGACCATGCTGCTGTGGGCGGAGAACTGCTGCGCGCATGGAAATTGCCTACCCACCTGGAAGAAGCGGTTGCCTTCCATCACGCACCATCGATGGCACGGCAATTCCCTATGGACGCGGCGATAACCCATCTTGCCAACATCATAGCGAGCGCCGTGCAATTCGGCAGCAGCGGCAACCGCCATGTGGCGCCTTTTGAATCCACAGCATGGGAACTCGTCGGCCTTTCGGATGTGGTGATCGAACCCGTGGTTATCGAGGCGGAGACGAAATTCAGCGAGGCACTGCGTCTGATCTCTCCGGATGCGGGGTAAACGCACGGCATGATGACGGCTACGTTTAACCCGGTCCTCGCACTGCTGCTGCGCTGGGCCATCATCACACTTGCATTATGGGTAGCAAGTTACCTGTTTTCGGGCATTTTGTTCGCGAGCACCGGCACGCTCTTGGTGTCCGGCCTACTGCTCGGATTCGCCAATGCCATTATCCGCCCTGTACTGGTAATCCTGACCTTGCCTTTATCGGTGTTCACCCTGGGATTTTTCCTGCTGATCATCAATGCGTCGATGCTGTTGCTGGTGGCATGGCTGGTGCCGGGCTTTACAGTCGATGGATTCTGGACCGGCTTTTTTGTTGCGCTGTTTATTTCCGTTTTCGGCTTTTTCAGCAACCTGCTCATCGGGAGTGGAAAATCTTAGGAAACACTTGAGCAATTGACCACTGCCAGGCTGCTAGCCAATTGAGAGACTCAGCGGCGAAACAGCTACCGCGCATCTGTTGAATAGCATAACAATGGCGGAGGTTCACACTCGATTACAACGTCGCGCCCCGTGCGCGGATGGCGAAAAGCCAGTTCGGCGGAGTGCAGGTGGTAGCCCGGATCACCGGGCACGGCGTGTGTGCCCGGCGCGGGGAGTCCACCAGCAATATAAAGCGGATCACCCGCCAGAGGATGCCCTGCCGCCGCGAGGTGAATGCGGATTTGATGGGGCCGGCCCGTTGCAATGCGCACGTCACAAAGGAAGGAATCCGCGCGGCGTTCGAGGACAGCCACATGGGATAACGAGGGCTTGCCTGTCGCTGTCGCGGCATGAAGGGAGCCGAGTAATGTGTGCGGAACCGGGCCGATAGGCGCGGCGATTGTGAGCTCCTCCCAGCCGGGATTGCCGCCGGCCAATGCACGGTAACGTTTACCGACCTCCTTCGCCGACCATTGCCGCATCAATTCTGTGCGGGCATCGCGGTTTCGGGCGCACAACACCAGGCCGGATGTCCAACGCCCCAATCTATGCAGCGGGGCGGCATCGGGCGTATGGGTTTGCACCTGGTAAAGAAGAGTCGCTTGTAGAAAATTAGCGCCCGGAAGCGTCGGCAAGCCCGCAGGCTTGGCCACCGCAAGTAAATCTTCGTCTTCGTAAAGCACAGTGAATGACGTGGGGGCGTCAGGCTCATCCCAAGCCGGGCGCCACCAGACAAGATCCTGGCCGCGGCGCAGCATGGTTTCAGGATGTGCGGGCATGGCATTGATGAGCACTTGACCAGACGCGATGCGCGCCTCCCATTCCGCGGGGGATGAGTGGCGGTATCGACGGCTCAGATAGGCAAGCAACATCTGGGCTTCGGCTTCGGGGCCGATCCGTTCGCGATACTCGCAGCCTTCGTTGCGGATCGTCACTGTGGTGCGCGAACATCAACAGTCGACATAAACCTTGCCGTCTTCAACCTTGACTTTATAGGTATTCAGCGGCTTTTCACCACGGATTATATTCAGCAACTGAATGCCGGGCGGAAAGTTCGCCCATTCGCATACCGCGCCCGTCCTGACATCAAATTCGGCACGGTGAAAATGGCAACGGATATGACCATCGCCAACGATGTGCCCCTTTTCCAGCGGCAGCGACATGTGAGGGCATTTTGCCTGTGTGGCATAAAAACCATCAGGAAGATGGATGAGCAATATCTTCTCATTCGCTGCGTTGTACACCTTTTTTTCACCAACCGGTATATCACGCTCATCCGCCACATAATTGAAAGCCATCGCACTCCCCCCATAAAATCATCCATCAAGCCCAGTGACACCGAGTATCGGCGCCTCACCCAAACACGCTTCATTATAGCCTGAACATCTTGACAGCCACCCTCTTGGGCATACTGGACTGACATGTAGCCGCCCACCCGCAGCGCACACATCAGCCTTCCGAAGAAACCGATAAAGATGAGACCATCACATCACCCTACACTTTGCCTCAATCAACACTATCTGGAGAGCGACAGGCTTATAAAACTCCATGTTCCAACTCTTGCAAGTAAATGAAGTCTGGTGCCTTTACACCCGCTTTCCTTCTGATTTCCACCAGCTCCGGCGATTCAAAAAATTTTCTAGCCCTTTCCAACGAGGACCATTGTGAAAAATGGACGATATTATTTGCGTCAGTATCGTACCTCAACAATTGATAGCTTATTTCTCCCGCATTTTTTCTCATGGCCGCAGCTTGATCGAAAACCTGCTTCCATGCTTGATAATTTTCGACCTCATGAATAATTAGGACGTACTGCACACAATCTCCTTTTCTTAATTAAACCTGACGCTCGCCATAACCGGCGCGCGAAAGCAGAGCGAAGCGACGCTTTTGCGCGCCCGCGCTGATAGCGTTGCTAGACCACAAGCTCGCGCATATTTACGCGAAACGCCCTCTCAAGAAAAGCTACGGTTTGCGGTTGCCTATCAAGGGAAGCGCGCACGCGCTGGGTGGTGTAGAGGCCAGCGTTTGGCGTCCACTTGGCCTGTCCGCGCTCTACAGCAGCAACCCATTCTACTGGAGCAACATACTCACAAAGTTCATCTGACTTGGCATTCTCATCCATGCGAGGACAGCAAAGTTTATGTCTGAGTAGCGGCTTGCCTTTAATTGTTACCGCACGAATCGGTTTTGCACGGTCTGTAAGGACACCAATTCCGACGAAGCCATGGTTTTTTAGGTATGCAGCTACGACATCGCCTTTTTGAAAACCAAGCATTGCATCACGCCATCGGATGCCCTGACCAGCCGAGATAAAGCCCAGGCTCTGGTAATCATCCCAGTTTCGGTGAGGCCCCTCACCAACATTGTAATAGTAGACCCCACATTGATAATCAAAGCCCGAAAGTTCAAGGTGCAGTGTATTATGTGGCCTGAAGTTCTCCGAGTAGTGTCCGGAGGAAACATTTGTCAGTTGCCGTCCAAGCTTCCATAGCAACGTCTTTTCTATTAGGAGCGCATTGTGTTCGGAGAGATCACGAGCAATCACACGGATGATCGGTTTAAGCCCCGCCTTTTGTATCACTGCGATGCGACGAGCCTTTTCTGAATCTGAAGTATCCAACAGGTGAGCATCCTTACGGGAGCCTCTGCCTTTTCCGAAGTAGAACTCCTCAAGATTTCGAGGATCGATGTAAACGTAGACGTAGAAATTGCTCACGGACTTTTTCCTGTGGCCCAACGCTCACCATAATCGGCAGGCGCACTCATTTTCCACCATCCCAATAATCAACAGCAGACGATTTGCGACTGAAAATTGAAGCCACCGGCCTCTCGGCTGAACCGCCTGGCACACCACCCACAAACACACCAATTTTTTTATATTTCTTCCCGCCCTCTCCCGCCCTGCGGGAGAGGGAGTAAATACACCGTTGAAGTGGAAATGGTATCAAAGGTCTACGCAAGCTCACGCACATCCACAAAATGCCCCGCCACCGCTGCGGCGGCGGCCATCGCCGGGCTGACGAGATGGGTGCGTCCGCCTGGGCCTTGGCGACCTTCGAAGTTGCGGTTCGAGGTGGAGGCGCAGCGCTCGCCCGGCTCCAGGCGGTCGGCGTTCATGGCCAGGCACATGGAGCAACCCGGTTCGCGCCATTCAAAGCCGGCCTCGATAAAAATCCTGTCCAGCCCTTCCGCTTCGGCCTGGCGTTTAACCAGGCCTGAGCCCGGCACTACCATGGCGAGCTTTACATTGCTGGCGACATGCTGGCCACGCGCAATCGCGGCGGCGGCGCGCAGGTCTTCAATGCGTGAATTGGTGCAGGAGCCGATGAATACCTTGTCGATGACGATGTCGGTGATCGCCATGCCCGGCGTCAGATTCATATAGCGTAACGCGTGCGTTATCCCCTCGCGCTTTACTGCGTCCGGCTCCTGGGCAGGATCGGGCACGCGGCCATCCACCGGCACCACCATTTCCGGCGAGGTGCCCCACGTCACCTGGGGCTTGATGGCGGCGGCATCGACATGCAACACCCGGTCGAACACGGCGTCCGGATCGCTGCGCAGATCACGCCATGCCGCTACCGCCTGGTCCCACAGCGTGTCGCTGGGGGAATAGGGCCGTCCCTTCACATAGTCGATGGTCTTGTCGTCCACCGCCACCATGCCGGCACGCGCACCGGCCTCGATGGCCATATTGCAGACCGTCATGCGGCCTTCCATGGAGAGGACTCGCATCGCCTCACCACCGAACTCGATGGCATAGCCAGTGCCGCCCGCCGTGCCGATTTCGCCGATAATCGCCAGCACGATGTCCTTGGCCGTGACACCCGCGCCCACCTGACCATCCACGCTGATGAGCATGTTTTTCGATTTTTTCTGGATCAGGCACTGGGTAGCAAGCACATGCTCAACCTCGGAGGTACCGATACCATGCGCCAGCGCACCAAAGGCGCCGTGGGTGGAGGTGTGAGAATCGCCGCACACTACGGTCATGCCAGGCAGTGTTGCGCCCTGCTCCGGGCCGATGACATGCACGATGCCCTGGCGCGGATCGTTCATTCTGAATTCGGTAATGTTGAACTCGGAGCAATTCTTGTCCAGCGTCTCAATTTGCACGCGGGAAACAGGATCGGCAATGCCGTGGCTGCGGTCAGTGGTGGGAACGTTGTGATCGGCCACTGCAAGATTGGCATCCACGCGCCACAACCCGCGCCCCGCCAGACGCAGACCGTCGAAGGCCTGCGGCGAAGTTACTTCATGTACCAGATGACGGTCGATATACAGCAGACATGTGCCATCGTCATTGCAGCGCACCACATGCGCGTCCCACAATTTGTCGTACAAGGTTTTTCCGGCCACTTTCCTGACTCCTGCTTGATTTACTCGCTAAAAGGTCGATTTTACGCCAGCAAGCGGGATTACACAAAAACCCCGCCACGGTTAGAATAGACACATTCACCACATTCGGGCTCAAACATGACGGCACAGATCATAGATGGCAAGGCACAGGCTGCCGACCTCAGGCAAACGGTAAAGCTCGGCGTAGAACAGCGCCTGGCGCACAACAAGCGCGCACCTGGCTTGGCCGTTATCCTGGTTGGCAACAACCCTGCGTCGGAGGTCTATGTCGCCAGCAAGCGTAAAGCCTGCATTGAGGCGGGCATTATCTCCAGAAGTTATGATCTGCCTGACAACACTCGCCAGGACGCACTCCTCGCGCTAATCGACGAACTGAATGACGCCCCCGATATTGACGGCATTCTGGTCCAGCTCCCATTGCCCGCACATATCGACCCCGAAACCGTCATTGAGCGAATTCACCCCGGCAAGGATGTGGACGGCTTTCATCCCTACAATGTAGGACGGCTGGTGTTGCGCCTGCCCGCATTACGACCCTGCACCCCGCATGGCGTTATGACCTTACTGGAGAGCACCGGGCAAACCCTCAAAGGGCAGGAGGCAGTCATAGTAGGCGCTTCCAACATCGTCGGACGACCGATGTCTCTGGAACTGCTGCTGGCGGGCTGCACCGTCACCACCTGTCATCGCTTCACCCGCGACCTGCCCAGCCATGTAGGGCGCGCCGACATTCTGGTGGTGGCGGTGGGCAAACCAGGTTTCATCAAGGGTGAATGGATCAAGCCCGGCGCCACCGTGATTGACGTGGGCATCAACCGGCTGGCGAATGGCAAGATCGTGGGTGATGTAGAATTCGGCGCCGCCGCCGAACGCGCCGCCTGGATCACACCCGTCCCTGGTGGCGTGGGGCCAATGACGGTGGCGACGTTGTTGCAGAATACGCTTGGGGCTTCAAATGTGGAGCACAACCTTGAATAGCGGCGGGCGAAACACACAAAGAAAAATCAGGCTGCGCTACAGCAATTCTCCCAGCAAAACCAATTCATACTGTATCAGCAGCGCGTAGCCAAACAGCAGCCCGTGCAACGTATGGCGTACCGTGAAGCGGTTGAATACGAGGAAGTTTTTGTGCGCGACCAAGAACACCAGCCCCGCTGCGGTAAGTGCGAACTTTGTAACAAGGAATAGTTGGGTGTCTATTTCGAGCAGCCACGCCATGAACGGGTTGGCCTCGGATGCGCCATGCTGCAGCAAGTTGAGCGTAAACGCTGCGTCCGTGCAGCACAGCAGCAGGATTCCCACGGCGACATAAAACAACCTTGGCTCATACCAATCGACATAGGAATTCACCCGCTCTTCCGCGCGCTGCGCCCCTCGGCGCCTGCCCTGCCAAGCCGCTCGACTAAAGGGTGCGGCTGATGCCGCGCGGCGGTCTGTGCGCCTGCGCTGTTCGATGCTGTCAGGAATAGCTATTGAGGTCATATTTTTGTTTTCAACATGCCGGGAGTCCATCGGACTGATAATATGAAATCCGCACTTTTTGTGCGTGGTTTTATAGTACCTAACTCCACTGCCGCTATCAAGGCGACGATTTGGTCAAATAACGCAAAGGATCCACCGGCTTACCCTGGAAACGTACCTCAAAATGCAGCATTACCCTCTCCGCCCCGCTTTTCCCCATATCGGCGATACGCTGCCCGGCAGTCACCTGATCCCCTTCCCGGACGTGTAGCTTGTTGTTATGGGCATAGGCGGTTAAATAATTGTCATCATGCTTGATAATCACCAGGTTGCCATAGCCAACCAATCCGCTGCCACCATACACCACGCGTCCTGGCGCCACGGCCAGAATCGGCTGCCCGAATCGCCCGGCAATATCCAGGCCTTTTTTTCCCGGCGCATCACCTGAAAACGTACTTAACACAGTCCCCTGGGTTGGCCATAGCCACTTCTGTGGATCGAACGTTCTGGATGGGGGAACGGCAACGACGGGGTTGACCAGCGGCGCGGCTAAAGGAATTGCCTTGATCTCAGGGGCCACCGGGATAGCTGCGGTAGTTACGAGGGCGCTCGACTCGGCTGGATTTTGGGGCGCAATCACCCCGCGATTTGCCCGCGCCTCCACCACAGGCGCAGGACCCGCTGCGGGAACGCTTGCAGATGAACGCTCGCTGACCGGCGCGCCGTCATGGGTAGGGGCGACACGCAACCACTGCCCATCGTGAATCGCATAGGGCGGCCTGATGTTATTCCACTCGGCCACTTGCCGATAATCATAGCCATACTGCCAGCCGATGGAATACAGGGTATCGCCCTGTTTGACACGGTGATAGACGTGGTTGCCGCACGCGGTTATCAGGTATGCCAGAATCAGCATGCCGATGATTCCCGCACACTTGCTCAACGCGGATAATATGCCCTTTACGGGCATTACGGTGATCACGGGTACGTCGCCGTTTTAAAAATGCGCCTGGTCTCGCCCTGAAAGCAGCGGCACAAAACTGACGGCTTCCAGAGTTTCCTGCTGATAACCGTCCGCAGTGCGGGTAATCGACAGCAGCGTCTGACTGCGCCCCGAGGCACCAACCGGAATGATGAGCCGTCCGCCCACTGCGAGCTGCTCCAGCAGCGCTGTGGGCACATCCGCTGGTGCGGCGGTGACGATAATCCCATCATAGGGTGCATACTCCGGCCAGCCCAATTTTCCATCACAGTGCTTGAGACGGATATTGCGCAGACCAAGTTCCATGAAGCGTTGGCGCGCCAGCTTCAACAGAGCGTCAATCCGCTCAACGCTGTATACCTGCCCCACCAATTGGGCAAGAATCGCCGCCTGATAACCGGAACCCGTACCGATCTCCAGGACTTTTTCAAGCTTGCCACCGTTGAGCAGGGCTTCCGTCATGCGCGCCACAATGTAGGGCTGGGAGATGGTTTGGCCATGCCCGATAGGCAGTGCCGTGTCCTCGTAAGCGCGGCTGGCCAATGCCTCGTCAACGAAGATATGACGGGGCGTGCTGCGTATCGCCTCCAGAACCGCCGTGCTGCGGATACCCTCCTCTTGCAGACGATTAATCAGCCGTTCGCGGGTACGCTGCGATGTCATGCCGATGCCGAGGTGATGCGATTTCATGCCTTATTCAACCCTTCCAGCCAACTCGCCACGGTGTCCAGCGCGGCATAGCGTGTCAGATCCACCTGGATGGGCGTGATCGAAACGCGGCGGTTTTTGATGGCATGAAAGTCCGTACCCGGCCCGGCATCCTGTTCAGGACCGGCGGGACCTACCCAGAAAACCTCGCGCCCGCGTGGATCGGTGGCCCTGATCACCGGCTCGGATTTGTGCCGGTGCCCCAGGCGCGTTGCCTCGAAGCCCTCAAGTTGATCCCACGGCACATCCGGCACATTCACGTTAAGAATAGTGTCCGCCGGCAACGGATCATACTGTAAGCGGCCCAGCAGCTCTTTTACGACTCTGGCTGCCGTTGCATAGTGTCGCAGATCATGCCCGGCCAGCGACACGGCCAGCGCCGGGAATCCCAGAAAACGCCCTTCCATCGCCGCCGCCACAGTGCCGGAATAAATCACGTCATCGCCGAGATTGGCCCCGGCGTTGATGCCCGAGATCACCATATCAGGCTCATGATCCAACAAGCCGGTAATCGCCAGATGCACGCAATCGGTCGGCGTGCCATCAACTCGCAGAAAGCCGCGCTCCGCAAGCGTGGCGCGGATCGGGCGGGACAGCGTCAGCGAATTGCTGGCGCCACTGCGATCCCGGTCCGGCGCGATTACTGTAACTTCCGCGACCTCTTGCAGCACTTCCGCCAGACAGATCAGGCCAGGAGCAAGATAGCCATCGTCGTTACTTAACAGAATTCTCATTAACCTGCCCCCAGCCGCTTCGGCAAATTTTTATAATACATTAAGCCATCAATATGTTTTAAACTCGCAAACTATACTCGAATCACACGGATTCTCACACCGGGAACGTTCACCTTCAATGATCACACTGGAATTTTTTCCCGAATGGTTCATCCCGCTGATTATCGCACTGATCACCGGCCTGCTGATTGGACTCGAACAGGAAACCCCGCCCCACCACAATACCAGACACGTCAACGGCATCGTTACATTGCCGCTGATCGCCATTGGCGGCTTCGTTAGCGCCCACTGGTGGCCCAATCAGCCGATATTCCTGACTGGCCTGGCCGTAATGGGCCTGCTGGTGACCGCCTCATTTGTACGAAACAGCATGATGACAGGCGCCACCGGCATTGCCAAGGAAGCAGCCACACTGCTCTGCTGGCTGCTGGGCGGGCTGATTGCCACCGGAGAATGGGTGGCGCCACTGGTGATTGCGATTGTCGCCACACTCATATTGGCCGCCAAAAAAACCGAGCGCAGCGAGACGGCTGACAAGACCACCATCGCAAAATTTATCCTGTTGGCGCTGATCGTCTATCTCATCCTGCCCGGCCAAGGTTTCACCGAACTGAACATCAACCCGCGCCAGGTCTGGTCGATGATGGTACTGGTATCAGGTATCGCCTGCATCGGTTATTTCGTCATACAGGGCTTTGGTCCGCAACGCGGCCTGCTCGTCGTCGCCGTGCTGGGCGGGCTGGTCAGCTCGATTGCCGTAACGCTGGCCTTTGCGCGCCTGAGTCACCACCGCCCTCAACTCGCGCCCTGCCTGGCAGGCGGCATTATACTCTCTGCCATGGTCATGTTTCTGCGCCAGATGGTGGAGATAGCCGCCGTACAACCCACCCTGCTGCCCGTCACCGCCGTGCTATTGCTGCCCGCGTTGCTGACCGGCCTATGGCTGGTATGGCGCACCACCTCAAAAACACCGGCGGGGATAGCAAAAAAAATCGCTGACACGGATGTTCCCTTCAGCAACCCGCTGGAACTTTCCACAGTGATTCAGTTTGGTGCGCTTTACGGCCTGATATTCGCGCTAGCGCAACTGGCATTCAACAGTTTTGGTCCGGTCGGCCTCTACGCCCTCGCCTTGCTCTCCGGCCTCTTCGAGGTCGATGCCGTCACCTTGGCATTGTCACAGTTGAACGCATCAAACAGCATACCCACCGCCGTCGCCGTACTGGGCATTGCCATGGCAACCGTAAGCAACCTTCTGGTCAAAGCCGGACTGGTCTGGGGTTCCGCAACACGCCCCGTTGCCTTGCAAGCCGTCGCCGGACTGGTCACCGTCATGGGCATTGAACTGGTGGCTATCGGCACCGTGCTGATGATGGCTTGGCGGGCGCTGTAAGAAACTGTATCCTTTTTTCATGTAAGTCAGGGAGATATTTCGAGTGTCTCTCAAGCCAAAGGATACCAACCCACGCATGAACATCACCGCGATTTATCCTGGAACCTTCGATCCAATCACCAATGGCCACACCGATCTGGTACACCGCGCCGCGCGTCTGTTTGATCATGTGATCGTGGCAGTGGCCGCGCATACCAGCAAAACCCCCGCCTTCACGCTGGAAGAACGCGTGACGATGGCACAGACAGTGCTGACCGGCATGGATAATGTTGAAGTCTGCGGATTTAATTCGCTACTGGTCAATTATGTCAGGGAACGTGGCGCGCAAGTCATTTTGCGGGGCCTGCGTGCGGTGTCCGATTTCGAATACGAATTCCAGTTGGCAGGCATGAACCGCAAGCTGGCGCCCGGTATCGAAACCCTATTTCTCATGCCCGCCGAACAGTACAGCTATATTTCCTCCAGCCTGGTGCGTGAAATCGCGCGACTGGACGGCGACGTCAGCGAATTTGTGCATGAAGATGTCAGGGCTGCACTGCGCGAGAGAATGCGTTAAAATCTCAGTCCCACGCACCCTACAGATGAGGTATTTCTAAAGTTATGGCCTTGCTGATTACCGACGAATGTATCAACTGCGACGTCTGCGAGCCTGAGTGTCCAAACGGGGCAATTTCCCAAGGGGAAGAGATCTACGTCATCGACCCCAAGCTATGCACCGAGTGCGTCGGCCATTACGACACCCCCCAGTGCGTGGAAGTCTGCCCGGTGGACTGCATCCCCAAGGATCCTGGCCACGTTGAGAGCCGTGATGATCTGTACGCCAAATACCTCGAACTGACGAGAAAAGCCGGATAACAGCACACGTTAAGAAACTGTTCATGATCTCGATCAAGGGATGCAGCGCAAGGCAGAAACGGGCGAAAAAGCGGAGTTTACACGGAGTAAATGAGCATTTCTTGGTGCCCTCTGGGTATGAGCCAGTTTCCAACGCCGCGATGCGCCCTTCAGCGAGATCATGAACAGTTTCTAAGGCGGCACACCATGCAACGCTGGCCTTTTTTCATCGCCTTTATCGTCAGCGTCTGGCTGACGCCGCTTCAGGCCGCTACGCCGCCTGCGGCTGCCATCGCCTCCGCCCACCCACTGGCCACCGATGCGGGCCATGAAATCCTCAAGCTTGGCGGCAACGCCTTCGACGCCGCCGTCGCCATCACCGCCACACTGGCTGTTGTGGAACCCACCGGCTCCGGTTTGGGCGGCGGCGGCTTCTGGCTGCTGCACCGCGTCAGGGATCGCCGCGAAGTGATGATTGATGGCCGCGAACGCGCGCCACTGGCAGCGCACCGCGACATGTATCTGGACGATAACGGCGAAGTCATTCCCGGCCTGTCCGTAGACGGCGCGACAGCCGCCGCGATTCCCGGCACGCCCGCTGCCATCGTCCATTTGGCGCAAAAATACGGCCGTCTGCCTCTCGCCAAAAGCCTCGCCCCCGCGATTCGTCATGCACGCAATGGTTTTGCCGTCAGCGAATCCTACCTGCGCATGATCCGTTTTCGCCTTGACGCGCTACGCAAATCCCAAGCGGCGGCGCGCATATTTCTCAACGAAAACGATACACCACCCGCAGGACACATCCTCAAGCAGCCCGAGTTGGCCGCCACTCTGGAAGCCATCGCCAAGCACGGCGCGGCGGGCTTTTATAACGGCCCCGTCGCCGATAAACTGATCAACGGCGTGCGCGAAGCAGGGGGCATCTGGACGCAGCAAGACCTCACCCGCTACCGCGTCATCGAACGCAAACCCGTCACCGGCAACTACCACGGCCTGCGTATCACTTCCGCCGCCCCGCCCTCCTCGGGCGGCGTGGCGCTGATTACCATGCTGAACATCCTGGCAGACTATGACCTCGCAAAACTCGATGCGGTGACGCGTGACCATCTCATCATCGAAGCCATGCGCCGCGCCTACCGTGATCGTGCGATATATCTGGGCGACCCGGACTATGTCACCGTCCCTGTGCGGCGCCTCACCCACCCACTCTATGCCGACGGGCTGCGCGCCTCGCTACGCCCCGACAAAGCCACGCCCAGCAACGCCCTGCCCGGTGAAGCCACCCTCCAGGCCGGCAATGACACCACCCACTTCTCGGTGCTGGACCGCCACGGCAACCGTGTCGCCGCGACACTCTCCATCAATTTCCCGTTCGGCTCCGCCTTCGCACCACCCGGCACCGGCGTATTACTCAATGACGAGATGGATGACTTTTCCACCAAGCCCGGCGCGCCAAACGTCTATGGGCTGGTCGGCGGCGAAGCCAATGCCATCGCCCCCGGCAAACGCCCCTTGTCGAGCATGTCTCCCACCTTCCTGGAAAACGAACACGGCATAGCAATTCTGGGAACACCTGGCGGCAGCCGCATCATCTCCATGGTGTTGCTCGCCACCCTCGACTTCGCCGCAGGAAACGGCCCGCGCTCCTGGGTAGGCGTCAAACGCCTTCACCACCAATTCCTGCCCGACGTGGTACAACACGAACCCGGCACGTTCGACACCCATCAAACCGCCGCACTGGAAAAATTAGGCCATACTCTCAAGCAACTCGACAGTCCCTATGGCAACATGCAGGCCATACTGTGGGATCGCAAACTCGGCAAAGTACTGGCGGCAAGCGACCCGCGCGGCGGCGGCAAGGCCCAAGTGCGTTGAGCGCAATTTTACTTGCCTTGCAGGACAACCGGGGGTTCGCTAAACTTTCCCGTTTACTTGGCGTCAAACCTGGCGGAGCGGGGATTAAAACTCGCATATCCCACATAAACCGACATCACAACAACAGACCGGGATTCTAATCATAATGCCTTCCAATCAGTCGGACACAGTAATCGGCAAGCCAGAACACCGCTACCTCCTCAAATTTTTGCTCATGTCGGCCGTATTCCTGTTCATCGGAACAGTGCATGGCGTGATCCAGATTCAGCCTCCTGTGCGCGCCTGGCTGGAGTCTGTCGGCACGCCGCATAGCGGCCCAGGCCACATGATTGACCCGCTGGCGCATGCACACATGAACATCGTCGGCGGGGTTATCCTGTTCCTCATGGCAGGCACCTACTACCTGTTTCCCACCATCTCCGGGCAGCCACTCTATTCGCGCCGCCTGGTGGAACATACTTTCTGGTGGACGAGCATTGGCCAGAGTTGTTTTTACCTGACGCTGGTGACCTTCGGCATCATTGAGGGCAACATCCTGCTCACCAACCCAGACGCGCTGCCGGAAGTGCATCGTTATTACAAGCCGACCATCGGCGCAGCAGCCACCATCATGGGCATCGGCTTCTGGGTCTATTTCGCCAACATCTTTCTCACCGCCAGGCAGGTCTTCAAGAGAAAACCATGACTCTGGAATGCGGTTGCCCGGAAAATTATCCAGACTGGCACGAGCAAGACATTGATCTTGGCGGGCAATGTGTACACGTGCTGCCCGTCCCCATGGTGGCCCACATGCCTCTGTCTTACGACCTCTACATGCACAAACAGCGCGCAGAAATCCAGCAACTGGAAGTAAAAGAACGCTGGCCCGGCTTCGTGATGATGGCCACGGGGGCTTTTCGCGGCAAGCTCATCCGGCTGCTGGAAAACAACGATTCCCCCTCACGCCGCATCGAATATTTACCCAGTCCCTTCCAGCTCAGGGCACGGCTACACCCCGGCGACGTCGGCACTATCCGCCCGCCCGTGCATGAAATGCAAATCGATCTGCTCGACAAAGGCCGCACCCCTAAAGAGCTATACCTGTGCTATCTCACATGCACTCGCTGCTACGAACAACGCGGCGGACATAAAACCCTGCTGTTGCGCCGTTATGTCGAAAGTCCGGCACTGCAAAAACGCATCAAAAGCGGCAAAAAAAATTAACGCTCGGACCTCTTGCTCAAGCACTATCAATTGATGCAAGATAGCGGAGGAGTAGCGTCGCCCTTGGCAAGCGGGGTCGCCATCTTAAAAAATCAACTACGGCGTTTATGGGAGAAATTTGATGTCAATGCCTGAAATTCTAACGTATATGGTCGGCACCATGGGCGTCATTGTCACTGTATTAATGGTACTGCTGACCTATCAAGTCTACAAAACAGATATGTACCGCCCTGACCTTAACCCAAAAAACAAAAAGTAATACAGCCTTCCGCCCTGCGGGCGCCAGCAACAACTCCGCAGGGCGATCATCTATTCCAGTTAAAACGTCTTTCCTCACCCACCCGGATAGCCACCCAGCACCCGCGTCGGTTATCGCCCCTGCAGTGGAAAACGCAACTCTCCCTTTTTATCTCCCTGCTCGACACGGACAAATACCGCCTGGGTTACGGGATCGGAAACCAGCAGCGCCCTGCGATAGACCCCCACATGACCATCCTGGATAGCCTGCTGCCAGACATCGCTTTCACTCATGCGGACAGACACAATCAAATCAAACACAGGTCTGCTGGGTTTACGCGTTGCCGTTACCAGAAACTCGTTCATGCCCACGATTGGAATATCCGGCCTGGGTTCAACCCTGATCTGCACATCGCCCCACATTTGCGGCGGTATGACCGGGGCGTCCTGATTCGCGCAAGCGGTCAGCGCCAAACCGAGTGTCGCGAACCAGAAATAACGCGACGCTAGCAAGCCCAGCACGCTCATTTTCATGACTGGCCCGCCGCATACTTCTGCAGATATCCCAAAATTTCCCGTTTCTCTTCATCGGTAAGCGGCGCAGAACTGCGCATCATCAGGTTATGTTGCATCCTGTCCACGATGTTCGGCCATTCATTCGCTTTGCGGCTGGAGGGCTG
>CAMTYI010000108.1:0-14085 GCA_947085925.1 uncultured Gammaproteobacteria bacterium
CTTTTTGCACGATTCGCTCCTATCTCGCCACACTCCACAAACAGGATGTCAACCTCTTCATCGCGCTCACTCTAACCTTTCAAGGTTCCCCGCCTCAGCCTCGCTTCGCTTGATCGCGTTGGGGATACCTGAGTAGTTACAGTAGCTTAATGTTTTTTGTGGGGATGTCTCCCCCGGCTCTATCAATTACCCATCAATTAAACCGCTGCCCAAAAGGGTCATTCCAGCACCTGCCAATGGCCGGTTTTCTTGGAGCCGATGCGGAGAATCCGGTTCTGCTGTTTGAGCTTTTGAATCTGGCGCTTGATCGTTGCCTCACTTACCCCCTGCGCATCTGCCAGGGTCTGGTAATCCGCCATCGGATTGGCCTTGATGGCATTTAAAAGGTCATTTATTGGACCGATCTGACCGGATAAATCTGTTTCCTGACCTTTTATGTGCCCCTTTAATGCCCCTTTATCTGCCGTTTTTTGCTCCTCTGCCTGTTTGCGATGAACTGTGGCTGTGAACAGGCAACCGTCCTGATCATCGGTGAATTCAATCTCAGGCCAGTCTGCCAGGGCGCGTTTAATGCCGGAGCCGAGGCCGTGATAGGGCAGCAGACCTTTGGCCACGTAGGAGACCAGGATCGGGTTGCGGATGTTGGAGTTGCCCGCCCGGATCTTCTCCACCGTCAGGTTGTTGGGCAGGTGGCCGGGGCTGATGATCTCGATGCGGTTGTCGAAGATAAACAGCCGGATCGGTGCGCTGACCAGATAGTCGCGATGCACCAGGGCGTTGACCAGCAGCTCTTCGAAGACACTCTCCGGTATCTCTGGCAGCCCCGGCGAATTGACCCCGCGCCCGGCCTGTACCTTGTGCAGGTTGCGCATGACAAAGGCGAGGGCATCGTCAAACATCTTGGGCAGAGGCCCGGCAAAATCTTCGGTATCGAGATAGTCGCTGATATGGATCTGATTGCCGGGATAACGGATTGCCTTGACCACGAATTGGGGTTTGATCCACTCGGGACGCTCTGCAAACATCAACACCCCGGCCAGGTTCAACATGCCGTCGTTGGTGGCGAGATTCATGTTCTGAAGCAGCTGGGTCAGTTCGGCAGGCGAGTCGGGATACTCCTGTTTGTAGACGTCACGCAGGAAGTCACGAAAGCGCAGTTTGTCCAGTTTGTCGATGCTCGCCTTGGTGGGCAGCTCATCGGCGTGGAATTGGTCGCTGACCTGAAACAGACGGCGCAGCTCCTCCTTGGAGTTCACCCGCCGCTTGTCCGCACCGCTCTTGAGCCAGATGACGCCATTCTTGTCGAAATAGGGTTTATCCAGCCCCTTGGGTACGGTGAGTACAATGACGATGCGGCCACTCTCCAGCGCCACATTTTCCGTGTGCACGGCTAACGGACTGCGCACCTGCTGGCTGGCTGCGTTGCTGATGAGCTGGTTGATACGTCCGACATCTTCGCTGGAAAAACCCGGTGTGGCGCCATCATCCGCAACACCGATAAAGAGCGTGCCACCGTTGGAGTTGGCAAACGCCGCCATCTCCGACGCCAGCGATTCGCCGTTGCGCACATCAGCCTTGAACTGGCGGGTGCTGTCTTCGCCGAGGGCGATTTGGGCGAGGAGGGATTGGAGGTTCATTGCTGAGTATTCGCCGCAATGTGGGGTGTTAAGACTGGGCGTCTGTGCCCAATCAAATAGCCATCAAATAAAGGGTGATGGGCTAACTTATTGTTGTGTATGGGGTTGTCAAAGGCTCGCGGGGTAGTCGATGTTGCTCCCATCAAATAGCCATCAAATAAAAATAGTCGCCTGACCATTATGCCCACCACGGTACATATTTCATGAGTTTTCCGCCAACTGCTCAATCCTGCCCAGCCACTGGTTGAAGTGGGGGCATTGTCTACGCATCTCGTCGAGCCCGATGTCGCCAGCGATAAGAGGGCCGTGAAGGGGTTTCTGGTACTGAGGCATAACAGCCAAGATACGCTTTGATGGAGCGGTATGTGGGCTGTCGTTAATTTTCTCAGGGGATTCGACTCCAGCGCGAGCCTTTTGCAGGGTGGCAACAGCTCCCGATGCATCATCTATCCAGTCGGAAAATTTTTCCGGTTGGCAGAACAGCAGTGCTTCATATTCATGCACCATCAGGTTAGGAATGAGGTTGGGCTGATTAATATCAGCCGCCAGTTGTTGTTCCAAAAACGACGCCTTCTGTTCGGCTGTGCCCGTGGCGGGATAGGTTGCGCTGGTTTTGCCGGGAAAGTCATTGGGCAGCCCATAGAGGTCGATCATTGTGGTGATGTAGGCGCTGTGGTGCTGTTTACAGATACGTTCGAGCTGGTACTTGACCTTGCCATAGCTGACGATGCCACCTTTATGTCCGGGGCTGGTTTGTGCAACGATGACATCGAAGAAAATTTGCTGGCGAGCATAGTGAGGAGTTAACACATCCCGAACAAAGGTCTCTTCAGTCTGCCCTTCGGCGAAGACGTAAACCCGGATCATTTTCCTGGTCTCCCGCCTAACAGATTTTTCTTCCACAATTCGCCCAGTGTGTACTCCTCCAGCCACTCTTTGAGGCTGGCACTGTCCAGGCGCTTGAAGGTCGACGCACCTTGCTCGCGATCCACCACTATCAGGTCATCCGCTTGAAATTCATTCACCAGTTCCACCGATTGGGTGGAGATAATCAGCTGGTGCTGAGTGGCGGCCGATTTCATCAGTGAGCCCAGCACGGCTATAGCGTAGGGGTGCAAACCAAGTTCGGGTTCATCAATCAAAATGGCGCTGGGCATAAACTCTTCTGGTTGCAGCAATACAGTGGCCAGACAGATAAAACGGAGTGTGCCGTCGGAGAGTTCATTGGCCTTGAAGGGAATATCCTGATTGAGCTCGGTCCACTCCAGTTGAATTTTGTCGGTGTTCTCCGGGGTAGGACGTAGATGAAAGTCGCCAAAGAATGGGGCCGCCAGACGAATGGTTTTGACGATGCGCTGATAGTGGCTTTCATGGCCCTGCTTGAGTCGATAGAGAAAAGCGGCCAAGTTGGCGGCATTTTCTCTCAGGTAGTTATTGTCATTAACACCGTGGATTTGTTTAACCAGTGCGCTATCGCTGGTGTCGTGGAAATGGTAGACGCGCCAGTTGCGCATGGCCGGCACAACAAAGCCATAAATTCGTCCCCGGCCTCTTTGACTTTCCACATAGGTTTCGAAATGGCCAGATTCAGGATTCCAATCGCCATGCATATTCCAGTACAGACTCTCATGGGTGAAAATCATGCGATTATCTTGTGTCGGGGCCAAACGACATTTGTAGCCGTTATTACCAAAGTAGAGTTCCACCTCCATCTGTTCTGTTGTCTTGCGGCCAAAGTGCAGGAGTGCATCCGGTCCGCCTGCTGTGCCAACAGCAAGTTGTAGCTTGCCATCCAGTAGTTTTGCGATGAGCTTAAATAGACTAATAAAATTGGATTTGCCCGCGCCATTAGCACCAATCAGTACGTTCAGTGCCCCGAGTTCAAGCGTACATTCTCTGATCGACTTGTAGCCGTTCAATACAATTTTATTCAGGTGATCACTTCTGGTGACAGGCTTGATCATGATAGTTCTCCAGGGTTCCCGGTAGCGCAAGTCTCACTCGCTAGTTGATACTCATTCAGTCCCCAACGCAGCGTAAAGAGGCGTTCGCGCTGTTGGGTCATGGCCAGCTTGTCATCAATTTCATCTAGCAGGCGATCCTCTTCAGCTTCGATCTGTTTTTTCTCTTCGTGGTAGTTGAGCATGGCATTGTCACGCTCGCGCTCTGATTGTTTGAGTGCCCGTTGCGCGTCACGTTTTTCCGCGAGTGTGGCCAGTTGGCGGATGGCCTTGCGCTGCTCTTTGATCTCTTGGTCGAGCTGTTTGATGCGGATATCGAGCGCGAGGCGGCGGTCTTCGGCCCAGCGCTCCAATTTGTCGGTTTCATCGGTGTAGTAGCGGTTCAGATCCTGGTCGACGCGTGTTTTTACTTGATGCTCCTGTTCGTTGAGCAAGTTGATCAGCGCTGTTTCGTGTTGCAACGTGGTGGCTGTGCCGGTCTGCTGTGCGGGTTGCAGTAACAGACGATCCACTGTGTCGCTGGGCAGGCTCTCGCCGCTGTTGGTAATCGCCACCAGTAGCAGATGCTCCAGCTGTTGGGTTTGCATGGTGTAGGTGAGTTTTTCCACTGCCAGTTCGCCAGCGTTACCCACCAGGCTGAGCAGATCGGAGAATTGACCATGCTCATGGGGTTGGTAGGTGAACAGCAGCTCAGGGTTGCTGCTCAGCGATTTGAGTTGTGCTGCGCACTGATCAATGAGTGTTTTGCCAAAGCCATCGAAGGGACGAAAAAACTGGGCGTCGGTGTCGGCGGCGTTGCGCCAATCCACGTCATAGGTTTGGCCTTGGTGAGTAACCCGGTTGTGGTTGAACTGGGCCAGCGGCAGCGACATACGGGCGAGGTGCAGCAACCGGTCTTGGTACTCACTCAGCTTCTGTTTGGTTTTTTCGCGGGTGATGTTGAGCTGCTTGATGACAGTGGCATCGAGCTTTTCGAAGAGTGATTTTCGGGTCTCCTTGGTGCGGGCTTCAATCTCCTCTTTTAGCTCTTCCTGCAGACGATTGAACTCAAGCTCTATCTGCTGATCATTCCGGCACTGCTGGTAGATCTCCAGAATGCGCCGCTCGATATCAACGCCCGACTCGATGGAGCCGAGGATTTCGTCGGAGGCGCCAAACACCCCTTCGAACAGGCTGAATTTTTCGCTTAACAGCTCAAATACCCGTTCGTCGGCACGGTTGCCTTTGTTGATGAAGTTCACCACGACCACA
The DNA here is from genome assembly GCA_947085925.1 of uncultured Gammaproteobacteria bacterium. Classification (GTDB taxonomy): domain Bacteria; phylum Pseudomonadota; class Gammaproteobacteria; family Ga007554; genus LNEJ01. The sequence continues at coordinate 4,850 of CAMTYI010000108.1, forward strand.
TCGTGCTTCTGCCCGTAACGGTGGACACGGCCAATGCGCTGTTCTACCCGTTGCGGGTTCCAGGGGAGATCATAATTGATCAATAGTGAACAGAATTGCAGGTTGATACCCTCTGCCCCCGCTTCAGTGCAGATCATAATGGCGGCATCGTCACGGAATTTGTCTACCAGTGCCGCCTTCATGTCAGCAGTTTTTGAGCCGGAGGTGCGTGAGGAGCCGCGATGGCGCTCTTCCCACTCTTTGTAGATCTGTTTGGACGTAGGGTCACTGTTGCTGCCGTTGAGCATGACGATCTTGTCTTGATAGCCATTGTTAGTGAGCAGGTTGAATAGCCAGGATTGGGTCCTGACAGATTCGGTGAAAATAACCGCTTTGCGTTGACCGCCCAAGCGTTCAGTCATATCAAAGGCGCGGCCCAATACGCGCAACAGTGCGTCGGCCTTGGCGTTGCGGGCGATGTTGCTGGCCAGGGATTTGAAGTCTTTGAGCTGGTTGATCTCGCCCTGCAACATCTCGGGGTCGATGAGTTCCTGCTCCTCCATGTCACTTTCATCCAGCAGGTCATCCAGCGTATCAAAATCTTCCAGCGCTTCAGCCACGGAGAGTTTGTTTTCCAGCCGGGTAATCATGGTTTCCAGGGTGCCCTGAATGGCGTAGCTGGATGAAGCCAGAATCTTGCGAATGACGAGCGATACCAGATGGCGAGCACCGCTCTTGATTGCCAGAGTATCGCCTTGCAGATACTCGGAAAACTGCCGGTAGAGTTCCAGTTCATCGCCGGATGGGCGAAAATCTTCGGTCATGGAGAAGCGGCGGGTAAAGTTGATACCACCCTCTTCCTGGACCTGTCGGCGAAGAGTGCGGTGGCAAACCTTGGTAAGCCGCGAGCGCAGCAGTGCAAATTCGGTTTCGTCCAGTTTGGGTTTGCAGTAGCGCGAACGGAAGGAGTTGAGATCACCAAAAAAGTGAGGGTCAACGACAGACACCAGGCCATATAGCTCTTGCAGATTATTCTGCAATGGCGTGGCTGAGAGCAGCACCTTTTGGCGGGTGGTAAGCGCGTCATTGAGTCTTTTAGCTGTTTTGGCCCCCTCTTTTTTGTAGATGTTGCGAAGTTTGTGGGCTTCATCAAACACCACAAGATCCCAGGGGATCATGGCAAGCTCTTTGTCTTTGCGTGATGCAAACTCATAGGAGCAGATAACAATTGCTTGCTGATCAAAGGCGATTTTCAGGTCGAACGGGTTGCTTGCACCATCTTTTTGGGCTTGGTTGAAGTTTTTGGCTTCGAGGATGTGAGTGGGTAGCGAGAACTTCTCTTCCAACTCCTGGCTCCACTGTTTACGCAGGGTGGCGGGGACGATCAAGAGCAGTTTGCGGCGATGTTCTGCCCACTTTTGGCTAATGACCAGGCTGGCTTCGATGGTTTTCCCCAAGCCTACTTCGTCGGCAAGAATGACGCCTTGAGAGAGCGGGGACCCCAGTGCAAAGAGCGCCGCCTCAATCTGGTGAGGGTTCATATCCACCTTGGCGCTGGCAATGGTCTGAGTGAGCGATTCTTCTGCTTTTCCCTCCAGCGATAGCCAATGTGCAAGGTAGGCTGATTGGTAGGGGGTAAAGTTCAAGGGTGGTTCTCCTTGGGCGTGATATTTAGCGGGCTGAATTTCTGCTCGTTACCCACTTTGTCCAGGAATTCCCCTACCGCTTGACGAACCATCCAGGCAACAGAGAGTCCATTGGCCTCAGCCAAGGCCAGAAGCTGCTTATGTTGGTCTTGCGAAAGAGAGACAGTGGTTCGAACGGATTTCATGGTTTCACCGGATTGCATCACCTTGCATCATTGTACTTCTTTGGAGCTGAACTTCCACCAATCGTGTCACTCAGCGTATGACACCGTTGGTTATCGTTCGGCATCAACGCTAAAGAAAAAACCCTACGAAACAGCAATACATTATTTTTTGGTTTTGAAAATTATTGCTGCCGATCAGCGAAAACAATCGGGGGGCGGTAGTCGGCGATGGCGCGGGGCTGGTTAAGGTGCATTCTTTTGCGAAAAATCTAGCGGCAGGTTTTTTTGAGGAAGATGGTAAAATACTCAAATCAACCACTTCGCTGGAACATCAGCCATGAATCACCAAGACACCTTTGACGTCATCGTCGTCGGCGGCGGCCATGCGGGAACCGAAGCAGCCCTGGCCGCCGCGCGCATGGGCATGCACACCCTGCTGTTGACGCACAATATCGAAACCGTGGGCCAGATGAGCTGCAATCCTGCCATTGGCGGCATCGGTAAAGGCCACCTGGTCAAGGAGATCGACGCGCTGGGCGGGCTGATGGCGCATGCCGCAGATCTCGCCGGTATCCAGTTCCGCATCCTCAACGCCAGCAAGGGTCCGGCGGTGCGCGCCACGCGCGCCCAGGCCGACCGCGTGCTCTACAGGCAGGCGGTGCGCGGGGTGGTCGAACAGCAGGCCAATTTGCACGTGTTCCAGCAGGCGGTGGATGACCTGATCGTGGAGCATGGTCGGGTGACGGGTGTGGTGACGCAAATGGGCTTGCGCTTCGCGGCGCGTGCAGTCGTGTTGACGGTGGGCACCTTCCTCGGCGGGCGCATCCACATCGGCCTGTCCAATTACGAAGGCGGACGCGCCGGGGACCCGCCCGCCAACGCGCTGTCACGGCGGCTGCGTGAACTGCCGTTCCGCGTCGAGCGCCTCAAGACCGGCACACCGCCGCGCATCGACGGGCGCAGCATCGACTACAGTAAACTTGCCGCCCAGCCCGGTGACGACCCCGTTCCCGTATTTTCCTATCTGGGGTCGCCTTCCGAACATCCGCGCCAGGTGCCGTGCCATATCACTGCCACCAACGAACGCACCCACGAGATCATCCATGGCGGGCTGTCCCGTTCGCCGATGTATACCGGCGTGATCGAGGGCATCGGCCCGCGCTATTGCCCGTCGGTGGAAGACAAGGTGGTGCGCTTTGCCGATAAAACCTCGCACCAGATCTTTGTCGAACCCGAAGGACTGACCACACACGAGGTCTACCCCAACGGCATCTCCACCAGCCTGCCGTTCGACGTGCAGCATGATCTGGTGCGCTCCATCCGTGGCTTCGAGAACGCGCACATCACACGTCCCGGCTACGCCATCGAATACGACTTCTTCGACCCGCGCGACCTCAAGCCCTCGCTTGAAACCAAACACCTCGCCGGGCTGTTCTTCGCCGGGCAGATCAACGGCACCACCGGCTATGAAGAAGCCGCAGCGCAGGGCCTGATCGCGGGCCTGAATGCCGCGCGGCAGGTGCAGGGTCAAGAACCATGGTGCCCGCGCCGCAACGAGGCTTATGTCGGCGTGCTGATCGACGACCTCATCACACGCGGTACCAGCGAGCCGTACCGCATGTTCACCAGTCGTGCCGAATACCGCCTGCTGCTGCGCGAAGACAACGCTGACCTGCGTCTCACCCCAGCGGGACGCGAGCTGGGCCTGGTCGACGATGTGCGCTGGCGCGCCTTCGAGGAAAAACGCGAAGCCATCGAACGCGAAACACTGCGCCTGCAATCCACCTGGCTGCGGCCTGAAACGCTGCCGCAAGCTGATGCGGAACGAGTGATAGGCGGTCAGATCGCACGTGAATACCGTCTGATGGACCTGCTGCGCCGCCCGGAAGTGGGCTATGACGCCCTGATGACCCTGCCTGGGGCCGGACCTGCGGTGGCCGACGCCAAAGTGGCCGAGCAGGTAGAAATCCAGGCCAAGTATTCCGGCTACATCGACCGCCAGCACGACGAGATCGAACGCAGCCGCCGCAATGAAGAAACTACCCTGCCCGAAGATATTGATTACAGCACGGTGCGCGGCCTGTCCAACGAAGTGCGCCAGAAGTTCACCACACAACGCCCCGCCACACTCGGCCACGCCGCGCGTATCCCCGGCGTCACACCGGCGGCAGTGTCATTGCTGTTGGTGTATCTTAAAAAGCGCTCGGCGCATAGTGGGTAATGACTGAGGGGTCCGGTTACTTTTAGAAATGAAATTACAACCCTAATCCCCGCGCTAACCTCGGTAGTTTTCCCACCAGCCCCATGGTCTGGCGCGCCAGCAGGTGTTTCAGCGGCGGCAGCAGGTCCACTGCCAGTAATCCGAGGTTACGCCCCAGTGCAAACGGCGCAAGCGGGTTGGTGAAGATGCGTACCAGGCTGTCGGTGAAGGCAATGGCGCGCATCTGGTCGGCGCGGCGCCAGTCCGCATAGTGGTTGAGCACGTCGAGGCGGCCAATGTCGTGACCGGCACGCTGCGCCTCAACGATGATTTGGGCAAGCGCGGCGGCGTCGCGCAGACCGAGATTGAAGCCTTGGCCTGCGATGGGGTGCAGGGTGTGGGCGGCATTGCCGATCACAGCAAGGCGTGGGCGGACGTGTTCGAGCGCACGGGTCAATGCCAGCGGGTAGGCGTGGCGCGAGCCGGTCTGTTGCAGTCTGCCCAGGCGGTGACCGAAGGCATGTTGCAATCCCGCGAGGAAGGCTTCATTGGGCAGTCTCATGATGGCGTCAGCCTGGTCGCTGGCGACCGTCCACACCACGGCGCAGCGGTTGTCGCTCATCGGCAGCATGGCGATGGGGCCGGTGGAGGTGAAACGCTCGTAGGCGATGTTGTTGTGCGGACGCTGCGGCGTGATGTTGGTGATAATGGCAGTCTGGCGGTAATCCCAGGTGCGGGTGGGAATCTTGAGCTGTTCACGCACCGCCGATTTGCCGCCGTCCGCCGCCACTACCAAACGCGCGGTGAAGGTGCGCTGCTCGCCGTTTTGGTCCACGATCACCTGTGCGTGATCGGCGCAGGTGGTGATGCCGACAAGATGTGCCGGGCAGATCAGGTCAACATGGGGGAGGGTGCTGAGCGCTTGCATGAGCGTCTGGCCGAGCGTTCGGCTCACCACAACATAACCCAGCGCCTCGACACCTTCATCGGCACAGTCAATGTGCGTGACACCAAAATGGCCACGGTCGGAGACATGGATCTTTTTGATGGGAGTGGTAGCGCCCGCCAGCGCAGGCCACAGACCCATGCCCTCAAATATGCGCCGTGATCCGTAGGCGAGCGCCAGGGTGCGGTCATCGTAGCTGGGCTGCACCTGCGCGGATGCGTTAAGCGGCACGGCCTCAATGATGCCGATGCGCAGCGCGGTGTTGCCCAGCGCGCACGCAAGGCTCGCGCCCACCATGCCGCCGCCGATGATCAGGATGTCATAATCAATGGATGCGGACATGATGATCAGCCCGGCGGTGGAGCCATGAGGGCTTCAATGTCCGCAACCGTCTTGGGCGCGGCGGCGGTAAGCACTTCGTGGCCGTCCTTCGTCACCAACACGTCATCCTCAATGCGGATACCGATGTTCCACCATTTTTTCGGCACACCCTTGCTTCCTGCCGGGATGTACAGGCCCGGCTCGACGGTCAGCACCATGCCCGCTTCCAGCCCGCGCCAGTTGCCGTCCACTTTATACGCGCCTACGTCATGCACATCCATGCCCAACCAGTGGCCGGTGCGGTGCATGTAAAATTTTCGGTGGGCTTCGTCTTTGATGAGCTGCTTGGGCTTGCCTTTGAGCAGGCCCAGTTCCACCAGTCCTTCGGTCAGGACGCGCACCGCGGCCTCGTGCGGTTCGTTCCAGTGGTTGCCGGGTCGTACCTTGTCGATGGCGGCGAGCTGGGCAGCCAGCACGATTTCGTAGACGGCCTTTTGTTCGGCGCTGAAACGACCATTGATCGGAAAGGTGCGCGTGATGTCGGCGGCGTAGCAATCGAATTCCGCGCCCGCGTCGATCAACAGCAGATCGCCGTCGTTGAGGCTGGCGTTGTTGTCCGTGTAGTGCAGGGTGCAGGCATTGCCGCCCCCGCCCACGATGGAGTTATAAGCAGGAAAGCGGCAACCCTCGCGCACAAACTCATGCAGCAGTTCGGCTTCGACCTGGTATTCCATCATGCCCGCACGGCAGCTCTGCATGGCGCGGCGGTGGGCTGCCGCCGACACCTTGGCCGCGTAACGCATAGCGGCAATCTCGGCCTTGCTCTTGAACAGGCGCATCTCGTGCAGCGGTTCTTCCAATGCAACAAACTCGGCCGGGGCATGCACGCCGGTGCGCGCCTTACTACGCACCTGATTCACCCATGCCATGACCTGCTGATCGAAGACTTGCCGTTGCCCCATGGCATAAAAGACCCGCCGCCGGTTTTCCAGTAGGCGGGGCAACACCTTGTCGATATCGCCGATGGGAAAGGATTGGTCGGCGCCATACAGTGTGCGCGCGCCCTCCTGGCCTGCACGGGAGCCGGTCCATATCTCCATCTTCGGGTCGCGCTCGCGGCAGAACAGGATGTATTCGCCTTCTTTGCGTCCCGGCACCAGCACCGCCACCGCCTCCGGTTCGGCAAAGCCCGTCAGATAATAAAAATCGCTGTCGGGGCGATACGGGTATTCGCTGTCGCGGTTGCGCAGCGCATGGGGCGCGGCGGGGAGTATGGCAACCCCGTCATGGCCGGTTTTGCGCATCAGGCGCGCGCGGCGTTGTGCGAATTCTTTGCTGTTCATGGGGGCGGATTCTCTTAATGTACGATGACATCATCTGGGCGCGGCTGCTTTATGGCGCGCAGTTCTTCGCGGATCAGCAATACGCCCATGCGAACGTATTCAACGATCTCGATAAAGGCATCTTCGTCTTCGGCAGAGGCGTCGCTGTCATCAGTGTCGATGTGAGTGATCTCGGTCATGTCCCGGATGATCTCGGCACTGGCTTCGGGGATCTGCTCCAGGTCTTTGAGGCCACCCATGCTCAACCCGAGCAGAAAGCTCTGGCACCACTCGGATAATGCGGCGGTGCGCAGGGCGAGGGGCTGATCATCGTCAGGCAATAATGGCTCAAAACCGTAGTCAGGATCGTTCAGTTGATCGAGCACCCGCCCAAGCAGCGCGCTCAACAAAGATCTCCCTTCTTCCGTCAAGGCAACTTCCGTATCCGGCGTGCCGCCCAATACATAGGATATCCACGCGGCGCTGTCCACTGTGTCCTGCGCGCACAGCAAGCCGCTGAGTAGGCCGTGGCATTCGGCCGCATCGACCGAGTAGCCGACGCGATGCAGCACTTCATTGATGTGATCGAAATCGGTGGGTTGGGTATCAGCAGACATGGGGTGGCTCCGTATTGTTATACGCTATGCTATCATCGTACCGGCAGTATCGAAACTGCCTTGACCCTATTAAATCGCCGTTCTACTATTGACGACCATGAAACCAGTGAAACTCGACAACCCAATCCGTACCATTGAGCAGGATCTGCGCAGCCTCGAATTTCGTATTGAAGAGCTGATTCAGGTCTGCGAGCGACTGAAAGAAGAAAACACCCTGTTGCGTAGCCAGAACACCAAGCTGGCCGCAGAGCGCGCTGAATTGGCAAAAAAAACCGAGCTGGCCAGCACGCGCGTGGAGTCCATGATCATGCGTTTCAAGTCCATGGAATATGACGCATGAGCGGTGACGTGGTAGCGGTAGACGTTCGCGTGCTGGATAAAGAATATCGCGTGGCATGCCCGGAGGACGAGCGCGACGAGCTGCTTGCCTCGGCGCGTTATTTGAACGATAAAATGAAAGAAATACGCGATACCGGCAAGGTGATCGGCGCGGATCGCGTGGCAGTGATGGCGGCGCTGAACATCGCCCACGAGCTGTTGCTGAGCAAATCCCACAAGGATGATTATGCCCAGTCGATCACCAACCGGATAAAACTACTGAGCAACAAGATCGACACCGCCCTCGTCAACGGAAAGCAGATAGAGCTGTAACCTGTCTTTTCGCCCAACTGCCGTTTCACCGTTGCAGCAATCCGGTACGTTGCGCAGCATTCATCTTGGGCGCGATATATGTCTCGAAGCCACATCATGCCAGCAATGGTGGCGTCCCTCATCATCTTTTTACAAAAAAATCCAGCACGAATATCGAATTTTTCAACTACCTCACATGATAGATGAATGTAGGGCTTACGCATTGACGGCTGCACCAACGTTGTGTGCTGAAATGATTTTTATCAGGTATGAAGCTCGCCGCGATCACATCCTCAATCGTTCCGCGCAGCCGTTGTCGCCGGTTTTTCAGTTTTCTGTCGCAAATACTCCTTGCGCTTCATGTCGAGGTACTCGCTTTGTTCCATTTCGTGCAACTGGCGCGGATAACGCTCTACTGCGGTAAACCAGTCAAGCAGGCGTTTTTCGAACCGTGCCTGGGGCGGTGCGGACAGGGCGCCGAGAAAGGCTTCAATAGCGAGGTAGTAGCGCATCGTGTTGCGTTCCACTACGCCGCGCATTCCGCCGACATGCACAGGCTGGTCAGCTGATTTTTTGTCCACGACAGTGAATCCCACTTTGCCGCTCCCGACGGTGCTGAGATAGGCCTGCATTGCAAGCCGTCCCGCAAAACCGTAGGCATAGGAATACCCGAGGTGGATGAAGGTTCGCCCATTCTCCAACGGGATGGCCTCAAGCATGATGCTGTAGTTGCGCGTGCTGATCGGCCCCTTGTCTGCATTCAATTTCACCCGCAGGTAGTTCGGGGTTTTGGTGGCGACACGGTAGGCAAAATCCACTCGATAAGCTTCGTCCAGTGGCTGGTCGTATTTCTTGCCGATGCTGACATTGAGGACGGTTCCCTGGCCCGTAGTCGACGCGCGGCAGTATTTGGTGTTGAGATGCAGAATCAGGATGTCGCACCAATGGGCCGGGACATTGAGAGCCGTGCTTACCGTTGCAAACGGGTGATCAATGAGCGCATATATCTCGCCCGCCACGCTACCCGACTTTTCGCTGGAGTCCAGGTAAAGCGGTTTCTGGAATTGGTTAGTGCGGAGTTGATCTTGCAGCAAGCCATACTTGGTGCGCAGGAAGGCGGCTGACTTCGTGTCTGTATCGGCAGCGTGGGCAATACTCACGCCCGCCTGTGCAAGACAGACGATAAACAGCCTGCTCACCCAGCACATCAAAGTTGGATTCAAAATCTGTCTCATGTCTTTTATGTTCCTCCGGCAACGAATTGCGCGCAATTTTCAAAATTACTAGTGTCGTGAATCATAAATAGCGGAACAAGATAAAATGGATGGATTTTTTCGCAGGGCAAGGCGCGAGGAGGCGACATAGCCGACTCTATGGCAACGACGAGCAACGCCGCCATGCGGAAAAAGAC
>CAMTYI010000109.1:0-2526 GCA_947085925.1 uncultured Gammaproteobacteria bacterium
CAAGCGCTTTGGGGATTACATCATTGATGCCGAGGCGGTGCCTGAGCCGATAGATCCATCATTGCCGATCTGACGAATCGGGCAGCGCCGGGGAGGGTTTTCGGCTAAGTCCTATTTTTACATGTATGTCGGCTGTACCCGTATTACACGACATTGTCGTTCCAGTTCAAACGCAATATCCGCCATCTCTTCTGCGCGCTGGACTTTGCCGGTAGAGTGGAAGATGCGCCGCTCCTGGAGGCGGTGACCTTCCTGCAGGATTTGCTTCGGCAAGGCAGATCGCCGCGCCAGACCAAGCCCTCGCTATTCCCAATCGAGGTGATCCCGAAAAGCCTGCAGCGTTATCTTTTTATTGCCAATGGAGAAGCGGAAGAGGAAGACGACGACGAAGAAAAGCAGCTGGACGTGGATCGCTACGAATTTCTGCTGTACCGCCTGTTGCGCAACGCGTTGGAAGCAGGCAACCTGTTTGTGAAAGACAGCGTCGAATTCCGCCGCTTCGAGGATGATTTGATCAGTGACAAGCGCTGGCAAAACAAGGAGGCGGTATTGCGCGAGATTGGCGCGCCGATCCTGCTAGATCCGATTGAGGAGACCTTGGCACGATTACGGGAAGAACTCGAAACGAAGATCGAGGCCGTTAATCAACGCATTACCGATGCCGTCAACCAGCACATCAAGGTCAGCGGTCGGGGTGAGAAAAAACGCTGGGCATTGCTGTACCCAAGCGAGGAAGAGCCGGTCAACAGTCCTTTCTATGGCAAGCTGCCAGGCATCGGCATCGCCGACTTATTGTGGTTTGTCGCGCAACCCACCGGATTTTTACAGTCCTTCAGTCATGTGTTGGATCGTTACGTGAAACACGACCCGGATCCGCGCGAACTCCTTGCCTGCATCGTCGCCATGGGCACCAATATGGGCATCGGGAAAATGGCCGAAGTGTCCGGTTTGAGCTTTGCCTCGTTGCTGACTACCGCACGCAACTTCCTGCGGCAGGAGACCCTGCACGCGGCCAACGATGCGATCAGCAATGCGACTGCGGCGCTGCCGGCGTTCCACCTGTACGATATCCGCGACGAAGTTCACTCCAGCAGCGACGGCCAGCGGATTGCAACGCAGATCGATACCATCAATGCCCGGTATTCCCCAAAATATTTCGGACTGCAGAAAGGTGTCAGCGCCTATACGATGGTGGCCAACCATGTGCCGATCAACGCCCGGGTCATCGGTACCCACGAACATGAAAGCCATTACGTGTTTGACTTGCTCTACAACAACACATCGGATATAAGGCCGGAGCGCCATTCCACGGACACGCATGGCACCAACCAGATCAATTTCTGGATCCTGCACGTCTTCGGCTACCAGTTTGCGCCGCGCTATCGCGACCTGCACAAGAAAATGGAAAAGCTGGTGGGGTTCCATAATCCAGGAGACTATGGCGAACTCCTGATCAAACCGTCGCGCAAAATCTACGAGGACTTGATTGTCACGGAATGGCCCAATGTCCAGCGCATCATGGCGTCGCTGGCACAAAAGGATGTCACACAGGCGACCATCATCCGCAAACTCAGCAGCTACACCCGGCAGAACCAGACCAAGAAGGCGCTGTGGGAATTGGATAATATCCGCAGGACGCTTTACATCCTGGACTTCATTGACGACGTGAGCTTGCGGCAGAGCGTGCAAAAGGCGTTGAACCGAGGGGAGGCCTACCACCGCTTCCGCAAATCGGTCGCTTACGTCAACGGCGGAAAGTTCCGGGTCAAGACGGAAGCCGAGTTATCGAAAGTCTACGAGCAAAAGCGTGCGGCGGGCGAAGAAGAGGCGATCAAGGTTTTGCGGGGCGTGTCCCCGGTCGCATGGCGACATGTCAATCTGATTGGCAAGTTCGAGTTCACCGCAGAGGCTTCTGTCGTAGACATTGATGCGCTGGCGGCGCGATACGCCGATCCCGGGTATTGGAGCAAGGCCCTTGAAGAGGGCGAAGAAGGATCGCTGGCTTGAAAATTACACCCTCAGGAAACTTTTACCTTTTCGAGGGGATGGGCAAAAATAGCCATCCACGTCAAAGTGCGCGACAACGGCGCGGTGCGCGTTAAAGCTGTGTATCTGGCGCTGGGCATCAAACTGGATGGCGAGAAGGAGCTGCTAGGCATCTGGATCGCCCAGACCGAGGGTGCAAAATTCTGGCTACAGGTGGTGACCGAGCTGAAGAACCGTGGCGTATCGGACATCTTCATCGCCTGCGTGGACGGCCTGAAGGGCTTCCCGGAAGCCATTGAGGCGGTGTTCCCCAAAACGGCTGTGCAGTTGTGCATCGTGCACAGGGTGCGCCACAGCCTGAACTATGTGAGCTGGAAATTACGCAAGGCGGTTGCGGCTGATCTGCGCGCCATCTACACCGCCGCCACGGTTGAAGAGGCGGAACAATATCTCGCGGCGTTTGAGGAGAAATGGGGTAAGGACTATCCGCCCATAGGTCAAAGCGGGCGGCGCAACTGGGCGCGCATCACGCCGTTCTTC
>CAMTYI010000110.1:0-2444 GCA_947085925.1 uncultured Gammaproteobacteria bacterium
ACCCCTTGTGGTCTGCTATCGTCATTTCGAAGCGTTCAAGGCTGCCGAAAATTTCCTGGCAGGTTGTGTACAGTTCGCGTCCCGCATCGGTAAGGTGGATGCGCTTGCCGATCTGCTCGAACAAGGGTAAGCCCACAATGTCGGTGAGCTGCTTGATCTGCATGGAAACGGTCGGCTGGGTCAGGAAGAGTTCTTCCGCTGCACGGGTAAAACTGAGGTGGCGCGCGATGGTCTCGAAAACCTTGAGTTGGCGGAACGTGGCGTGTCTCATAATGTGACTCCTGAAAATTATCCGGCCGCGAATGGCTGCCAAAGCATCGCTATATGATAGATAAAATCCTATCAAGATAATCATAAAAATATAATTATATTTATCTATCTTTGGGGGTATTCTCGGCCGCACATATTCGATGCTGCGTGATATGCATGGCATACCCTAGAGTGAACGTAGATGAGTGAGGTCGCGAAGGAACCGGCTGTCCAGCCGCAAAACGGCATAAAAGGCCTGCGTCACTGGCGCCATGACATGCTTGCCGGGTTGCAGGTTGCGATGGTTTCGTTGCCTCTTTCTTTGGCCATTGCGATTGCCTCGGGTGCTCCGCCCGTCGCCGGGCTTATTTCCGCAATCATCGCAGGTTTGATCTTCCCTTTGCTGGGTGGCGCGTATGTGACCATCAGCGGGCCAGCGGCAGGTTTGGCCCCCGCGCTGTTAGCGGGTATGCTCACGCTGGGCAGTGGCGATCTGGCAGCGGGTTACCCGCTGTTGCTGGTTGCTATCTGCCTGACGGGCATTTTGCAGGTGATAATGAGCGCGCTGAAGGCGGGCAAATATGCCATTTTCCTGCCTGCCACAGTGGTGGAGGGCATGCTCGCGGCAATCGGTGTGATGATTATCATCAAACAGCTTCCGTTGCTGATCGGCGTCTCGGCCACCCCCACCAAAACCATATTGGCTGCGCTGGCCAATTTGCCCGGCTATTTTCTTCGCCTTGATGTGAAAGTGTTCCTGCTCGGAGCGATATGCCTGTTCTTGATGTTTTTCTTCAACCGCAGCAAAAATCATTGGCTTAAAAGGCTTCCCGCGCCAGTACTGGTCGCGGCTACCGGCATTGCCCTTGGTTACCTGTTCCAGCTCGCGCCAAATCAATTGATCAAGGTGCCGGATCAAATTCTCCATGGTGTCACCCTGCCGAATTTCAGTGGTATCTGGGAGAGGCGCGAGCTATGGTGGAGCGTCATCGTCATTGTGGTTACTCTAACGCTTATTGATGGTGTCGAGTCGCTTGCCACCATTGCGGCGGTGGACAAAATCGATCCGTTTCAGCGAAAGTCGAACCCCAATGTCACATTGCGTGCGATGGGTGTCTCCAATATGTTGTCCAGCCTGGCGGGAGGGCTGACCATTATCCCCGGCGGAGTAAAAAGCCGGGCGAATATCGACGCCGGTGGGCGCACCTTGTGGGCTAATGCCTACAACGCATTATTTTTACTGATATTTACCCTGCTGGGCACGGCGCTGATTAATCGTATTCCTCTAGCCACTCTGTCAGCGATCATCATTTATGTGGGATGGCGTTTGTGTCAGCCGGGCGTGTTCAGCAAAACCTATAGTATAGGCAAAGATCAGTTTGTCATTTTTGTAGGCACGATAACTGCCATTCTCATGACGGATCTATTGGTAGGCATATTGCTCGGGGTGCTGGCGGAATTTCTGCTGCTGCTTTATCTGCTGATGCCTTCTTTCAGATATGTGCTCAGGGGGTATCTTACCTTCGGGCGTTCATTTGAATTTTTACGGACACATCTGTCCGGGCTGCTAAAAAGCCCTGTGATCAAGGTGAAAACCATTGAACACGCAGGCAAGGAAATCTGTGAAGTATCGCTCTCGTCGGTGGTCTGCTTTAACCTGCTGCACTTGGACAAGGTGCTCGCACTGCTCCCCAGACATGCCGACGTGGCGCTGGTGGTCACCGAGTCTGGCAAAATTATTGATCACACTGCAATGGAATACTTGCACCACTTTCGCGAGGAATGCCTGCGCGAAGGGAGATCCTGCACTATCCAGGGCATGGAGAATTATTATCCCTTCTCTCAGCACTCCCTGTCCGCGCGCATGCCTGATGTCCAGCTTATGCGGCAGGAGGAGACGCTATCAGAGCGTCAGCAGCAGATGAGCGAGATCGCAGGGCGCTATGATCTGGCGTTTTCGCCGGGTATTGAAACCACCTTGAATGCGCAAGATTTCGTCTACTTTCGCCGCGGTGACAACAAGCAGAAACGCAACGTCATGAGCGGCCTGTATAAAGGCCACCAGGTCAAAGTGTTTGACTATAGCCATACCCGTGCGCCGGACTATTACTCGGAGCATTGCCACACGCTGATCATCGTAGGTCCGCTGGAAAAGGCGATGCCGGATTTCGTCGTGGCGCCGGCGCACTACCTTG
>CAMTYI010000111.1:0-26227 GCA_947085925.1 uncultured Gammaproteobacteria bacterium
CACCTCACGCAAGGGTACTTTCACGCTGGATGCGGGTACGGTTGCTGACTTTAGCGCGTTGAACAACACACTTAACGCCGCCGAATTTGGTGAGGCGCGCAACATCCGCGTGCGCAGTGGCGACATTGCCGTGGCGGAGGGCGACACCATCAAGGCGCATCAGGTCAACCTCGTCGCGGATGACGGCAGGATAGACGTGAAAGGCACGGTGGATGCCTCTGGCGACACCGGCGGAAGGATAGGCTTGTATGCGCAAAAAGACGTAATACTGCATAAAGGCGGTAGGCTTGATGCACGCGCCATGGCGGCGGACAAAAAGGGCGGCAGCGTCACGCTGGCAACCAGCGCGGGCGAGATCGACCTGGAGTCGGGTGCGAGCATCGATGTTTCCGGCGGAGGCAAAGACAAAGGCGGCACCGTGCTGCTGCGCGCGCCGCGCATCGACACTGACAATGACCTGAAAGATGATAATGTTGCGGTTAATCGCAAAGCGGGCACGGAGATCGCCATTCCCAGCGCCTCCAGTGTTGTAATCGAAGGGGTCAAGGTATACAACGCCGCTACCATTGCCGCGACAGGGGCCAATGTGACCACCGCTGCGGTAGCAAGCAATAAGTTGTTCAGCGACACACGGGGTTTCGCGCAGAATGCCGATGCCATCAAGGCGGGCCTCGGTAAAGGCGGTGATGCGAGCGTTCGTGTGCGGGCGGGGGTGGAAATCCGCAGCTCCGGCGATTTAAACCTTGCTGCGGATTGGGATCTTTCCAGATGGCGCTTCAATGGCGAACCTGGCGTACTCACCCTGCGCGCGCAAGGTGACCTGAAGCTTGATAAATCGATCAGTGATGGTTTTGCTTTTGCCAGGGCGGCTGATACAGAGAGATCGCTGCAAGCGGGAGATTCCTGGTCTTATCGTCTGGTGGCGGGGGCGGATCAAGACAGTGCGGACCCACTGGCCTTGCAGCTTCCGGGAGACAATAAGGTGGGTGATGTTGTGCTTGCCGACAAAACCATTATTCGCACAGGCAACGGGACGATAGATATTGCCGCCGCACGCGATGTTACCTTGACCAGTGCGGAGTCGGTGATTTACACGGCGGGTGTGCCTGGGGGTCCTTTGGATAATTTCGTTTCACCCCGTTTCATGGGGTCAGATCCCGTGGCGGTTAGCGCTGCGTATCCTAAAGCGGGTGGCGATATTCGTGTCACCGCGCAAGGCGACATCAAAGCTAAGCAGCCGTCTCCCCAGCTCATCACGGATTGGCTGTTCCGCCAGGGCAGCCTTAATCCCGACGGCACGCTGGTTACAACGCCAAATGTAAATAGCAATAACAGGCAACCAGCCTGGCGGCCACAATTTAGCCAGTTCAAGCAGGGGATAGGCGCGCTGGGCGGCGGTGATATTTCCATTACAGCCGGCGGTGATATTGACAACCTTTCGGCGGTCATCCCCACCAATGGCAGGCTGGGGGGCGCCAATGGCTCGATCCCCGATCCATCCAAACTGGTAGTACAGGGCGGCGGCAATCTGAGCGTGACGGCGGGTGGTGATATTCGCAGCGGTATTTTCTATGTGGGCAAGGGCACGGGTGACATCAAGGCCGGTGGTGCGTTGGGTTCGGCGCGTTCTGCGGATAATGGCACGCCCTTATATACCTTGCTGGCGCTGGGCGAGGGCAGCTATAACGTCGCCTCTGGTGGTGAGTTGGCGGTGCAGCATGTATTTAACCCTACTGTCGTGGCGCAGGCGGGTGGTAATCTGGCTGGAGTTCGCGCTAATGATAAAGAATCTTACTTCTTTACCTATACTGCCGATAGCAAGGTGGCAATGACCTCGCTTTCCGGCGATGTGCGTCTCATCAATGATCCGGTGAGTACGCAGATCGTCTTTGGAAAAACGAAGAGCGTCCTTGGAAAAAAACCCGTGCATGGGTTTGACATCTATCCAGGCACACTGTCGGCGTCGGCCCTGCAGGGAAGCATTAGCGTGTATGGCCCTTTGGCGCTGTTCCCGGCGCCAAAAGGTAACTTGACCTTGCTTGCGGAAAAGTCGATCGATCTGAGCAGTGACACAGCGACGATCAACATGTCGGATGTGGCGCCTTCAAGCCCGCTTCAGCCGCAGGGTAGGCCGGACACCGTAGCGCTGGTTTCAGCGGCTACTCAGGAAGGCGTCGATTATCACGACCCCGCCATCCTGCATCGTAACGACGCAGAGCCGGTGCGAATCTATGCGCAAACCGGGAGTATCATCGGTGGCGCGTCCCAGCGTTTTGCCGTTTTACCCAAGCGGGCGCTACTCAGCGCCGGTGTGGATATTGCGAATGTTTCGCTCGCCGGGCAAAACCTGCGTGATACGGACGTGACCCGCCTTCAGGCCGGGCGCGATGTCATGTTCCAGATCCAGCGCAATCCTTCAGATGGTAGAATTATTTTTACCCGGGACTTCGAAGATCTCCCCATGAGCGGCCCCGGGCGGGTGGAGGTGATTGCCGGGCGCGATGTGGATCTGGGCAGTTCCAACGGCATCGTCACCAAGGGTAACCTCTATAACCCCTTTCTCCCGGAACAGGGCGCCTCAGTGCTGGTCTACGCGGGGGCGTCCGCGCCGGCGGATTACGCGGCATTCACCGCGCGCTACATCGAGCCGCGCGGCGCGGCAACAGGCGGGCGTGACTATATCCCCGAGCTTGCCAGTTACATGCGTGGCCAGAGTGGCGATATGGGCCTGACTGAGGATGCGGCACTCGCTCAATTCAAGGCCTTGCCGCAAGAATCGCAGGCCGCGTTCATCAACCGCGTGTTCTTCGCCGAGCTCAAATCCTCCGGCCGCGCCGCAGCCGATGTAAAAGGCCCGGAATACCGTAACTACAGCCATGGCAGAGCGCTCATTGCCACTCTATTTCCGGTGGGCGAGGGTTCCGCAGGCCAGCCTGAAGGTGACATCAGGCTGTATTTCAGCCAGATCAAAACCGAACAAGGCGGGGATATTGATTTGCTCGCGCCCCATGGCTTGGTCAATGCGGGGCTTGCCACTGCAAAGGGTGTAAATAAAACGGCCGCAAACCTCGGCATTGTCAGTGTGCGTGGCGGCAATGTAAATGCTTTCGTGCGCGACGATTTCCTGGTCAACCAGTCACGGGTGTTTACCATGGCGGGTGGCGATATTCTGATCTGGTCCGACAAGGGCGATATCGACGCCGGCAAAGGCTCAAAAACCGCCAGCGCCACACCGCCGCCACGGCTGAGATTGAACAAGGATGGTAGGCTCTTTTTTGATATCACCGATTCGGTGACGGGCAGCGGTATCGGTGCATTGCTCAGCAAAGAAGGTATCAAGCCAAGCGATGTCGATCTGATAGCGC
Source organism: uncultured Gammaproteobacteria bacterium (assembly GCA_947085925.1). Classification (GTDB taxonomy): domain Bacteria; phylum Pseudomonadota; class Gammaproteobacteria; family Ga007554; genus LNEJ01. Next base: position 3,366 of record CAMTYI010000111.1, read on the forward strand.
CTGAAGGTGTGGTGGACGCAGGTGATGCGGGCATCCGCGCCGCCGGCAACCTCACGCTCGCCGCCCTGCGCGTGGTGGGTGCGGACAACATTAGCGTAGGCGGCATCTCTACCGGCGTACCCGTCAGTGATAGTGGCGCATTCGCCGGCGCCCTGAGCGGTGTCAGCAACCTTGGCGCGGACACCAGTAAAATTGCCGAAAAGGCCACCCAGGATCTCTCCGCAGCGGCCGCCAATCCAGTGAAAACCACCTTCCGGCCTTCATTTCTGACAGTGGAGGTGATCGGATTCGGTGATTGATTATCTTGGAATGTGTGGTGCGCCATGCGCACCACACTTCATTTGACCAGGCTGTTTGTTATTCACACAGGTTATCCATTCGCCCCAAAAGCGTTAGCTTAAAGTAGGTTGGGTCAAGCGGAGCGGACCCAACATTGCTTCTATGTAATTCAATAATAAGCATCCTTGATTAACAATTCTGCAACATTCCACAGGTAAAGTACCCCCTTCCAAAGCATGCTCATCCCGTTGATGGGGTGGGCGACGACATATTCCTTCGATCAACCGGATTCACGAATAAAAACGTTATGAAATTACAATCCAACAAAAAAATATCGCACATTTTTTTATTGCTGGCAGGTTTGATGACGCTGGTTCCAGGTGTTTCCCACGCCTGGTGGAGTGACGATTGGTCGTATCGCAAAAAGATAACACTCAATACCACGGAAAATGGCGCAAATCTCAAGGAGAGTTTGGCATCCGTGCCGGTCTTGGTGCGTCTGCACAGCGGCAATTTCGATTTTTTGAGCAGCAAGGACGACGGATCGGACCTTCGTTTTGTCAGTGGCGATGACCAAACACCGCTTAAATATCACATCGAAAAATTCGATGGGCTGAATGAGCTTGCCGTGATCTGGGTACAGGTGCCGGCGCTGTCGGCACAATCCAGCGCCGACGCAATGTGGCTGTACTATGGCAATGAAAAGGCGGCCTCAGGCGATGATGCCAAAGGCACTTACGATGTTAATCATGTGGTTGCCTATCATTTTGGCGGCCAGGGCGCGCCCAAGGACCAAACCGCCTATGCCAACAATGCAGCGCAGTCCACGGCGAGCGAAGCCGTTGCGTCATTGATCGGCGCAGGTGCAACATTCAATGGCGCAAACACCATCACCATACCGGCATCGCCTTCACTCAACTTTATCGCAGAGAAGGGCTTCACGTTTTCCGCATGGATCAAGACTGCTGCGACACAGGCGAACGCCGTGATTTTTTCCCGGCAGGAGGGTGCATCGTCGCTGGTCATCGGTATGGATCAAGCGGGAGTGTATGCCCGCATGCCCGGTGCTGAAACAAAACGTGTCGCGTTGGCGCCGGGCGCATGGCACCACGTGGCGGTAAGCGCGGGTAAGCGACTGGTGGTTTATGTTGATGGTGTCGAGGGCGCAGCAATGGATGCCCCGCTGCCGCCGCTGGGTGGGATCATCACGTTGGGTGCCTCCTACACCGGCGAGATGGACGAGGTCCAAATATCAAACGTCGCCCGTTCCGCAGACTGGATTAAGGTAGCGGCGCGAGGGGAAGGTGTTGACGCGAAATTGATCGCCTACGGCGGGGATGAGCAAACAGAGGGCGGCGGCACATCCCATTTTAAGACGATTCTGCAATCCGTTACGATCGACGGCTGGGTGGTAATCGTAATTTTGATGGTGATGGCCGTCATAAGCTGGATCGTGATGGTGAACAAGGCTGTCGTTATCGGCAGAATGACCAGGGATAATGAAAAATTTATCGCGTCCTTCCAGAAAATCGCGGCTGATCCAGGTGTGCTGGACAGGGATGATGATCAGGATGATCAGGCCAATAAAGAGACGCCGTTTGCCGCAGCATTGTTCGGACGGCATGATCATTACCAAAGCTCGCCGATATACCGCATCTATCATGTTGGCGTGCAGGAAATCAAACACCGTTTTGGCAACACCGATCCCAAGCTGGTAGGCAAGGCGCTCTCGCCGCAGGCCATTGGCGCGATCCGTGCCAGCCTTGATGCGGCATTGGTCAGAGAAAATCAGAAGCTCTCCAGCCAGATGGTGTTACTCACCATCGCCATCAGTGGTGGGCCGTTCCTGGGTTTGCTCGGCACTGTTGTGGGTGTGATGATCACCTTTGCCGCAATTGCCGCCAGTGGTGATGTCAACGTCAACGCCATTGCGCCTGGTATTGCCGCAGCGCTGGTGGCTACCGTGGCGGGTCTGGCCGTGGCGATTCCAGCACTGTTCGGCTACAACTACCTGATCAGCAAAATCAAGAATATCGCTGCGGATATGCATGTATTCGTCGATGAGTTTGTTCACAAGGTGGCTGAGAACTACGGAACTTAGTGCCATTTCTAAATTGTAGGGTGCGTCCTACCCGTGAAGGGCACAATGCACGCACCAATGGCTGTGGTGCGTGCGACGCACCCTACATGGTTGTTGGTGCTTTGAAATAGAAAAAGACTGAAGGATAAAGCGATGCAAGTGCAGTCCGAAGATAAACCCTATGATGACATTAATATCACGCCGATGCTCGATCTGGCATATGTGCTGTTGGTGATCTTCATCATCATGACCACCGCTTCGGTACAGGGTATCAAGGTCAATCTACCCAAGGCCAGCGCCGCACCCAGTCTGGCTAAACCGACCACCAAGGCGATTACGGTCACCGACACCGGGCAAATATTTCTCGACACCTATCCGGTGACGATGGCAGAGCTGGAAACGCAATTGCGCAGTTATAAGGCGGTCAATCCAAGCTTTCCCGTGGTCATCAAGGGCGATTCCAAGGTTCAATATGAAAAGGTGATTGACGTGCTGGATTTGATGGGCAAGCTCGATATTACGCAATTGGGTTTGGTTACTCAGAAAATTGTCAAATAAGAGCGCTAGGCCAGGCTCGATTTTGTTGGGATGTGACGTGTGAGTACCGACAAGCAGTTGCTGTTCCGCTGGGCGCCCAAGCTGATGGTGGTGGCGTTCCTCCTGCTGTTTTTTGTGGTGGTAATCTATTTTCTGAAAGATATCCTCTTTGCTGATGATAGCCACAAAAAACATGTGATCCATGAGATCTCGCTGATAAAGCCGCCGCCGCCTCCAAAGCCAGAGGAAAAACCACCGGAGCCGGAGGTGAGAAAAGAAGAGGTAAAAATCCCCGAGCCGGAAACGCCGCCGCCTCCTAATGATCAGCCTGATAATGCCAAGCAGGACGAACCACCGCCCGCGAACGACTTGGGGCTGGATGCCGATGGTCAGGCGGGGTCGGATTCCTTTGGCTTGGGTGCCAACAAAGGCGGAAGAAGCATTATCGGTGGTAGTAGTGGTAACGGCGGCGGAGGGAATCGTTACGGCTGGTATGCGGGAATGATTGAAAAGGGAATTCAGGATGTTTTGGACAAGAATAAAGATCTTGCCAAAGATAACTATAAGGTCGTCATAAAAGTCTGGGTCAACAAGGACGGGAGTGTTGAGCGCTTTGATCTTGGCGGTTCTTCCGGGAATCCAGAGACGGATAAGGCGATAAGGACGGCACTGAAAGAAATGACACAGGTGAAAGAACCGCCTCCAGACGGAATGCCGCAACCTGTAAAGCTGCGTATCACTTCGCGTTTGTTGTAAGCAGGCAGGTAATGCCGGATTGCCTGATGATTTTCATCCCTCTGGGGTGAGAATTAAAATGAAAAATTCACAGTTGAGAAGAACCTGGAAATGGCAATTAAAAAATTGGGTGTTACCGTCTTATCTCTCGCATTGTTTAATCCATCCGCGTGGGCTGGAGAAAAAGAAGATCTTGAAAAATTGCGCGGAACTACCAAAGGATTGATTCAAATTCTGGTGGAGCAGGGCGCGATTACCAAGGAAAAAGCCGGGGAGCTGATGAGCGAGATCGAAAAACCTCCTGCGGGAACGGAAGCACCGGAGGAAGAGGTGGATAAAAAAACCGTGCGTGTGCCTTATGTACCTGAAACGGTCAAGCAGGAAATGACAGAGAAGATCCGCAAGGATGTGCTGGCGCAGGCCAAGCGGGAACAGTGGGGCAAGCCCGGCGCAATCCCTGAGTGGGCACAGAAAATAAGGTGGGAAGGCGATTTTCGCTTGCGTTCACAGAGCGATATGTTTCAGAGCGACAACTTTAACCTCCTGCCAAACTATCTGGAAATTAACCGGGTTGGTGGTCCGGCGAATACGGATAATCCCTTTCTGAACACTACCAATGACCGGGAGCGTATACGGTTGCGGGCAAGGCTGAGCATGCTTGCCGAAGTCACGCAAGGCGTCACGGCGGCATTCCGCCTGGCCACTGGTAGCGCCAATGATCCTGTTTCGACCAACCAGACGCTGGGCAACATGGGCAACCGTTTTAATTTCATGCTTGATCAAGCCTACATCAAGCTGGAACCCTATCAATGGTTGACGCTGGTCGGTGGCAAGATACCCAATCCCTGGTTTGGTACAGACCTGGTGTGGGACGAGGACCTTAACTTTGATGGCGCCGCCGTGCAGTTCAAGCCACGCATCGGCAACGAGCTGGTATGGTTTTCAACGCTGGGTGCTTTTCCGTTGCAGGAAATCGAGCTGTCGAAAAAGGATAAATGGCTATACGGTGCGCAGAGCGGCGTCGATTGGAATCGAAGCCAATTCAGGGCGAGATTTGGCGTGGCTTATTATGACTACCAGAATATCACTGGACAAAGAAAAGCGCCCAATGATCCTTCTCCGGATTTTACTGCGCCGCAATTTATGCAGAAAGGTAATACCTTGTTTGATGTTTCGCAAACTCAAAACAGTGGCAGGTACGCGCTTGCCTCTGAATACAAGTTATTTAACATGACTGCCAACCTCGATATATACACATTTTCCCCGGTACATATCATGCTGACAGGCGATTATGTCAAGAATGTTGGGTTTAAAAAAGAAGACATAGTGCGGCGTACCGGGAGAGATGTCAGCCAACAAAATCAGGCGTATTTAGGCAGGGTTGCTGTCGGCATGCCGAGAATCAAGCATCGCCACGACTGGCAGGTGTTCGGTGGTTATAAACACCTGGAAAGCGACGCCGTATTGGACGCCTTCACGGATTCCGATTTCCATCTGGGGGGCACCAATGCCAAAGGCTGGATAGGGGGTGGTAGCTATGGTGTTGCCACCGATACCTGGCTGACACTGCGCTGGTTGAGCGCAGATCAGATAGTGGGGCCGCCGCTTGCCATCGACGTTATGCAGCTTGATTTGAACGTGAGATTTTGACCTGTGTATTTTATAGCGCAACAAAATATGGCCGGGGCCAGGCAAGAGATGAACGTCATCATCCGTAATGGAATATTGCTTTTGATTGCAATATTCAGCCTTGGTTTGGCCGGAAATGTCGCCGCTGAATCCGGCGACAAAAAAGAACGGGAGGCGTTAAGGAAAATGCGCCTCATGATGCAGACGTTTGAGCAGGAAAAATCGACGCTGCAGCAGGAAAACAATAGCCTGAACGAGAAAGTGAAGGCATTGGGTAGCCAGGTGGGTGACATCAAAAGCGCTTCCACAGGCCAGATCAGGAAAAAGGACGCTCGCTTGGGCGAGATCGAAAAGGAACTGGTTACGGCCAAACAGGAAAATCAATCTCTGTCAGCCAAGCTGCAAAGTACCCAGCAGAGCCTGGAAGAGCTGACCCTGAAGCATAAGGAGGTTGTTCAGACCGCGCAAAATAATCTTCAGGTCGGCATCAAGCAAGGCGAGGAATATAACAATAAGATAAAAGAAGCTGAAACTAAAATCGTTCAGCAGTCTCAAGCTATTGACATGTGCGAGAAGAAAAATCTGGCGCTTTACAATCTCAATATGGAAATTCTGGAGAAATACAAGAGTAAGGGCGTTTGGGGATCATTTATTCAAGCTGAACCCTTTACGCAAATAAAGCGTGTTGAAATTGAGAATACACTGCAAGAATATAAGGGCAAGCTTGATGGTCAAAGAATTGAAAAAGCCAGCCCTGGCAAGGGGCGGTAGAAAACACAGGAGGGTGAGTGGCATAAGCCCTGCCGCTACCCTAATAAAACGCATCCATGATGCCCAGTTTCGCGCCCCGCCTTTAGCCGTGCTTTTCCCTTTGCGATTTATATTGCCTTTTACCCCCCCTCCTCCTTTGGCTGGTAGCCCATAAATTATTCAGCCGCCGCACGTAATCAGATTGTCATATTGACGGACTATTATTGCCTCCAGGTTACATGGCTTTTAACGCCAGCGCATCTTTGATAACCGGCACTGCATTCTACGGAGATTAACTTGAGAAAAATATTGTGTCTCATGGCATGCGCCATTCTTGCTGCGTGCTCGGTAAATCCACCAGTACATACCGGCAATGAAGAAATTCTCAATAAACTTGGGGAAATGAACAAGCAGATCACCACACTGAGTGATGATGTCGGTGTGATCAAGAAAGCGTTGGCCGCTGCGATGAGCGGCGCGCCTGGGCAGCCGAAACCACCCGTTACAACGATTGATCTCGATGACGCATCCCCTGTGCGAGGCGATGTAAATGCCACGGTGGCGATTGTTGAGTTTTCGGATTACCAGTGTCCATTTTGCGGACGGTTCCATGCCCAGGTTCTGCCCAGCGTGAAAAAAACATATATAGATACTGGGAAAGTCCGGCATATTTTTCGTGATTTTCCACTGGATTTTCACCCTCAGGCAAAGGATGCGAGCATTGCCTCGAACTGTGCGGGTGAGCAGAAGGCCTATTGGGAGATGCACGATAGTTTGTTTGTAAATCAAAATCGCCTTGGCGCTACTTTATATGAAGAGCTTGCTAAAAAAATGAATCTTGATATGGCCTCTTTTCAAGCATGCCTGAAGGATGCGAAGCAGGCGCAAAAAATAGAGAAAGACCTGTCTTATGGGCAAAGCCTTGGGATAGACGGAACCCCCAGCTTTTTCATTGGCCGCATTGAAGGCAAGAAGCTTGTGGATGTTAAGCAGATAATAGGTGCGCAGCCCCCGGCAGTGTTTTCACAAGCAATTGAGGCTGCCCTGGGGGGCGTGCCCAAAAATTGATGGTTGTTTTACTTGCGAGTAGTGATGTTTGATTTGTATGCCCATTTACCATTATCGCGCCTTGACAGAAAGCGGCATTTTAGCCGCAGGCGAGGGGGTTGCCACCTCGAGCGAAGCTTTACGCCAGGAGTTGGTGACGAAGGGTCTACTCGTACAAGACATCCGTCAAAAGAACTCCGGTTTGAGTTTGCGCCGGAAACGCATCAAGGCGGAGGAATTTCTGCTGTTTAACCAGGAGTTTGTGGCCCTCATACGCGCCGGATTGACAATACCCGATGCCTTGAAAATAGCGGCGGATCGTCCTGATAGCCCGATGTTGGCCAGCCTCCTGCGGCACGTGAATGAAGAGGTGCATGGTGGTGCGTTACTTTCAGAAGCCTGCTCCAGGCACCCCGAGGTATTCGATGGTCTTTACGTCTCTGCGATAAAAACCGGCGAAAAAACTGGCGTGCTGGCGACGGTTCTGGAGAAATATCAAGCCTACCTCAAACGCCGGGTTGGTTTGCAGAAAACCATTTCACATGCGCTGACCTATCCGGTGTTTTTATTGCTGGTGTTAGGTTCGGTACTGGGCGTACTGTTTTTGTTTGTCATGCCGCGTTTTGTGGCGATGTATACCGATTTTGGCGCTGAATTGCCGCTGCCCACACAAATTCTCGTTATCTTGGTAAATAATTTGCCTTTTTATTTACCCGTAGTGTTATTGCTTGGAGTGCTCGGATGGTTCGCCATCCAAGCCTGGGTAAAGACCGATGCAGGGCGTCTGCGGGCAGATCATTTAAAGGGACGGCTGCCGATACTGGGGAAGATCTATCAGGATATTGCCATCGTGCAACTGGTGCGGACGCTTGCCACCCTGCTCTCCGGTGGTACGCCCTTGGTCGAGGCCATGCGCATCACGCAGGATTCACTTACCAATCGCGCGAAGGCGCGTGCGTTGGCACAGGCCGAAAACCTGGTGATGGGAGGTCAAAGCCTGGCGTCTGCCATGCGCAATACGCAACTCATGCCGGGAACGGCAATAAAGATGATTGAGGTGGGCGAGGCGTCGGGTGGGCTTGATGCCATGCTGGAGGAGATTGCCCAGTTCTATGAGGAAGTGCTGACTAATAAACTTGCGCGTATGACAGCATTGATCGAGCCTTTATTGATGCTGATCATGGGCGTCATGATAGGTGGCACGATCATCGTGATGTATTTGCCGATCTTTCAGATTGCGGACATCGTCAAATGAGACATCCCTTCAGTTACCGGATGTTAGGAGAAATCCTGCTGGACAAGCAGTACGTCAGCCATCATCAGATAGACGCGGTCCTGGTCGGCAAAAACGGTCGGCTGGGCGAGGCGTTGCTTGATGAAGGCCGCATTACGCCAGCGCAGTTGGCCGAGGCGCTGGCCGAACAGTGCGGCTTACCCTATGTTGATCTGGAGGGATTTGTTATTTCGCCAGAGTTGTATAGCTTGATATCTGCAACGCACGCCTATCAGTATGGGGTCGTTCCCTACCAGAGAGACGGAGAAGTGTTGATCGTTGTTGTTTCTCCCCCCTGCGATATTACTTTGGCCGACCGCCTGGAATGTTTGAGCGGTTTAAAGGTGCGCCTATTTGCCAGCAGTCCACAAGCGATTGCAGCGGTGTTGAAGCGCAGCGAAGGGAATTCCGAGGTACTGAAAGGCGTCTCCGAGGATTTCAAGCTTGCCATCGTCAAGGAGAATGACGATGGCAAGGAGCAATACGTGTCATTGGATGCGGCCAATGATGATGCCGCAAGCCCGGTCATAAAGCTTATTAACAGTATGCTGTCGGCGGCCATTCAAAAGCGTGTCAGTGATGTACATATAGAAACATACGAAAAAGGCATCTCGATCAATTATCGTATCGACGGTGTTTTATACCCCGCGACCGATACGCTCGACCGGCGTCATCAGAGCGCGTTGGTGTCGCGCCTCAAGGTGATGGCGGAGTTGGATATCGCCGAAAAAAGAGTGCCCCAGGATGGACGCTTCAAGTTGCGCTTTGGTTCGCGTGATATAGATTTCAGGGTATCCATCCTGCCCAGTGTGTTCGGCGAGGATGTGGTTATCCGGATTTTGGACAAATCATCCATCACCGATGGGATGAAGAATTTACGTCTGGAAAGCTTGGGAATGGTACCTGAGATCCTGAAAAAATTTCGCAAGAGTATCCATGAACCCTATGGCATGGTGCTGATTACCGGCCCCACCGGCAGTGGAAAAACGACCACGCTGTATGCGGCGCTCAGCGAATTGAATACCGGTGATGAGAAGATCATTACCATCGAAGATCCGGTCGAATATCAATTGCACGGCATCGTGCAGATCGCGGTCAACGAGAAAAAAAATCTTACCTTTGCCAAGGGGCTGCGTTCCATACTGCGGCATGATCCCGACAAGATCATGGTAGGTGAAATCCGCGATGGAGAAACAGCACAGATTGCCGTGCAATCGGCGCTGACGGGTCATCTGGTGTTCACAACGGTACACGCTAATAGTGCTTTCGATGTGCTCGGGCGCTTCAACCACATGGGGGTGGATACGTATAACTTCGTATCGGCGCTCAATTGTGTCATGGCGCAGCGCCTGGTTCGAATCATTTGTCCTAAATGCAAATGTCAAACCACGGTTGATGATGGTCTTCTTGAACTGTCCGGGCTTGATGCTGCGCAATATCAAAGTCAGGCATGGTACGAAGGCGTCGGCTGTGATTATTGCCACGGTACGGGTTATCGCGGTCGTGCCGCTGTTACCGAGTTTCTTGCTTTGTCGCCATCCATCCGTCAGATGATCATAGAGAGGCGTCCGATCAATGAGATGCAGGCGGCGGCGGTGCAGAATGGAATGGTCACCTTACGTCAATCCGCGCTGGCGCTGGTGCTTTCAGGCCAGGCGACGCTGAAAGAGATTAATCGTGTCACTTTCGTTGAATAATTTGTTGTTTGGCAGGATTGCAACACGCTCTAAAAGCGTGCTTGGAATCGGCATAGGTAGGGATCGCCTTTCTGCCGCGCATGTTGTTACTGCAAAGCAGGCGAGACATATCGAATGGATCAAGCAGATAAACCTGCCTTTCACGCTATTCAGTGGCACCCCTACGCCCGATATAGGTCATGCGCTTTCATCTTTGTTGGGCGAGTTATGTGGTGAAGTCAAAAGGTCGCATATTCCCATTCAGATAGCACTGCCTGACCCGGTGGTGAGCTTGCGTGTCTTCGAGTTGGACGCCATTCCTAAAACCAGAAAAGAGCAGATGGCTCTTACTCACTGGCGGTTCAACAAGGAGTTGAATTTGGGGGCGCGCGCCATTGAATGCAGTTGCCAGCCTTTGGGCGTGGATAACAATAAACATCTCTTGTTGGCAATGGCTATCGACCAGGATTGGTTGAGGTGCCTGAAGGAGGCATGCCGGGCCGCAGGCGTGATCAGTACGGTCATCGACATGGCGGCGTGTTATCGCTTTAACCGTTTTTATGAGCGCTTCTCCAACGATGGCAGCGATGTGGTTGTTATTTCCATGGATGACGATGCCTGGGCATTATCCATTTCGGACGCGCAGGGGCGGTTACGTTTTGTTCACTCGCGTTGGCGTGAAGCTATGCCGGAGCAGGCGAAGGCGAAAGAATATCAGGAAATTTCTGCCGAGTCAGAAAGGATAGTTCGTATATATACACATGCCACCGCGAGACGAAGCATAAAAAATATACACACGATAGGTGATGCCAAGGATGTCTCTGGGGTCGCGGATTTGTTGGATCAACGCATGGCTGGGAAATGTATCAGGGCGGCTGGAGGAGTCGAGTTTATATCCAGGCAAGGGGTGTCCGGAAATACTGTAGACAGTATGGTGTCAACCCTGTCGGCGGCGATGTTGCGATGAAAATCATAACGAATCTTTCGACGTCATCCACTGGCATGGCGCCGCGGATCATGATGATATTGTGGGCAACAGCGTTGCTGGCCGCGTTGTTATCCTCTTGGATGGCTATGCAAACATCCCAATTGAAACAGACGAAGCTGGACTTGGAGCGTCAATTGTCAAATCTCCAAAACAGGCACGTCGCTGAGATCCCGAAAGTATTTCCTCGTCATGAAGAGCTTGCCACTTTAAAGAAGCGTATAGCCGCTGTTTCAGCCATATCAAATAATCGGGAAGGGTCGCTATCCGCGTTCCTGAGAAAAATAGAGTTGTTGCTCCCTGACGAAGCCTATCTTGTGACTCTTCATTACAAGGGCGACACCAGAGAAGCACAGATTACGGCTGAGGCTGGCAGCGCAAAAATACTTACCGGTTTTTTGCGAAACCTTGAAAAAGAGAAAGGCTTCCTGGAAGTGCTACTGACAAAACAGTCGCAACGCACATTGAACGATAAACAAATTGTTCAGTTCGATCTGCGTATAAAGGAGCGTCTTTCATGAGGGCGACGTATCCTTTTGCTGAAAATATATTGTATTCGCTACGCCATCCTCTGATCAAGACGGGAATGGTCGCTAGCGGGGTTGCCATAACCCTGGTCATTGTAGAATTTTTTGGATATTGGATGCCTGTGCGTAACGATATCAATCGCCTTTCAGAGTCGGTAAATCTTGAACGTAAGCGGATTATTGATGATGCACGTTCCGTGCAAATCCATAACGCATATTTGAGAGCCATAAAACAACTTTCTGAAGTTGATAAAAAAATTAATAGCCCTGTCGGTCATGCTGATCTTGTTAATAATATTGATAATCTCGCAACACACAGAAAATTAACGATCATTACGGAATCTTACGATGAGGGTAAGGAAGTAAATGGTTACACACCGCTTTATATGGAATTGTCATTGCAGGGTGAATATCAGGGGATGGATGAATTTCTTGTTGATATTAATAGCCTGCCGACCTGGACGGTTGTTGGGGAAGGGGCAATAAGCCGCCTGGCAGGACAGCAGGATCTGGTTAAGGCGCAATTGCGTTTGATCACTTATCACAAGACGACAAAATGAAACGTTACATGGACATTGCCATGAAGCGCCGCAATGCAATATTGCTAGTGCTTGCTTTTGTCCTGATAGCCGCCAACGTATTTAATTGGGGAGCATGGGGTCATATCAATTCACAAAAAACTCCCGGAAGAGGATCAATGGCGGGGGAATTTCAGGTTTCTGATTTTCAGATAAAAGGTCTTAATGTGCCTGTGGAACAAGATAGGGCGGTTGTCCGCGACTTGTTCTATCCTGTTTTTGAAGAATATTCAGAGCCTGTTAAAGAGATAACATCCATTGCTACGGATGATAAAAGTAAACCAATAACTAATGACGACACACCTTCTTCCATTCCGCAAAAAACCCCTGAACAACTTGAAGAAGAGATCGCGCGGTACGACGCGGCTAATTTTAAATATATGGGTTCTATTTGGCGAGAGGGGCAGGGACAGGCGCTTTTGGTGAGTACGGACAAGCGTTATTTTGTCTTTTCTGGAGACAAGGCAGGTAGCCGATTTGTTGTTGAAATGATAACGAACGATGCGGTCTCTCTAAGAGACCCTGTCACAAACGTGACGGCTCAAATACTAATATCTGGAGGGCCAGCATTAAAGGCGGCTCAAGAGACAAGTGACATTGAAAGATAGCGTAAAATGAAGCCGATAGAAAAAGTAATATGTTATTTCATGTTGCCAGTGTTGTGCCTGTTGGTTGCATCTTGTGCCGGGCCGATTCGAAATGCGGAAAACTATGAGGATAAGCAGGAATGGATAAATTCGGTCATTGAGTATCGAAAGGCCTATAACGATAACCCAAGGAATGTGGAGTATAAGGCACGCCTGAAGCAGGCCGAATTCAAGGCGGCTGACTATTATTACCACCAGGGAATGCTACTTTTGGAGCGGGAAAAAATCGATGAAGGAATAGTTCAGCTCCAACAGGGCTTGACTGCAATGCCCGGTGATGAGCGGCTAATGCAGGCGATGAACAAGGCGCTTTCGAAAAAAGAGGCCAACAATCTTTATCAAGAAGGCGTTCTGATAGAAGGCGCGGGCAATGCCGACGAAGCGAAACGCATATTCCAAAGGGCCGTAAATCTCTATCCTGATCACAAAATGGCAGCAGAAGCCCTTGCCAATATTGAAAATAAAAAAATTAAAGAGCGTGATGCCGAGAAGTTTTCATTGACTTCAACATCACCTATATCGCTGAATTTTCGTCAAGCCGATATGCGCTCAGTTTTTGAATTCGTTGCAAAATCATTTGGCATAAATATCATATTTGATGAGGCCATCAAGACCATATCCCCCGTCACAGTATTTGCCAAGGATGTTTCTTTTGAGCAAGCCTTGGCCCTGATTAATGTGGCGACTAAAACCTTCTATAAGAAAATCAGCAAAAATACCATCATAGTTGTGCTGGATTCAAAGGACAAGCGTGGTCAATATGAAGATCATATGATGCGCACCTTTTATTTGAGCACTGCCCGGGCCAAGGAGGCGGCGGATATCCTGAGAGGTGTCATGACCATAAGGAAAATGATTGTCAACGAACAGTTAAATACGCTGGTTGTCCGTGATACTGAAGAAGTTATCAGGCAGGTTGAAAAAATTATTGATGTCAACGACAGAAAGCCCGCTGAAATAGTTCTGGAAGTTGAGATTCTGGAGATGAATCGCACCAAGGCAGAGCGTCTTGGTCTTGATCTTGGGTCGTATCAAATTGGCGCTACGGTTCCGTCAGCCATTGCCCTGAGTGGATCCATTAGCGGTGCGATTGAGAGGGTTTCGCTGCTTACGCTTCCTTCGGCGACCTTCAGGTTTTTTAAGCAGGACGTAGATGCCAGGACGCTTGCCAATCCCAAGGTGAGGGTTGTGAACGGAAAACCCGCAAAAATCCATATTGGCGACCGTGTACCGCTACGTGTTTCCACAATCATCAATACGACGGGGCAGGTGAACACAACTTATGACTACAAAGACATTGGTATAAAGCTTAGCGTTGAACCGACCGTCAATCTGGATAACTCAACGTCAGTAAAACTTGGTTTGGAAGTGAGCTCCCTGGGAGCTAATCTGGGAACGGCGACAGAACCGGCATTCCTTATTGGTAGCCGAAATGCGGATACTTTTATGCTGTTGCGTGATGGTGAAACAGCGATTTTGGGCGGTCTTATTCGTGATGAAGATCGCAAAACGGTAGTAAGAATTCCATTGCTGGGAGACATTCCTGCCGCAGGTTCCCTATTTAGTTCTTACGATATGTCAAAGGGGCGCACCGACGTGTTGTTGACCATCACGCCTCGTGTTGTGCGAGGCTGGGATCTGCCCGCCAAGGAATCTCGCCAGTTTTATTCCGGGACGGAAGATAAATATCTTGATCAAGCTCCCTTTCAGAACCTGGCTTCTCCATCAACGGACGAGGTAAAGGAGAATGTGGTGATTAAGGAGTCCCTGCAGGCACCTGTTAACGAAAATCCGGCGACACCCCCATTGTCTGGCCAGTCGATTGCGCCAGGTGTTGGGGGGAATGTTATCCAGTCTCCCACGCTCGGCTTTTCAAAGCCAGCGTATATGGTCATCAATCAAGAAGAGGTGGATGTTCAGATTCTTTTTGACAACCTCGTAAAAAACAGGGAGATCGCCACGGAAATACAATTCAATTCAAAGGTGCTGGAATTTGTCGGGGGTGATGCGGGCGAATTCAAAGTTGGTTTTTTTCAGGCCGACAAAAATGAGGCGGGAGATGCTGTGCGTCTAAGCGCCGGGTTTGCAAATGATGCCGTCTCGAAAGAGAAAGGTGTTCTGGCAACTCTCAGGTTCCGTGCGTTGAAGCCAGGTGTTTCTACCCTGACGTATGGTGTCTCATCGGTCAAAAATGCAGTGGGTGACATCATTAGTCCACAGTCAAATGCCTCACGTGTCATTGTACGCTAGGAAATACAAAATCCTGGGAGTCACCTTCGTCGAATTACTGGTGACGCTGGTGATTCTTTCGATTCTCGCGGCGGTTGCATTGCCTTATGCAGAAATTACGGTGCGCCGCAATAAGGAGATCGAATTACGCCAGGCACTGCGTGATATGCGCAATGCCATTGACCGTTTTCATTTGGATTGGGAAACGGCAAAAATATCGAAATCAGACAATGATGTCAGCGAGCATGGTTACCCAAAAAAATTGCAAGTATTAGTTGAAGGGGTGATGTCTGCCCAGGCCAAAGGGGCAAAGATTAAATACTTGCGACGAATTCCTGCCGACCCGTTTTCCGACGCTGACAAGCTATCACTGGAGCACTGGGTGCTGCGCGGTTATCAGGATGCGTCCGATACTACCTCGTGGGGAGGAATGGATGTTTACGATGTACGGTCATTGAGCCGTCGCAAGGCGATTGACGGCAGCTTCTACAAGGATTGGTGACATGCGCCGTAGTATTGTCCACAAGGCGTGCGGCTTTACCTTGGTAGAGCTGATGGTGGTGCTGGTTTTGATTGTGATACTTGCCAGTCTCGCAGCACCCTTGGTAACCAGCTCAATACAGCGGGGCCGTGAAGCTGTACTTAGGGAAGATTTATTAGTGATGCGTAAAGCAATTGATGATTACTATGCGGATACGGGAAATTATCCGGAGGATGTCAAGCAACTGGTGGAAAAACGGTATCTAAGGAAAATTCCTGTGGATCCTTTAACGGAACGCAGTGATACGTGGCGTGAGGTTCGTGATGATGCGGGGATTGTTGATATAAAAAGTGGAGCGGATGGGAAATCCGCCAATGATGAGTCATATAGCGAATGGTAGTTTATTATCTTAATCTTATTTGATGTGAGAGGCGGGTCTATGAAAAAGAACATGAGATGGTCTTCTGGTTTTACCATGATGGAATTGCTGATTGTTCTGGTTATTATCGGATTGTTAGCGGCTTTGGTGGGTCCTGCATTGTTCCAGCGCATCAATCCGGCAAAACAATCGGCGGCACGCAGTCAGATTGAAAATTTCATGACAGCTCTCGACACCTATTTTGTAGATAACGGACACTTTCCAACAACACAACAGGGTTTTTTGGCGCTTCGTGTTAAACCGGAAGGTGATGAAAAATGGGCGGGGCCTTATCTTAAAAAAGACGTGCCAAACGATCCATGGGGAAATCCATACCAATACCGCGCTCCTGGACACAATGGTGGCTACGATATTTTATCTCTGGGCGCGGATGGTAAAGAGGGTGGCGAAAATGAAAATATGGATATCAATAGCTGGGAGATCGACAAGAAATAATCATGATGGATTTACCTATATCATGGTGCTGGTCGCAGTTGTAATAACCGGCCTGATGGCAGGTGTTGCAGCCACCATCGTATCGCGGGTTATGCAGGTCGAGAGAGAGAAGGAATTACTTTTCCGTGGTCTGGCTTATCAGGATGCGATTAAAAGCTATTATCAGGCCGGCACGAAACTTAATACGTTTATCTTCCCGCGCTCGCTAAACGATTTGTTGAGTGACCCGCGCTTTCCCGGCAAACATCATATTCGTGCTCTGTATGTGGACCCGATGGGGAAAGGACGGCGGGAGTGGCGCGTGATTCGCTCAATTGATGGCGGTATCGCCGGCGTTGCCAGCTCAAGCAAACAAAAATCTTTAAAGGCCGCCAACTTCCCCGCTGGCCTGGAATCTCTGGCGGGCAAGAAATCCTATGCGGAATGGGTTTTTCAGTACAACGCTCCCGCAGCAATCCAAACTTCCAGTCCTGCCATATCACGTGTACCTGTACAGCAGCGCAAATAGATTCATGATTCTCCCGCCTCATATGTGTTCCGGGCCGATAGCGCCCTCTTTGGGCCGCAGGTCATGCACATGACCGTAGGAGGCGAGGATGTCGAAGTTCTTCCCCAGGTATTTTTTCAAGGTCATGGTCTTGCCGGGGGATAGAAAGATGCACTGAATCGGTCTACTATTGAGTTTGATGGCGCGTCACAACTCTTTATCGTCAGAACGACGAAAATACAAAGGATCACACCGACAGCTATGGAACCGCTAAAACCACTGGATATTGTGAATGCATACCTGGAGGCGGCAATAGGTTTTGATTATGCGCTTGCCCGCACTTATCTTGCCGATGAAGGCTTTGAGTACGTCACCCCACTTAATCAGTTTCAATCTGCTGACCAGTTTATTGCTTATGCCGAGATGGCGTCGCCCATTGTACAACGGGTGGAAACACGCAAAGTTTTCGTCAACGGCAATGACGTTTGTCATATTCTCAACGTCACCTCCCAGATCTCGGAAAAACGTTCAAACACATTGGTGGTGTGGGCTACGGTCGAAGATGGCAAGATCAAGATGCTGGAGGTGGTCTTTGATGCGCATGAATACAAGATGTTACTTGTGGTGGATGAATAGCACCGTAATCCGCCTTCTTTCATTCCAGTCGCCCTGCCTCCAGCACCGGCACCATCCAGTAGTGCAGGCCGCTACCGGCGAAATCACGTTTAAGCTTTTCGATAACGTGCCGCGCCACTTCCGCAGGGAGGTGGCATCGAAACATCAGCTTACGGCTTCGACCTGCCACCTGTTCGGCCACGGTGAGGGGTTGATGTCCAGTGCCGTGACCATTGATCTTCAGGCTCGTGAAACCGCTCACACCTTCACAGATAAGCAGCCAGTCCACCAGTGCGTCCTCGATGGCCGGGGTGGCGATAATCTCAAGCAGGCATTCATTCATAAGTTGTCCTTAATCAATCAGGCGAGGGATGCAATAAAGGGCGCATTGTCCCACCTTGATGCCCGTAATCACAATAAAGGTGGCAATGAGGGCACAATGAGGCATTGCGCCCTTCACGGGTGTGGCAATGCCCTTCACGGGGACATTGTCCCCTTCACGGGGATATTATCCCACCCGTAACCACGCAAGTGGCTTTTTAATCTGACAAAGTAGAACTAAGATGCCCGCTCTCAGCGCCCTACACGCTTGCCGCTGAAGCGTGCATAGCCCCTGCTGCCAGCACCACCGCCCGGCGCACCAGCGGACAGCGCCCGGATCACGGTGTTGAAGCCGGTACCGAAGTCCACGCCCGTGGCATTGCCGCTTACCTGCAGCGGCGAAGATGAGTTCAAGACCGGGTAGGCTCCGCACGCCTCGCCCGCATCACAGATAAACAAGTCGTTGTTGAAATCCGAACCCGCCAATACGATGTAACTGCCCGCGACCACACTCGGGATACTGAATTGATACACCCCGTTGTTGGCACTCAACTGCGTGTCATAGACCGTCTCACCCGTGACCGGATCAAGCAGCAGAACATAGTGGAAACCTGCGTTGGCCACTGCATTGCTGGTGCTCACCTGCATGATGACCGGGATCGTAACCGTGTTCGCCGTCGAGACGAGGGTGATGGTCGCAGTGTAGGTGCCCACGGCCAGCCCCGCGCGGTTCACGGTGACGGTGCGTGTGCCAAGGCCGGTAACAGAATCGGATGCCGCGCCGACGGTGAGCCAACCGGCGTTATCCGACACCGACGTGACGCTCAGACTGCCGTCGCCGCTGTTGACCAGCGAGAGCGTTGCGTTGGTACCCTGCGTACCAAAGTTGAGGCCGTTGGGTGTGGCGACGAGCTTGGCCGGAGATGGCGTGGGTGTGGTCTGCGCGGCCACCACAGCGGCGCGCGCATCCACCAGGCCGTAACCAAACTGATCGTCGCGACCGGCCGTACCGAGATCCTGTGTCAAGTGGCCGCTCGCCAGCAGGTTGTCGAATTGCGCCGGGGTGAGTGCGGGGTTGACCGCCTTCATAAGAGCCGCCACACCCGCCACATGCGGTGCGGCCATCGAGGTACCCTGATAGGGTTTGTAGACAAAACCCAGCGTACCGCTACTGTCGTCACCCGCAACACTCAGGACACCATCAGGATAACCATCGCCATTCAGGTCGCGGCTCATATCCCCCCCCGGCGCGGCAATATCCACGAAGGCATTGAAGCTGGAGTAAGGCGCGCGGGCCTTGTTCATGGCCACGGCGCCCACCGACACCACGCCGTTGTAGGCGGCGGGATATCCGATCGGATTTCCCTGTTGAGCCTCATTCCCCGCTGCGGCGATGATGATGACACCCTGGTTGCGCGCCTGGTTGATGACATCCTGTTGCGCCTGCGAGAAATTCGGGCCACCGAGGCTCATGTTGATGATGTCAGCGCGTTGCACGGGCAGGGTGCCGGAAGCGTTGGACAAGCGCGCGGCGTAGAGGATGGCCTGATTGATATCATCGTTAGTCCCACCATTCAATCCCAGGACACGCAGCGGCATGATGCGCGCATTCCAGGCGACACCCGCCACGCCAGTGGCATTGTTGGTGGCGGCCGCGATGGTGCCTGCCACATGTGTGCCGTGGAAGCTGCTTCGTCCCGGATTATCACCCGGATCGTTGGGATCAGTATCCCTGCCGTTGCCATCGCGGGCATTGATGGGATCACTGATGAAGTCATAGCCGCTGACGAGTTGGCCCTGCAGATCGGGGTGAGCGAGCAGCACACCGGTATCGATCACGGCGCTGCTGCCGGTGGTGATGTCCCACGCCTGCGGCAGATTGATGAGTGGGTAGTGCCACTGGAGATTATACCGATTGTCATTCGGCGTGGCGGAGGGCTTGAGAATGTAATTCGGCTCCGCGTAGCGCACCCCCGGCTGTTTGCCGAGCTGCTTGATGGCGCGCAGCGTGCGCCACTTGCGCTCCAGTGCCGGGTTGCCGGCAATGCCGAGCGGCAACGTCTCCTTCGCGGTGGCGGCGCCCGCCATCGCAGACGTGGCGGAAAGGGTAGACTCATTGAGCTTGATCAGCACGGGCCGTTCAACTGCTGCTGCCGCGCTGACCGTCAGCTCCATACCCATGGCTTTGATGGTCGCTTCCAGCATCCTGCCTCCCGCGACACTAGTGCCTCCATGCACGTCGCGCGTCCCGAGCGCCTGCGCGCCGCGCTTGGTGGCCGTGGCGGGGTTGAAGCGGGCGATCAGCTCGCCCGGCACGAATTCGGAGAGCACCGAAAGCGGTGGTGTGGATGCAGTGTTGATACTCTGGCCGATGGTCAGAATGTAGTTGGAGGCGCCTTCGAAAGGGTAGGCGACAATGAAGTAACTCCCGGCGGTCGTCACGGTGATCGTCTCGGTAACATCCGTCCCTAACGAGCTGCCAACGAGCGTTCCCGCGCCATCCAGCAGTAAAAGATCCACATCGCCGGCAAAGGTGTCACCGACGGTCAGGGTGATCACCTGATCCGCCGCAAGAGTGACCCGGAAAACGTCGGTAGCATCACCCAGCACCCGAGAGGGGCCAGGCGCGCCGGAACCAGGTTTATTGACATAGCCGCCCACCGTCGCGGGATTGCCGATGGACTGCGCGGTGGCGATGCTATCGTTGGGAGCATAGGCCGCATTCGGGTCGTTCACATCACTATCGGCGACACTGCCCGAGGCGGCGGTGATGGTGCCGCTGACGGTGAAGGTCGAGGCAACACAGGTCACCACGACGTTGGTAACGTTGGCGCCGCCTACTGTGCCGCTGCCGTTGCCGACCGTACAGGTCTGTCCGGCCGGTTGGGTTGCGACCGTAACGCTGTAGGTGCCGCCGCTGGCGAGCGATGTGGTGAAGGCGAAGCTGCCGTTGGCCGTGATGCTCCGATTGTCCCCGCCATTGTTTTGCAATACCAGGCCAGCGCTGGTGAGGCCCGTGACCGTGCCGCCGATGGTATAGGTCAGAGGGGGTGGAGGCGGTGGAGGGGGATCACCCCCACCACCCCCGCAGGCAGTTAAGAACAGGGGTAAGACGAGGATTAAGATCTGCCTTGCTTGAACGCGGAAGGCGCTCATGAGAAGTAAAATTTTTCTCATTTTATTCTCCAGCACGTAGGCGCATAAACAACACGTCACACCGAATGCTTCGCAACAGACTCAACCCCGCTTACCTCTGCGTGCTTCAACTTTGATGGGTATGCGGCACACGACGCTGACGCCGCCACCAGTAAAGCGCCGACAGCGCCAGGAGCATTGGCAAGGAAGTGCTACCGCCACCACCGCCACCGCTTGCAGGAGGCGTCGGCGTTGGTGTTGGCGTCGGTGTTGGTGTTGGTGTCGGTGTTGGTGTCGGTGTCGTCCCGGCGGTGGGCGTTACGCTGTTGGAGGCTGCCGACGCGGCGCCAACACCTGCTGCGTTGCTGGCTGCTACGGTGAAAGTGTAGGCCGTGCCGTTGGTCAGGCCCGTCACCGTGATCGGCGATGCTGCGCCGGTGGCGGTGATGCTGCCGGGGGATGAGGTGACAGTGTAGCCGGTGATTGCCGACCCGCCATTACTGACCGGGGCGGTGAAGCTCACGGTGGCCTGGGCATTGCCTGCGGTGGCGGTGCCGATTGCCGGTGCGCCGGGGGCGTCAACGAGGGCTAGTGAGCGTGTAATGCGGGTGACAAAGGCATCACCAGCTCCCCCTCCAGAAATCACCTGCGCGCCACCAGAGGTGGTGGGGAAGGTGATCGAATCGGTTCCTCCCGCGACATATACTTCTCCACTGGCGGGATGAATGGTCAGGGAGTTGGCGGCCTCGTTTCCCGAGCCGCCCAGATAGGTGGATTGCGCGAGCGTCGTGAGGTTGGTGTTGAAGCGGCTGATAAAGGCATCAGGACAGCCTACTAATAACGCACAGGTCGCTTGCGCTCCGCCAACGGTACCGGGGAAGGTGGGCGAACCGGTTGAACCCGCCACATACACCTCGCCGCTGGTGGGGTGGATGGCAAGGGCGTAGGCGGCATCACCACCCGCGCCGCCCAGATAGGTGGATTGCCTGAGCAGGGTGAGGCTGGTATCAAAGCGGCTGACGAAAGCATCGTTAGGGAAGGCGCCACCAGCATGGGCTGGCTGCCACCCGCCGACAGTACCCGGGAAAACAGCCGATGCGGTAGCCCCCGCCACGTACACGTCGCCGCTGCTGGGGTGGATGGCAAGTGCATTGGCGCCATCTTCACTTGCGCCCCCCAGATAAGTGGATTGCACGAGCATCGTGAGGCCAGCGTTGAAGCGGCTGACAAAGGCATCCCCGAGTCCAGCATAGGCTCGGCCGGTAATGCGGGGGAAGGTGCTTGAGTCGGTATCGCCTGCCACATACACATCGCCACTCATAGGGTGGATGGCGAGAGCATAGGCGGCGGCATCACCACCCGGACCGCCCAGGTAAGTGGATTGCCTGAGCTCGGTGAGGCTGGCGTTGAAGCGGCTGACAAAGGCATCCACGACAGAGGCATAGGCTGGCTGCGCCCCGCCCGCAGTGAGGGGGAAGTTGGTCGATCCGGTCTCGCCCGTCACGTACACCTCACCGCTGGTGGGGTGAATGGCAAGTGCGTAGGCTGCTTCAAGCCCCGTACTACCATCACCACCCAGGTAAGTGGATTGCGTGAGCACGGTGAGAGCAGCGTTGAAGCGGCTGACAAAGGCATCACTGAGGCCGGAGGTGCCACCCGCCTTAGCCGTCTGCGCCCCGCCCGCAGTGTTGGGGAAGTTGGTCGATTCAGTATCGCCCGCCACATACACGTCGCCGGTGGTGGGATCAATGGCAAGTGCGTAGGCTGCGTCAAACCCCGTACCACCCAGGTAAGTGGATTGCCTGAGCACGGTGAGGCTGGCATTGAAGCGGCTGACAAAAGCATCCCTAATTCCAGCATGGGTTGGCCGCGCCCCACTGGCAGCGCTGGGGAAGGCAGTCGAGGTGGTAGAACCCGTCACATACACCTCGCCGCTGGTGGGGTGGATAGCTATCGCGCTGACGTCATCATCCCCCG
>CAMTYI010000112.1:0-27808 GCA_947085925.1 uncultured Gammaproteobacteria bacterium
CTGCACGCAGCCCGCGCCGTTATGGACGGCACTGGCAACCACATCCAGATCACCCCCCTCCCCGCTCACATACTGCTTTTCCTGCACACGGCGCAGGCTGACGACCTGATCGCGCAGATGGGCGGCACGTTCAAAGTCGAGCTCTGCGGCAGCAGACTCCATGCGCGCCGCCAGCTCGTTGATGACCTCATGATTCTTGCCCTCCAGAAACATCACCGCATGACGCACATGCTGCTGATAGGTGTCCTTGTCAACCAGTCCCACGCACGGCCCGGTACAGCGTTTAATCTGATATTGCAGGCAAGGCCGCGAGCGGTTGCGATAGAAGCTGTCCTCGCACTGACGTACCGGGAAGATTTTCTGCAACAGGTTAAGGCTCTCACGCACCGCGCCCGCGCTGGGGTATGGGCCAAAAAAACGCCCTTTTTCACGTCTGGCCCCACGATAGAAACCCAGCCGAGGGAAGTCCTCATGCTCGGAGAGGTAGATATACGGATAGCTCTTGTCGTCGCGCAGCAGGATGTTGTAGCGGGGCTTCAACTCCTTGATGAGGTTATTCTCAAGAAGCAGCGCCTCGCCCTCGCTATGCGTGACGGTGACATCAATGCCCTGGATGTGCGCCACCAGAGCGCGCGTTTTGGGTGACAGCCCCGTCGCACGAAAATAGCTGGCGACACGGTTCTTGAGGTTGGCCGCCTTGCCAACGTAGATTACCTCCCCCTTGGCATCGAGCATGCGATACACGCCCGGCATGGTGGTCAGTGTCTTGAGAAAAGTAGTGGCGTCAAATGGAACCATTGGGCGCTCAGTGAGCGTAGGGTGCGTTTCACGCACCAAGAAATTCTTGAGCCAGGATCAAGCGTTAATCCGTCGCCGCGCCTGCTCAAAGACAGACCTGAACATATCCTCCGTCAAGCGCCGCGTCTGGGTATTGTAACGGCTACAGTGGTAGGAATCGATCATGCAGCGCCCATCAGGCAGGGTATGCTGGTTGCCATGACCAAACGGATAGGCGCTTGCCTTCAAGTTCAATGCGCGCAACACTGCGGCATGGGCGATGGTTCCCAGCGCCATGATTACTGCACCCTGCTTAAGATGCGCGATCTCGTTTTTCAGATAGGTGTTGCAGACCTTGATTTCAATAGGGAGTGGTTTGTTTTGCGGTGGAAGACACTTGACTGCATTGGTAATGCGACAGCCGTGCAGCTTCAGCCCATCACTACTGGAAATCGATTCGGGGTCACTGCTAAAACCAAATTCAAACAATGTCTTATAAAGCAATATTCCAGCAAAATCTCCGGTAAATGGCCGCCCGCTGGCATTCGCTCCGTGCATCCCCGGCGCCAGCCCGACTATCAGCAAATTGGGATCGGACGCACCGAAAGAAGGTACCGGACGGGCATGGTAATCAGGATGATCCGCGCGCACTTCATCGAGAAAACCTGCCAGACGGGGGCAGAGGCGGCAGTCGGCATCAAAACAAACATCTTTCATAAGTTAGGTGAGCTTTTAATCATAACGCATTTATTATTTTTACTTATCTTAAAATCAGGAAGTCTGACCACCTTAAACGACAAGATGCAGTTGCCGATTATCCGTTCGATGCCGCCACCACCTTACGCGCCGCATCATCCAGGCTGTCTGCCGCGATGATGCTCAATCCGCTGTTGCTCAACATCTCCCGGCCAAGCACCACATTCGTCCCTTCCAGGCGCACTACCACAGGAATGGTAACACCCACCTCCTGTACCGCCTTGATAATACCCTCGGCAATCAGATCGCATCGCACGATGCCACCGAAGATATTGACCAGCACCGCCTTCACTTTGTGGTCAGAGAGTATGAGCTTGAAGGCCTCGGCGACTTTTTCCGCCGTGGTACCACCGCCCACGTCGAGAAAATTGGCGGGTTCGCCGCCGTGCAGTTTGATCAGATCCATGGTGGCCATAGCGAGTCCGGCGCCATTCACCATGCAGGCGATGTTGCCATCCAGCGTGATGTAGTTAAGGCCAAAGCGCGCCGCGATAGTTTCTTTTTCGTCTTCCTGCGTGATATCACGCAACGCTTCAAGCGCTGGCTGCCGGTAAAGTGCGTTCTCATCAACGTTAAATTTTGCGTCGATGGCAAGCAGATTGCCTTCGGCCGTCACCACCAGCGGATTGACCTCCAGCAGGCTGGCATCCTTTTCCGTGAACAGGCGATACAGCCCCAGCATGATGTGCGTGAGCTTGACGACTTGCGCAGCGCCAAGCGCCAGATCAAAACCGACCTGACGGCATTGATAGGGCTGCAAACCCACTGTCGGATCAATCACCACCCTCAACAGTTTTTCGGGATGCGTGGCGGCAACTTCTTCGATGTCCATACCACCGGCGGCGGAGGCTATCACGATAATGCGCTCACGGGCACGATCTACGACCATACTGAGATACAGCTCGCGCGCGAGCTTGGCAAGTGGCTCGATCAGCACCGTGTTTACCGGCAATCCGGCGGGGCCGGTTTGCTGCGTCACCAGATGTGATCCCAGCAAGCGATTCGCCACCACCGCCAGTTCCGCAACATCATGGGCACGCTGCACCCCGCCCGCTTTGCCGCGCCCGCCTGCGTGTACCTGGGCCTTGACTACCCAGCCCTCGCCCCCTAACTCGCGGCCCGCCGCTATGGCCTCATCGACACTGCGTGCCACGCGACCACTGGGAATGGGGATGCCGTATTCGGCGAACAGTTGCTTGGTTTGGTATTCGTGAAGATTCATGAGCGGCGCCTTTTTTCCCAAAAGAAGTCAACAATAACAAAAGGTAAAGCGGGCATACTAACAACAGATATTAATGCGGAAATTTAGGGGCCGTTAAGGAATAACCAGTGCTTTTCTGGTTAGGCCTCATTGTCACCTTACGGTGATTACGGCTCCTTATGCCGTTTCCAGCATTCCAAGATGTACAGATTACAATGAACGACGGCTCAACCCTTTTTCTTCTGGCACTCGGTACACACGCCATAAATGTACAAGGAGTGGTCAGTCATCGCATAACCGGCCTTTTTTGCAATGGCGCGCTGCCGTTGCTCAATGATTTCATCGCTAAATTCATCGACCTTGCCGCAACTGATACACAATATATGGTCGTGATGCTCTCCCTGATTCAGCTCGAATACCGACTGTCCGCCTTCGAAGTGATGGCGCTCCACCAGTCCTGCCGTTTCAAATTGCGTCAACACCCGGTACACTGTCGCCAACCCGACATCTTCCCCTGTTTCCAGTAGTGCCTTGTACATATCCTCGGCGCTCATATGGCGCAACGCGTTATTTTCCAGGATCTCCAGGATTTTAACGCGCGGCAAGGTTGCCTTGAGTCCCGCTTTTTTAAGATTCGGGTTTTCCATTAGCCACTCCCTCAAGTCTGAACCATGTTATTATTTTTGCCCGGTGCTGGTTGTCAGTTCCGGTTGTCACGGGAACAATACCCGAGTAAATTATTAAGCAATGCTGCCCAGAATGCAAAAGATTCTCATTATCGCACTATACGCCGCCAGCCTGACTTTATCAGCGTGCAGCATCCACAAAGTCGATGTTCAGCAAGGCAATGTCATCACGCAAGAGATGCGCGACCAGATCAAGGAGGGTATGAGCAAACGTCAGGTGGGCTTTATCCTTGGTACACCGCTGCTTGCCGATCCATTTCACCGCGACCGCTGGGATTACATATACAGCCTCCAGACGGGCAAAAAAAAGCATGAACAGCAACGCATGACGCTCTTTTTCGAGGAAGACAAACTGGTGCGGATTGAAGGTTGGCCGGGCGCGAAGCCACCGTCACCCCCATAAGGGCACGCTACCCTTCGGCAGGAAGCTCAGTGAGCGTGGCAGCATCGAACTCTCCCCCGCCTTTCTTCACTTTCTTGCTCTGGGCGGCACGCTGTTTTCGCACTTCTTTGGGATCAGCCAGCAAGGGGCGATAGATCTCCACTCGGTCGCCCGCGCGCAAGGTGGCACTTAACTTCCCGAGCTTGCCAAAAACGCCCACCTTATTCACCTCAAGATCAATTTCAGGAAAGCGCTCCAAAACACCCGAATGCCTGATTATCTCTTCCAGTGTCGCCCCGGCATGGATTTCGAACGGAATGATGATCTGTTCATCAGGGCGGGCATACGCCACCTCGACGCGCATCATCTCAACGCTGCCCATAGACATCCACAGCACGCGCGCAGAAGGCATCCACCAGGCTATTGACGATCTGATTGAACACCGGGCCTATCGCCATGCCAACCAGCTTGCTGGAGAATTCAAAGTCCATGTCCAGCGACACCTTGCATGCTCGCTCGCCCAGCGCATCAAAACGCCAAAAGCCCTCCAGATGACGAAACGGGCCTTCCACCAGACGCATCTCAATCATCTTGTTGTGTTGTAGCCGGTTGCAGGTGGTGAACGATTTCTGTATTCCGCCGCGCGCCAGCTCAATTGAGGCCCGGACTTCGTCTTCGTCACGGCTCAATACCGTGGCGGTTTTGCACCACGGTAAAAAATTCGGATAGGTCTTGATGTCATCAACGAGCGCATACATCTCGTTCGCGGCATACGCGACCAGCGCGCTTCTGCTCACTATTGTCATTTAATGAATCCGGTAGCTGTAGTTATGTAAATCGTAGGGTCCGCCAACCCCGCCACCTCGAAACCCGCGACGCGCAGCCTGCACGAGTCACACACGCCACAGGCGCGGCCCTGCTCATCGGCGCTGTAACAGGATACCGTGAGGGCATAATCCACTCCCAGACGCATCCCTTCGCGAATGATCTGCGCCTTGCTCAAGGAAATCAAGGGCATGCGTATGGCTACGTGTGCTCCCTCAACGCCAGCACGCGTTGCCAGGTTGGCAAGCCGCTCGAAGGCCGTGATGAACTCCGGGCGGCAGTCCGGGTAACCGGGGTAATCCACTGCGTTCACGCCGATGAATATATCATGCGCGCCCAGCACTTCCGCCCATCCCAGCGCCAGCGCCAGGAAGATGGTATTACGCGCGGGGACGTAGGTGACGGGAATGCCATGGGTAGGCTGATTCGGCACGGGAATCGACAGGTCGGTAAGCGCAGAGCCGCCGATACCACCCAGATCGAGCTTGATGACTTTGTATTCAGTGGCCCCCAGAACCTTTGAAACGCGGTCTGCGGCGGCAAGCTCGGAGCGATGGCGCTGACCGTAATCAAAGCTCAAAGCATAACAACTGAAGCCTTGCTCTCTGGCAAGCGCCAAAGTGGTTGCCGAATCGAGGCCGCCGGACACCAATACCACGGCCTTTTTAGAGGACTCTCCAGTCACTTACTTGCCCCGCGCATCGCCCCACAGGTGTTTATGCAATTGAATTTGCAAACGCACCGGCAGGCGATCCGCCAATATCCAGTCCGCCACGTCGGTGGCAGACAATTGCTGGTAGCTGGGCGAAAACAATACCTCGCAACGGGCAGGCAGATCATGTTGTACCAGAATACCCTTTGCCCACTCGTAATCGGCCCTGCCACACAGCACGAATTTGACTTGATCCAGTTTGTTGAGATGTTCGATATTGCTGTAACGATTTTTGTCCATCTCACCGGAACCTGGGGTCTTGAGGTCAACGACTTTAACCACGCGAGGATCAACTGCGGAGACATCCAGCGCACCGCTGGTCTCCAGCGACACTTCGTAGCCTGCGTCGCATAACGATACAAGCAGATCGTGGCAGGCCTTTTGCGCCAGAGGTTCACCGCCGGTCACCGTCACATAGCGCGGCTGGTAGGCTGCAACTTGCGTGAGAATCTCCGGTAGCGGCATCGTTTGCCCGCCCTGAAAGGCATACGCCGTATCGCAGTACAGGCAACGCAGCGGGCAGCCGGTAAGGCGCACGAATACCGTGGGCAAACCTACCGTGCGTGTTTCGCCCTGCAAGGAATAAAAAATCTCGGTAATGCGCAAACTCAAAGCTATCTGCCTTCACTCTTCATTTTTTGCAGACGCTCAGTGGCCAGCCGTGCCGCAGCCGTGGCGGGATAGCGTGCCGCCACGTCATTAAGCGTCTTGCGCGCCTGTTCCCGGTCACCCAGTTCATAATAGGCAAACCCGAGCTTGAGCGTGGCGTCTGCCAGCTTGGTGCTGGCAGGATAGCTGTCGATGATTTTTTTAAAATGTGTCGCGGCCGTTTCAAAACGGCGCGTTACATAATTGGCCTCTCCCAACCAATATTGCGCATTGGCAGCATATTCGCTCTTGGGGTAGCTGGTAAGAAAGGCCTGAAAATCACTGATGGCTTGATCATAACGGCTCGCTTTCAATCCATCAAGGGCGCGCTGATACATCACCTGCTCGCGCGACACATCGGTCTTCGCCGCCGTATCGGGAGGAGGTAGTGATGTGGCTGGTGGTGCAACAGGTGGTAAAGTTTGCGCGGGGGGCGTCTCGGGTGCCGCCTTGGCGGCAGCCGCCGCCTGCTCTATCTGGCGCAGACGGCGGTCGATATCCTGGGATAAATCGCGCTGGCGCCGCTTGAGGCTTTCGATGTCGTGCCCCTGCACTTCGGCATCACCATGCAGACGCTGCACTTCCGCCTGCATGCGCTCCAGACGCATCAGCATTTCCACCAGCGTCTGGCTTTCCAGTAATTGCTCCAGTTTTGTGACGCGCGCCTCCAGTAATGAAACAGGAGACGGCGCTGAAATAACCGGCGCGTTTGCAACACCCTGCGGTGCCGCCAGTCCGGCTGAGGCCAGACCAAGACAGATCAACCCTGCGATATATCCAGGGAGTGCAAGCCGCTGCGTCACAAAAAAGCCTTACTTAGGGTATACCAGTTCGACACGGCGATTCTGCGCCCAATCGGAGTCGCTGTGACCGAGGGCTATCGGATGCTCTTCACCGAAGCTGACAACACCCAACTGTTTGGAGGACACCCCCTTGAGCTGCATGAGCTGCTGCACCGCCTTTGCACGGCGCTCCCCCAATGCCAGATTGTATTCGCGCGAGCCGCGCTCATCGGCATGGCCTTCGAGGGTGATCGATACCTTGGGGCGCTCTGCCAGATAGGCGGCATGAGCCTCAATAACGGGACGCGCATCGTCTTTGATCTCGCTGCTGTCAAATTCAAAAAAGACAACGCGCTTGGAGAGCAGGTTGGCGGGATCGTTGAGTGGGTCGCCCTTGAATCCGCCTTTGTCGGGCGCAGCAAGCACCTCAACACCGGAAGAACCTGCAGGAGCAGGCGTTGCAGCCGAAGGGGCGCTGGCAACCGGTGCCGCGCGCTCTTCAACAGGCGCGGATTTTTCTGCCACCTTGGGAGTTGTGGTACACCCCACAATCAGCACAACGGGCGCAATGCTCACGAGCAGTTTTGCATACATCTTCATCATTCACTCCTTATTGAGTTTTATTTATGAAAAAACTATGGCTTGATACGGTTGGTTCGCGGACCCCACACGGGTTCCCTTGCATTGCCTTCCGTCTGGGTTACACGCTGACGCACCCTGCCGTCAGCCGACACCATCGCCAGCACCCCCCGGTTATTCACCACGGTAGCATACACAATTATAGCACCATTCGGCGCAAAACTCGGCGATTCATCCAGACGGGTGTCGGTCACGATCCGCTGCGTACCCGTACTCAAATCCTGCACCGCGATGCGGAATCGGTTGCCCTCCCCCGTCACCATGACCAGAGAACGTCCATCAGGTGAATACACGCCATGCGCATTATAGTCGCCCTCGAAAGTCAGGCGCTGGGGCTTGCCGCCGCTGGCCGCCACCCGATACAACTGGGGGCGCCCTCCTCTATCGGATGTAAACACCAGGCTGTTGCCATCGGGGGACCAGGATGGCTCGGTATCAATCGCCGGACTGTCGGTAACGCGAAACAGCGATTTATTTCTCATGCTCAGAATATAAACCTCCGGGTTACCGTCCTTGGAAAGGACAAGCGCCAGACGAGTGCCGTCCGGTGACCAGGCCGGTGCGCTGTTAATTCCAGGGTGCGATGCCACCAATTCCCGGTGGCGGGTTGCTATCTCCTGCACATACACCTCGGGACGGCGCCGTTCGAATGAGACATACGCCAGCCGTGTACCGTCCGGCGACCATGCCGGCGACATGAGAGACTGTGCGGAGTTCAAAATAGCCACGGGATTATAGCCATCGGCATCAGCTACCCAAAGCGAATAGCGGCTTTTGGCGTTAGCGCCGCGCACCTCGGTGATGTAGGCAATGCGCGTCGCAAAGGCACCGGGCTGGCCAGTGAGTTTTTCATAGATGATGTCGCTGATCTGATGCGCGGTACGACGCAAATCATGTTCACTCGAAGCAATGCTGTATCCCGCCAGTTGCTCACCCTTGAAAACATCAAAGAGCTGAAACTGAGCAACATAACCGCTACCGGAAGCGCGCAACTTGCCAATCACCAGATTTGGCACGCCCGCCGCACGCCAATCAGCAAAGTTAATCTGGGAGCCTTCATGGGGCCTGGACACCATGTTCTTTTCCGGCATGGGGGCGAACTCACCGCTACGGTGCAGATCGGCAGAAATGATGCCGGCAAGATCAGCAGGTGGCGCGGTTGGGCCATCCCACCCAAAGGGCACAATAGCGATGGGTTGCGCGCCTTCCGCGCCGCCGGTGATTTCGATGGTGAGCGCGGCACGGACAGGGGTGGTCAGCACCATGGCACATAGGCAAAACACTAGAAGCAACGGGGCAAATCTGGAAAACACAAAACTCATCCTTCTGGCCCGAAAACGAAATTAAACTCTCTAAATCTCTCATCAAACAATGAAGCATCCGGCGGCACCGGCAACGGAGACGCCTTGTAGACGGCAGCCTCTGCAGAACGGTCAAACGCCACATCACCACTGCTTTGCGTGACGCGCGCCACCAGCACTTCACCACTCGGCGCCAGGCGAACCAGCACCGTACACTTCAGGCCGTCACGCGTATTTTGTGGGCGCAGCCAGTTACGTTTGACTTTTTGCTGGATCAGGCCCTGGTATTTTCCTTCAGCGGCTTTTGATTGACGCTCCTTGTCGGCGTTCTGACGCTGTTGCTCAGCATCAAGCTGCTCCTGCAAGGCGCGCTCTTCCGTGTCGCGGCGATGTCTTTCTTCATCAGTTTTGCGTTTTTTATCCGCTTCCACCGTCTTGCGTTTGATCTCCTGCTCGGCAAGGCGTTTTTCTTCTTCCTTGCGTTTTTTTTCTGCGGCCTCTTTTTCCTGTTTCGTTTTGGCGAGTCGGCTGACTTCCTGTACTTTTTTCAGCTTTTCAACTTCGAGTTGTTTCTTGAGGGAAAGTTCATCCGCCTGCTGCTTTTTCAATTTTACCTGGCGTTCAACCTCCAGCTTCTTGTGCTGGGCAAGCTCCTCGGCTTGATTCTTCTGCTGCGCCTTAATCTGCTGTTCTTTCTCGCGCCGCTGCTCAACAGCGTGCTTTTCTTCATCCAGGCGTTTCTGGCGATCTTCCCGCTCTTGCTGCTTGCGCTGCTCCGCCTGCTTGTACTCTTCATGCGCGGCCTGAAGCTGACTGGCATCCACCACCGTCGCCTTGATGGTGTCCACCTCGGGCTGCGCCGGTTTAGACTTCGGCGTCCAATCAAGATTGACCACCAGCAACGCGATAAGCGCGGCATGGACAAGAATCGCATACACCACGGCGCGAGGGGTGAAAGCGGTTTTTTTCAGCATAAGCAGCCGGGCGTTGCCTTGCTTAACACCATCACGATCATTTCGTCGGCTTATCCGCAGGCTCGGTCACCAGTCCTACACTCTCGACTCCCGCCCCCTTCAACAGCACCATGGCATTGACCACCCGGCCATAATTGACGTCTTTATCACCGCGCACCAGCACCTGTCTTTTGGGCTGACTGCTCAGCACTGCGGCCACACGTTGCTGTAACGTGTTCTCATCAATACTTTTGCCCGTGTTGCCACCGATGTTGAGGTGATACTGTCCTTCCGCATCCACCGTCACCACCAGCGGCTCCTGATCCCCGCTATCGACGGCTTCGGCCTCCGCCTTGGGCAGGTCGACTTTGACGCCCTGGGTCAGCAACGGTGCAGTGATCATGAAGATGACCAGCAACACCAGCATTACGTCGATGTAGGGCACCACGTTCATCTCCGCCATGGGGCGCTTTCGGTTACGTTGGCGATTACGGGCCATAGCCTAACCCGCTCCTTGATGCGCATGGCGTTGCAGCAGCGTGGAAAATTCCTCAATGAACGTTTCGTAGCGGTTAATCAAGCGCTCCACGTCGTTGTTGTACCTGTTATAGGCAACCACTGCCGGAATCGCGGCGAACAATCCCATGGCGGTGGCAATCAGCGCCTCGGCAATGCCTGGCGCAACCATCGCAAGCGTGGCTTGATGAACATTCCCCAGCCCACGGAAGGAGTTCATGATGCCCCAGACAGTCCCGAACAGGCCGACATACGGACTGGTAGAACCCACCGTAGCGAGAAAGGGCAAATTCATTTCCAAGGCGTCGATCTCACGATTCAGCGCCACCCGCATGGCGCGTTGTGCGCCCTCCAGCACGGCCATCGGCTCGGCGCCACCCTGTTTGCGCAACTGGGCAAATTCCTTGAAGCCCGCGCAGAACAGACCTTCCATGCCTGAGGCCAGCTCACGCCGTTGAGATGCCTCTTTATACAGGCTATTGAGATCACTGCCAGACCAGAAGCGCGTTTCAAACGCGTTCGCCATCTGACGTGCATCTCTCAGAGCCGCCCATTTGCGGAAGATCAGGGTCCAGGAGACCATTGAAACCACCAGCAACAGCGCCATTACAAGCTGCACCAGCAAACTGGCATTTAACACAAGGTGAAGAATCGACAAATCAGCCGTCACTGAATATCTCCGCAGGGAATTTTTACAAGAATACAATCAGGGATGGGACGCGGGCGCAATGTGGTGGCGTTGAGGCAGGCGATTTTGATGCTACCGATGCATAGCGGAGATTCGCTTTGATCCACGCGCGTTATTTTTTGCTCAAAAACCAGGCTGGCGCGACCACGCCGCACCACCCTTGCGCTGACGTGCAGCAAATCATTAAACCGTCCCGGCCTCAGAAACTCCAACCCTGCGGAGCGCACGGCAAAAATAACATTATCCCTGGCTATCAGTTCGTCTTGCTCCACGCCCACGCTACGCAACCATTCGCTACGCGCACGTTCCATAAATTTCAGGTAATTGGCGTGATAAACAACACCACCGCTGTCGGTATCTTCGTAATAGACACGGACAGGCCACAAAAATTCACTCACAAGACCACGATGCTCCTGAAATTTTCGAAATGTTACCATGAACAAGCGCGGAGAGTGAGGATGATGATTTTTTGCACAACAAAAAAAACGCGGCCTCTCAGCCGCGTCAAGGGGGGTAAAACACCGTCGCACGCAGGACGTTATAAGTCCGTTGAAAGCCCTGCGCTGCTATTCAATTAATGGAAGTGTCTGGCATGACTACTCAATCAACCGCCTGAGCTTTTAATTGCCTTCATTGCTGCCTCGTATTCTGAGGCGTCAAGCTTTCCATCTGCATTTTTGTCTGCCTGACTAAATGCTTCCGGCAGACCATTTACCTGTTTCGCCTCGCTTAAGGTGACAAAGCCATCGGCATCCGTATCAACCTTGGCGAGACCCGGAATAGCACTCCCTGCATCGGCGAGCATTCCTTGAGCAAACGCTGCGCCCGACAAAGCAAGTAGTCCGGCCAGCGCTACGTTCAGCAACATATTTTCCCTGTTGTACATCTATAAACTCCTCCATTCGCTCATCCGAAGATTTTTTTGGCCTTGACGCAAACGTTGTGGGCAACTTTCGCGGCATCTTGTAAGGCGCCATCCTTGGCCCATCCCTGGGAATTAACTACGTCCTGTGATGGAGTAAATGCAATCTCTATGCCATAGTCTGAATATTATATTAATTTCACATTAAAATCATAATGTTACTATAAAATATCCATCTCATGACCGTACCCAATTCAAGCGACATTAGCAAAGGGGGATGGCGATACGTTGTTATACAACTACAGCATTGTCAGGAATTATATAAAAACCTTTATTTTCAATAATATAATACGTCTCCATATGGAGACGAGAAGCATTCCATCTGAATAATAAAGATTTTTCAAAGAGTTTAAATACTGAAACATCTTGAGACCGGAACCATTGCTGAGGATCACTTCAGCGGCACCCGGAGTCGGCATCTAAACCGGGGCATAACAGGCCAAAATAACTTGGACAGACACCCATCTCCAGGGAGGGGATGGGGCAGCCGCACTCTCGAAACTTTGTTTCGGATATTTCCCGGAAAAACTCAAGAATGGGGCTTTTCAGCAAGTTCTGTGGCTGACGCAGGGGTGGGTTTAAAAAGTGAAGGGTCGAGATGGTGACGATGCAGCAGCTTGTAAAATTCCGTGCGGTTGCGTTTAGCCAGGCGCGCTGCCTGTGTAACGCTACCGTTGGTGATTTGCAGCAACTGCGCAAGATATTCGCGCTCAAAACGGCTTTTCGCCTCCACCAGGGAAGGGATATCGGCCGGTTTATCTCTGAGCGCTTTCAGTACGAGCTTTGCCGAAATGATCGGCGTAGCGGACAACGCAACGGTTTGCTCCACAACATTGTACAACTGCCTCACATTGCCCGGCCAAGGTGCGGTAACCAGTAGCTCCATCGCGTCGGGGGCGAATCCATCCAGCTTCTTTTTATTTTTTTCGGCAAGCTGCGACAGAAACCGGGTAGCCAACAAGGGGATATCCTCACGCCGTTGCGCCAGCGTCGGCAAATCCAGGGTGACTA
The DNA here is from genome assembly GCA_947085925.1 of uncultured Gammaproteobacteria bacterium. Taxonomy (GTDB): domain Bacteria; phylum Pseudomonadota; class Gammaproteobacteria; family Ga007554; genus LNEJ01. Next base: position 12,800 of record CAMTYI010000112.1, read on the forward strand.
CATTCAAGCGATAGTACAAATCCTCACGGAAATCGCCCTTCGCCATCTGCTCATCCAGATTGCGGTGCGAAGCCGAGATAACTCTGACATCCACTTCCACGCCCTGAGTGGCGCCGACAGGGCGCACGACCTTTTCCTGCAACACTCTGAGCAGCTTTGCCTGGAACGCGAGCGGCATGTCTCCTATTTCATCCAGGAACAATGTCCCTTGATGGGCCGTCTCAAACAAGCCCTTGTGATTCTTAACCGCGCCCGAGAATGCACCCTTGGCGTATCCAAACAGCTCGGACTCCAGCAATGCTTCCGGCATCGCGGCACAATTGATTGCGACAAAAGGCCTGACATGACGAGGGCTGGCCTTATGTATTGCCTTGGACAGCAGCTCCTTGCCCGTGCCACTGTCCCCGTGAATAAACACGCTGGCATCACTGTTCGCCACCAGCCACGCCTGACTAAGCAAATCTTCCATCAGGGCGCTACGGGTGATAATCTCCGCACGCCAGGCGGTATCGCGACTGTAAGAGGGCTCGGCATGGGGATGGTCACCGCTCAGCCGCGATGCCCGCTCAACATGATCAAGCAGGGTTTTGCTGTCATAGGGTTTGGTGAGAAAACTGTAGGCGCCGCCTTTCATCGCATCAACCGCATCCGGTATGGAACCATGAGCGGTGAGAATGATAACCGGCAGGGTAGGGTCACGATCATGGAGTTTTTCAAAAAGCTCCATTCCACTCATCCCACCCATGCGCAGGTCGGTGATGACTACGCCGGGGCGGGACACCGTCATTTTGGCAAGCGCCTGCTCACCGCTTTCTGCTGTAGTCACATCGTAGCCCGCCGTTTTCAGGCGAATATCGATCAGCCGCAGCAAGCCGGGGTCGTCGTCCACTACCATTACTTTTTTCTTTGCTGTATTCATGGTGTACCGCGCTATTTCTTTCGTTTAAGAATGCTTGATTCAATCGCTTTGAGAGTATCAAGCTTGTTCTGCAAATTGTCCGCGCGCGTGGCTTCCTCGCGCAGCTTGTTTTCGAGCGCGTTATAACGCTCCCTCAGGTTCTTTTGTTCGGTGTCGAGCACGCCATAACGATCCCTTGCCGACTTTTTTTCAGCCTCAAGCACATTGTTGCGCTCTCTCAAGCCTTTTTGCTCAATGATAACGACACGCAGAAAAGCCGCGTAATCCTTGAGTGTTTCGCTGGTTGCCTTATCATCACTCAGATAGCCTTCCAGCAACCGTTGCGCACGCGCCTCGTCGCGTTTCTCGTTAGACCCCACCAAGCCGAGCAACATGGCCAGTTTAATCCGCTCGACTACACTCTGACTCTCTTTAAAAGCGCTTTCCACCTGGGCGCACTCCCTACCAAGGGCTTCGGTAGGTAGCCCAGCCGCATAACGAAAATATGCCAGCAAAGGTGGGATTTCAAGACCCGTATCTTTTGGTGCGACAGCTACCGGCACCACATTATGATCCTGTTTAACCAGCTTCCACCCCACCGCCTCACATCCAGCAAGAATAATGCCAACACTAAAAACCATCAGCAAGAATAAGCCTGTTCTACGCATCAGGATGCCCCGCCCATCGGCAATGTAACCCGGAAGTGCGCCCCACCAGCAAACTTGCCCTCTTCAACCAATTCAATGCTACCCCCATGCGCCATGACATACTCTTTTGCAATCGACAGCCCCAGCCCGGTGCCCTTGATATAGCCATCATGGGGAATGCTGCCACGATAAAATGTTTCGAAAACCTTATGTTGCTCACCCGGATTGATGCCAGGACCACTATCCACTATGTCGAGCACTGCAACATTAGCGTCTCCGCCACCACCCACTTTCACTGCTCCCTCATGCGGATGGCCCGCCTTGCATTTCCTGCATGCGTTCTCCATCTTCCTCAGGCGTATCGTTATTGTTCCCTGTTGCGGAGTATAGTTGACAGCGTTGGACAACAGATTATCAATAATCATCCGCAATTTTTCTTTATCGCCCGCTATAGCCACTTCAGCGCACTCCTTATCCAGTCGGATATCTTTTGCCATGAATGCAGGCCTATGATCCTCAATCACCTTATCAATCAGCTCATGCAATTTCACCTGACTGAATTGAAGCTGTGCACTGCGTGCGCTGGCGATATTGAAATTCAACAAGCCCTCGATCATGGCTTGCAACTGGATGCCGTTCTGGCGCAGTATCCGCGCAATTTCGCGCTGATCATCAGTCAGCTTCCCCACCACCTCATCCACCAGCAACTCACTGCCTTCACGAATCGCCGCCAGCGGTGTTTTGAGATCATGTGAGATGTTTCTCAAAAATTTGCTTTTCTCTTCTTCCAGCTCAAGCAAGCGCAGCCGAAGCCAATCCAACCTCTCACCAAGGCACTCCAGATCACGCGGCCCGGTCACGGCAATCGCGGTAGAAAACTCGGCATTGCCCAACTGCCGAATTGCCTGATCTATCCTATTGATTGGCCTGATAATAAGCACGGAAAACACGCCGATCAAGCCGCCCACCAGAGGCACCAGCGCAATACCCAGCCAGAACAAGGTGCGTTGAGCGGTACCCGCAGTCCCCTGCAGAATCTCCACTTCGTGGTCCACCAATCGGCTGCTTTCCGTAAAAAACGCCTGTGCCATTTCCGAAAGGGTGACAAACTCCATCACCGCTTCTGTCTTGCTTTGCGTCTTATCGTCAACATGGAGACTTAGCTTGGCAAATAAATCTTGCGCTTTTGTCTCCAGTTCATTCAACTTTGCTTTGAGCGCGTGGTCGAAAGACAATTGCGATAGCTTAGCAGCCGTTAGCAGAAAATCCTGATGGGTGTTGGCATACACGCCAAACATGGTCTCGTCATCCAACACCAGAAATTGTCTGGCGCTGCGCTCCATTGTGGTGACCTGTTCAACCAGCATACGGCTTCCACTGGTGACTTGGGCCGTCTGTTGTACCGCCTGCTGGCTTTGCTTAACCAGCCGGTCAACGTAGGCCCCCGCGATAACAAGGGCAACAACAAGAGGAAGAGAAACGAAGACAAACCCTATCAGAATAAGATTTAAAATCGATTTTGGACGATGGAAGCTCATTATATCATCCGGCGACGGCCGTTTTGGCGCGGGCAGCAACCAAAGGTGGAACAGATATACGCCTCTCTGCCCAACGGCGTTGGCATAGCTAGCCCTCACCCAATGGATCAAGCATATCCTGCGTCGGCTGGTCATCCCCGTACAAGGCGACGACATCCCGTTGCGGCGGCACCAAACCGAAATGCAGATACGCGCTACGGGTTGCAACCCGCCCACGCGACGTGCGCATCATAAAGCCTTGCTGGATCAGAAAAGGCTCTACAACGTCCTCAATCGTGCCGCGTTCTTCGCCAATTGCCGCCGCCAGGCTGTCAACACCCACCGGCCCGCCATCAAATTTCTGAAGAATGGCCAGCAGTAATCTGCGATCCATCGCGTCGAAACCATTAGCGTCTACCCCGAGTAGATTCAGCGCCCGGTCCGCCACATCACGGCAAATGATGCCATTCGCCTTGACCTCGGCAAAATCCCGCACCCGGCGCAATAAACGATTGGCGATACGCGGCGTGCCTCGCGCACGCCGCGCGATTTCATGCGCGCCCGCATCCTCCAGCGTCACACCGAGAATACGGGCGGAGCGCCCCACAATCGAGGCAAGATCAACGGTGGAGTAAAACTCCAGACGCTGCACAATACCAAAGCGGTCACGCAAGGGGGAGGTCAGCAAACCCGCGCGCGTCGTCGCACCCACCAATGTGAAGGGTGGCAGATCAAGCTTGATGGAGCGTGCCGCAGGCCCCTCGCCGATCATGATATCGAGTTGATAATCCTCCATGGCGGGGTACAGCGTTTCTTCGATGAGCGGGCTGAGGCGATGGATTTCATCGATAAACAGCACATCGCGCGGCTCCAGGTTGGTCAGTATCGCCGCCAGATCGCCCGCCCGTTCCAGCACCGGGCCGGACGTGTGCCGGACATTCACACCCATTTCGTTGGCGATGATATTCGCCAACGTGGTCTTGCCCAGCCCCGGCGGACCGAAAATCAAGGTATGGTCAAGTGCTTCGCTACGACGCCTTGCTGCGTCGATAAAGATCTCCATCTGTTCGCGCACGGCGGGCTGACCGGCATAATCGGCGAGGCGCGCGGGGCGAATGGCCCGGTCAATCACGTCGTCTTCACGAAGATTGGCAGGGGTAATCAAGCGATCGGTTTCTATCATCGTGCGGACACTGTCATTGTCCCCTACACGGGGAAGCTCCTTCAGAATTGCTGCAATCCTATCACAATAAGGTCGGGGCAATTAACTGAAGCGCCGTTGAACAACTGTAAACAGGTCGAAAGCCGCTTGATCTTCCGCGAATGAGTCAGTTACCATTCGGTGCGCATGAATCGCAGCAAAGCCGCGTGCTTCTTAACGTAAAACCCTAAAACATGACTGAGGTTACTACATGGCCGTAAAGAAAAAGAGCATAACCAAGGCAGTGAAAAAAGCAGCGCCCGCCACCAAGGCTCCTGCAAAATCAAAAACCACAACAGCGCCCTCCAGCCGCACAACCGCTATCCGCGCGCCCATGACAAAATCCCAGTTGCTGTTGACGATTTCGGAAAGCACCGGATTGTCCAAGAAGCAAACCACTGCTGTGCTGGATGAATTATCCTCCCTGATTGCGCGCCACATCAAAAAAGGTGCTGCGGGGGTATTCACACTGCCGGGGCTGGTGAAGATTAAAACCGTCGCCAAACCTGCGCGCAAGGCACGCAAGGGCGTCAACCCTTTCACTGGTGAAGAAATGGTATTCAAGGCCAAGCCAGCCAGCACGGCGATCAAGGTTCTGCCATTGAAGGCATTGAAGGACATGGTCTGACGTTACTACTCACGCCACCCGCCTGACACAATTTCAGGCGGGTGGCGTGTTTTCGTATGACCTGTTTAAAGTCTGTTCCAACAGGGCCTCACCCTGCTTTCTTAGCCCCGCGAATCAACAAAATCGGTATGGGTGCGATACGCACTACACCTTCCGCCACACTGCCAAAAATCAGGTGATCAAAACCACGCCGACCATGGGTACCCATGACGATGACATTGGCGGGCCAGCTTTCGGCCTCCTCCACGATCACCCTGGCAGTCCGTTCACCATCGGCATCAAGCAGCCTTGTTTGAGATGCGACCCCCGCCTGCTGGGCCAGCGTTTCAGCCTTGCTGAGCATATTCCTGCCTGCCTCACGCAAGGAAGCCTGGAGGCTGGCGATATCAAAATACCCTTCGCTGTACCAAAAAACACGCGCCTCCTCGACTATGTGAACAAAGCGTAGCTGGGTTTGCTGCTGATCCCTCGCCATTTTGATTGCCTCCTGCACGGCAAGATCGGATGTGCTGCTACCATCGACAGGAACCAGGATATGGTTATACATGCAGACCTCCTTGAAATGTGAGCTGGCAATTCACAACTGAACCCTTTAGGAAACTACTCCGTAGGCCCATTGTCACCAATTTCCCATACGACTTCCTTGATATAAATCAATATTCACGCAGTTTTTTTGCGTTTCGCCTCACATCAAAAAGCCCACACATAAAACACGAGGCGCGCCACATTTCGTTTACAACATAACGAACAACGCAGCGGGGATTATCGCCAAACGCGACATGCCACGAGATTTGTGCAAAAATTCCGTCATCAACGAATTTTCATGGAAACGCCCAATGATCGTCATACTTAAACCGAACATAGACAAATCCAGCGCAGAATACCTCACGCTGATGGACTCCCTCGCCAATCTGCCGAACATCCAGATCCGGGAGCATGAAGAAACAGGCGCGCAACAGGTGTTAACCGAACTCTACCTGATCGGCAACACCGCCGTGCTTTCAAAGGAGGACATTCAGACCCTGCCCGGCGTGGAGCGCGTGGTGCGCATTTCCGAAGAATACCGGATATTGGGCAGACACAAGGACGATGGACGCTCAACACACTTTGATTACAATGGTGTGCGCTTTGGACAAGACACGCTCAACGTCTTCGCCGGCCTGTGCGCCGTCGACAATCCCCAGCATGTCGAATTAATGCTGAAGGCGTTGCGCGACAACGGCCAGGTCTGCACACGCATGGGCGCATACAAGCCGCGCACCAACCCCTACTCCTTCCAGGGCCACGGCAAAGCCTGCCTGCCCTATGTATTCGAACTCGCGGGTAAATACGGCATCAAGGTCATCGCGATGGAGGTGACGCACGAGTCGCACGTCAATGAAATCCGTGATGCGCTGGAACAAACCGGCAATCCCACCGGTGTCATGCTACAAATCGGCACGCGCAACACCCAGAATTTCGAGCTGCTCAAAATCGTCGGGCGACAACTGGAGTTCCCTGTGCTGCTCAAGCGCGGCTTCGGCATTACGCTCGAAGAATCGCTGAATGCCGCCGAATACCTGGCCAGCGAGGGCAATCGCAAGGTGGTATTCGGCCTGCGCGGCATGAAGACCAATGCGGGCGACCCGCACCGCAACTTCGTGGACTTTGCCCATGTACCCGTGGTCAAACGCCTGACACGCATGCCGGTATGCATCGACCCCTCGCACTCCGTCGGCACGCGCGACCGCGCGCCCGACAAGATACTCGACATCATGCATGTGACGGCACAAGGCATCCTTGCCGGGGCAAACATGATACTGGTGGATTTTCACCCAGCCCCCGCCAAGGCGCTGGTGGATGGCCCACAGGCGCTACTGCTGGAAGAGCTGCCCTACTTTCTGGAGGATATCAGGATTGCACGACAGGCCTACGAGGCGCGCGCCGCGCTTGCTGGAAAATTTCAGGCGGGCGGCAAAATTCAACAGGAATAATCCCGGATCGTACCTTGACGCCGAAACCGTTCACTTAAAGTAGATACCGCCTCGCTCCACCACTTTATATATAACAGTGGTCTTGTGCGAGCCAGCGCTCCATCCGGCGCGGTCCCACTGCCAGCGTTAAACACCTTGACTGCAAGGGATACGGTCTACGAGGATATAGGGGCAGGCTTGCGTAATTATATTGTTGAGATTTTCAGCCACCCGCTTGTGTTTTTGATTTGTGTTTTCGATTAATGTCAAATAACACAACTACGAAAACCATCAACGTTTTCAGCCTATCCTGTCGTGCGCATACATAGCGCACGCTTGCTCGATTACATTCTCTTGCATAAGACGATTCAACTTCTCAATCCTCTCCTGGATGAGTTCTCGAAGGGACTCATCTCCAGCCCCCTTAGCAAATATTAGTGCCTCATGATGGAAGGCGTTATGCACAGCCTCGGCTGCGATTAATCGGATGCGTTCTTTGAAGTCGATTGGAGTTGGAGCGAGACGAAGTGCATTCAACTTGCCCACACGCTTTAACTTCTCGGCGTTAGCCTGCAACAAAAATGGCTTAGCAGCAAGCCTTCCCAGCACTTTGTCAAACAGACAACTCGGTAGTGAGTCCAGCTTGGCCCACAGTAGGCGATTGAGCAACGGCATACCACCATTCCATGTACTAGCCAATTCATCAGGTGTTAGCGCTAAATAAGCTTCAACGAACTTTCTGACCAGCGCAGGGTTTTGGTTGTCGCCCTTCTCGGCAAAAATTGCCTGAATGCTGCGGCAGCGGTGTTCTATCAGTACATGTGTTTCCCACAGTTTCACCTTTTTTTGATTCACCCGTAAACCATAGCGATCAAGGTTTCGAGTGAGCAAGAGCAAGAGATTTTCGACCTTGCTGGGAGTGTTTAAAAGGATCATCTGATCGTCAGCATAGCGAAAGTATTTCGCGTTAACCTGGGCGCAAATACCGGCTGCAAAATGGTCGTACCGTTGCAGGTAGTAATTGGCCAGAATACGCGAGCAGTCGGCTAGAGCATCCTGAGGTAGTCCCACCGCTTGTAGGTGCAGTCCTGTGTTTTTTCGATTCCAATGGTTAAGCAAATAAAACAATAGTGCGATAATCCAACCTTTATCGGCCGCAGAATCTTCCCTTATCCAGCGCTCTAGAATATCCAAGCGCACACAATCGTAGAAATTCGACAGATCGAGCTGTAGCACATAGCCGTAATGGCCAGGATCAAGCTGAGCAAACAGTAAAGAATTAAATTCGCCAAACGCTTGTGTCCACGCTTGTGGATTGAATGAGTAGCGTCCGTAATCAGTCGCATCATTTTCGATCTCGTCTTTTTCCTGTTTGCGCAGCTTGCCACCCAGCGTCCAGCCACCAAACGTATTGGGCGTGCGGTTGCCGCAGAGCACATCTTCCAGCTCCTTGATGCAAAAGTAGTAGACGCAGTAATCCCGCATGCTGAACACGGGTACGGTACGCGCCACGCCGTGGCCCTTATTCATTACCAGTTCGGCCTCAGGAATGCCGGGGGCGTATCGAGCTGATGCAATGTCATCGAAAACTGACTCGAGCAGTTGTTCTCTTTCCGCCGCCGTCTTCGGGATAGCAATCGGAAAGGTGCTATTGGTAAATGCTTTCCAGAATCCCCGATTGAACCAGCGTAGAAAATCTTCCTTGTTCATCCAGCAGCCTCAATCTTTGCTTGGGCCAGGGAATCGTGCGGCACGGCTTCGAGCAGGCGGCGGCTAAGTGTCTGCGTAGCGTTACCATTGCTGGAAAAAACAAAGGGGATGCATTGATAATAAAACACAAAGTCCGCCTTCTTCGACTTGCCACGGCTGACCACCAGCTTGCCGCGCATGATGACGCGCCCTTTGATGAGCGACACCTGCCTACGAACTTGGGTCTCTTCATCCCACCCGGCTTTGTGTAGGGCTGGAGTGGATAAATTTGACACTGATGTCGTCTTCACTGAGCTGGTTCTTGTTCATTCTTGCCCAGTACTGACATAACAAACTAACAGGACACCCATAACTCTCTGATCCCCAACTAACTACCTTTTTGACACCCAACTTTCACCACACCCCCCCACCAGTAAAAGATTATTCCGCTGACGCTGTAGCCAAAAGGCTCCGTTTACGCGAATAAGCAAAATAAATCGTCACGCCTATCGCTGTCCAGACCACAAAACGCCACAGCGTTACCGCGCCCAGGCTGGCGATGAGGTAGCTGCAAAACAGGATCGCCAGGATAGGCGTCCAGGGCATGAAAGGAGTTTTGAAGGGGCGGTTCAGGCTGGGGTGGGTGCGACGCAGCACCAGCACGCCTACCGACACCACGGCGAACGCGGAAAGCGTGCCGATATTGGCGAGCTCGGCCACTTGGCCTATTGGCATAAAGCCGGCCACCAGCGCGGCCACAGCACCCGTCACCATAATCACCGGTACCGGGGTGCGAAATCTGGCATGAACCTGGCTGAATACCGCAGGCAGCAACCCGTCGCGTGACATGGCGAAGAAGATGCGGCTCTGCCCATAAAGCAGCACCAGTAACACGGAGGTGAGTCCGGCGATGGCGCCTACCGAAATGAGGTTTGATGCGAGGCGTTCACCCACTTGCGCCAAGGCGAAGGCGACGGGGTCTTTGACGTTGAGCAGGGTGTACGGCACGATGCCCGTCAGCAGCGCTGCCACGATGATGTAGATAATCGTGCAAATCACCAGCGAGCCGATGATGCCGCGCGGCAAATCGCGCTGGGGATTACGCGCCTCTTCACCTGCTGTGGATACAGCATCAAAACCAATATATGCGAAAAAGATCAGCGCCGCACCGCCCATCACCCCTTCCCAGCCAAACGGCATGAAAGGTTTCCAGTTGGCAGGTTCCACATGGCCGGCGGCTACTACGATAAACAACGCAATGACAGCCAGTTTCACCATCACGATTATATTATTGAAGCGACTGCTCTGCTTGACGCCGACCGTCAGAATAACGCTCACAAGCACGATAATAAGCAAAGCGGGCAGATTGACCAAGCCACCTTCATGAGGTGCTTTCATGAGGTCCGCAGGTAATCCTAGCCCTACCCCCTCCAGTGCCCTGTTGAAATACCCTGACCAGCCGATGGCCACTGCGGCACTCGATACGCCGTACTCCAGCACCAGATTCCAGCCCACAATCCATGCAACAAATTCACCCAGCGCGACGTAAGAATAGGTGTACGCGCTCCCCGATATGGGCACGGCGGAGGCCAGCTCGGCATATACCAGCGCGGCAAAGATACATGCCAGCCCGGAGACCACGAAAGACAGCATGAGAGCGGGACCAGCCTGGGTGGCGGCGGCCACCCCCGTCAGCACAAATATTCCCGCCCCGATGACGGCACCGATTCCCAGCAACGTTAAATCCATGCCACTCAAAGCGCGGTGCAGACCCGAATTATTGTTTGACGCTTCAAGCGCCTTTTCAATGGATTTCGTTCGCCACAGACTCATATTCTTCCCTTAATCAAAAACGCTGAAAATTATTCTTGAAATTACGTCACAAGGCGTGCCACATTACTTGCAAACATCATACATGCTATCCTAAACGACATGATCCAGACTACACAAAACATCGATCCCCGCGAGATTGCCAAATTCGAGGAACCGGCTTCACGCTGGTGGGATCCGCGCAGCGAATTCAAACCGTTGCATGACATCAACCCGCTACGTCTGGACTACATCGATCGCCGGGCGCATCTGGCGGGCAAGCGCGTCGTTGATGTCGGATGTGGTGGCGGCATACTGTCCGAGAGCATGGCATTGCGGGGCGCATCCGTGGTGGGCATTGATGCAGGCGCCGCGCCGCTCTCTGTCGCCCGGCTACACCTGCTGGAGTCCGGCGCCGAGGTGGATTACCGGCAAATTACCGCCGAGCAACTGGCGGACCAGCAACCCGCGAGCTTCGATGTCGTAACCTGCATGGAAATGCTGGAGCATGTGCCGGACCCGGCCTCCGTGGTTTCCGCCTGCGCCCGGCTGGTCAAACCCGGTGGTCACGTGTTTTTCTCTACCCTCAACCGCACCCCCAAGGCCTATTTGTTAGCCATCATCGGCGCGGAATATCTGCTGAAAATGCTGCCCACAGGTACGCACGATTACAGCAAATTTATCCGTCCGTCGGAATTGGCTGAATGGATACGGCCCGCCGGGCTGAACCTGCGTGAATTGACCGGCATGACGTATAACCCGCTCAACCGACATTACGCTCTGGGAACCGATATCGACGTGAACTATCTTGCCTGGTGCGTGAGAGGCGAGGAATAGAGGTGAGCAGCAACATACGCACCGTACTGTTCGATCTGGACGGCACCTTGGCCGACACCGCGCCTGACATGGCCTTTGCATTGAACAAGGTGCGCGAGGAACAGGGCATGCCCTCCCTGCCCTTCTCCGCCATCCGGCCCGTGGTGTCACACGGCGCCGCCGCCATGGTTCAACTCGGGCTTGGGATTACTTCGGAAGACACACGCTTCACACCACTACGCCAGCGGTTTTTGGACATCTACCGTGAACACCTGACTCTGGAAACCCGCCTGTTTCCCGGTATGGATGAGGTGTTGCGCACCATCGAAGAACGCAACATGAACTGGGGCGTGGTGACCAACAAGCCTGCCTGGCTGACAAACCCGCTCATGGAACAACTGGGACTCACACAGCGCGCCGCCTGTATCGTGAGCGGTGACACCACCCCCGAGCGCAAACCCCATCCCGCCCCCATGCTGTATGCCTGCCACCAGGCAGGCAGCCATGCCTGGCAATGCCTGTATGTCGGCGATGCCCAGCGCGATATCGAGGCAGGCAAACGCGCCGGCATGCAGACACTTGCCGCCCTATTCGGTTACATTGGGACAGCCGATGAGCCACGGCTGTGGGATGCCGATGCCATGATTGAGCATCCGCTGGAAATACTCGACTGGTTGTCGGCCTAAACTCTTTGGGGGAAGTGCCGATCTATACTGATAGCTCGGCCGCTTTACGGGGAAAACCCAATCCTCCCTGCCACCATTGAGGATCAATAACTAGCTCACGACCATGACCGAACCCCTAACCCTTATTGCACTGATAATTGTCGCCGCGCTTGCCGCCACGCTGGGCTGGTTTATTGGTCATCACCGTTCACAACGGCAACTCATAGACAACATCAAAAAGAACGTCGAACTCAGCACCACGCTGGAAATGGAGCGGCAGTCGACGCAGGAAAAAATCGCGACTATCGAAAAGGCGCGGGAACAGCTTGTGCAAACTTTCTCTGTCGCCTCCAGTCAGGCGTTAAAAAGCAACTCGGAGGAATTCCTGAAGCTGGCCAAGGAAAATCTCCAGCAATTCCATATCTTGGCGCAAAACGATCTGGAACAAAAGGAAAAATCCATCGAAAACATGCTCAAGCCGATCAAGGACACCCTGCTGAAAACTGAACAGCAGGTCCGCCAAATCGAAAATGAGCGCAAAGAGGCTTATGGCTCGATCACCAAACACCTCGAAGTCATGGCCCAAACCCAACACATACTTCACACCGAAACACGCAACCTGGTGCAGGCATTGCGCCGTCCCGAGGTGCGCGGGCAATGGGGTGAACTGACACTGAAACGCCTTGTTGAACTCGCCGGCATGGTCGAGCATTGCGATTATTATGAACAGGAACATACTCCCACCCCGGATGGCGCAATGCGCCCCGACATGATCGTGCGCATGCCCGGCGGGCGCGAGATCATTGTAGACGTAAAAACACCGCTGGACGCCTACCTCAGCGCCATGGAGGCGCCGGACGACACCGTGCGCGGCTGGCATCTGGAGCGCCACGCGCGCAAAGTGCGCGACCGTGTGCGCGAACTGGCCGCACGCAGTTATTGGAGCCAGTTTAAAAACAGCCCCGACTTTGTAGTGATGTTCATCCCCGGCGACCAATTTCTGAGCGCCGCGCTCGACGTCGATCGTGACCTGCTTGAGGACGCACTACGCCAGAAAGTCATCCTCGCCACCCCCACCAGTTTCGTCGCACTGCTGCGCGCGGTCGGCTATGGCTGGCAACAGCAGGTATTGGCCAAAAATGCTGAACAGGTGCGCGATCTCGGCGTGGACCTCTACAAGCGCCTGTGCGTCTTTACCGGACACCTGTCCCGTCTCGGCAAAAACCTCAGTCATAGCCTGGATCACTACAACAAGGCCGTCGGCTCCTTCGAGCGCCAGGTCATCCCCGGCGCTCGCAAATTCACCGAAATGGGCATCAACACCCCAAAACCACTGGATACGCTGGAGCAGATCGAGATTGGGGTAAGAAGCGTTGATGATGAGCATGAGGAGCGGACAACGCCACTCCAGTAGGAACCCCGGGATTTATCCCGCCACTGTCGCAACGACCTGAACTTCCCCAACCCAATCATTGACCCACTCACAAAATGCAACTCGGTTGCATTTACCCTTGTCGTCGCCTATAATGTCCGCCATGTATACTCATGACTCGCTCCACGACAACGCCGTTCGCCTGATCCAGGCGCGTGGTGCCGGTGCCACTGCGGCCCGCGTACAGGTGTTACGGCTGCTGCTCGCGGTAGACGCCACAGTGTCGCACCAGCAATTGAGCCAGACCGCCTCTGACGAAAGCCACCCGCTCGACAAGGTCACGCTCTACCGCGTGCTCGACTGGCTGGTCGCGCGAGGCTTGGCGCACAGTGTGACCGGGCAGGATCGTGTACGCCGCTTTGGTGCGGCGCATGTCCACCACGGCCACGCGCATTTCGAATGCGATGCCTGCGGGCAGCTTTTTTGCCTGCCCGACCGAGCAACCCTGCCGATGCCCGATGCGCCGGATGGTTTCGAGGCGCACCACGTCGATGTCACCGTGCATGGCAACTGCGCGGACTGCACACAGGCTTCCCGCTGACCCACCAACCCGGAGCCACCCGCGTCATGTCCACACTTCATCTTTCTTTTCGCATCGAAATGCAACTTGGTTGCAGGAAGACATCGTGACGCTCGCCTATATTTTTCTTGCCACCCTGGCGGGTGGTGTGCTGAGTGTCGCTGCAGCCGCCTTGTTATCATTGACAGTGCTGGCACGCTGGGCGCCGCGTCTGGTGAGTTTCTCGGTGGGCGTGCTGCTCGCGGCCGCCTTCCTGAGCATCCTGCCCGAAGCCGCGCAGCAACTGCCTTTTCATGAGGTGGGAGCGGCAGTGCTGGCCGGCATCTTCCTGTTTTTCGCCCTCGAAAAAACCGCCCTGTGGCGGCACGACCACACACACCAGGGCATAGCGGACACATCCCATCCCACCGGCCTCATGATCGTGCTGGGCGACGGGCTGCACAACTTCGTGGATGGCGTCTTAATCGCCGCTGCCTTTCTCCAGGACCCCGCCTTGGGAATCGCCACCGCCATGGCGGTGATCGCCCATGAAATCCCGCAGGAGGTAGGCGACTTTATGGTGCTGCTCGCCGCTGGCTATAGCCGCCAACACGCGCTGCTGCTCAATGCCGTGTCGAGTTCGGCGTCGGTCGCGGGTGGTTTGCTGGGCTATATCTTCCTGCAAGGCGTGCAGGGGGCGATTCCTTATCTGCTCGCGCTGGCGGCGGCGAGCTTCATTTACATCGCCGTGGCCGACCTGCTGCCGGCACTGCAAAAACACCGCAAGCCTTGGGACTTCGCCGTGCAGTTCGCACTGATCGGCGCTGGCGTGAGTCTGGTGGCATGGGGATCCCGATGATGGAGACTATGGAACTGACCGGTGGAACCCTCCCGTCATGTGGGCTACCGTTCGTGTTTTTTCCGTGCGCTGGAATGGAAGCCAGGCGAAATGAACGTTTCTCTCGGTTTTCTGGAAACGAAAAAGATCTACAACCCGCAAACCGCTTATGGAGGAACTGACCATGAATGAACTCATCCCTGTGACCGTACTCACCGGCTTTCTCGGCGCTGGCAAGACCACGCTACTCAATCGTATCCTGTCGGAAAACCACGGTCGCAAGATCGCCGTCATCGAAAATGAATTCGGTGAAGTGGGTATCGACAACGATCTACTGGTGGAATCCACTGAGCAGGTGGTGGTGATGAACAACGGCTGCATCTGCTGCACCGTGCGCGGCGACCTGGTGCGCATCCTC
>CAMTYI010000113.1:0-11352 GCA_947085925.1 uncultured Gammaproteobacteria bacterium
ACATGACTGAAATCCAAGAGTCTTCCTATCGAACGGAAGCCAAGACCCTCAAGATAAAGCATCAGCGCCTGACGCTTAATGCTGTTCGACGCTCCTTTTTGCTCAACCGTATAACGATAGTTGCACGCCTTGTATTTGTAGCGCTGCTTACCCTTTACAACGCCATCTTTTGGGCAGCCTGCCCGTGAACATTTTGGACAATTCAGCATCACCTGGCCCAATACTGTTCGGCTAAGCAACCTTTCGCGCAGAACAAAAATTCTAACTTGTTGATTTATATTATGTATTTTCACCTATCCGAACAGTATTGGGCCAGGGCGCCAATAATCGCATCCTGATGCCCTACACGCTGTATCAGCAGCAGCTAGGCAAGAAAGAGATCAATTGGCTGCAGGCCGAGGCTGTTAGCCAGGATCAAGCCGGTATCGCCATTGCACAGATCAGCGATACCCTCAAGCGTCGCCATGGTGAGCGGTTTTCCTATAAAGGCGAAACCATGGCCCAGCATATCGACACCGCCACCGTATCCTGCAAGGCGTGCCCCTGATCGGCGTGGTGGCGGCCTCCGTTTCGCTGCTGGTGGGAGGCTTGGGGATCATGAACATCATGAGTACATCGGTGCTGGAGCGCATCCGCGAGATTGGTCTGCGCAAGGCTATCGGCGCGCGCAGACGGGACATTCTGCTACAGTTTCTCGCCGAAGCGGTATTCATCTCCACTATCGGCGGCACGCTGGGTCTGCCGGCGGGGACGCTGGCGAGTTATGGTTTGGCGCTGGCGACAGGCTTCCCTCTGACGCCTTCTGCGGCCATGGTGGCTATTGCTCTGATGTCTCCATCGGCGTTGGCGTGCTCTCCGGCTATTACCCAGCTCGCCGCGCCGCAGCGATGCGACCGGTGGTGGCGCTACGATATGAATAATCCTGAAAACCCGTTCACGATCTCGATGAAGGGCGCATCGCGGCGTTCACCCCTCAAGGGGATGACGAGGAAAAATGGCCTCATTGTCCCCGTACAAGGGGATCATATGCCCTTGTACGGGTATGCGCTGCATCTCTTGATCGAAATCGTGGGCAGGTACTAATGCGCCTCATCCCAATTATTGCCAACGCCAATGTCTACCACAAGAGGTACGGATAAACTGGCCGCACTGGACATGCAGTGGCGGATGTCTTCAATGGTTTTGGGGAGTGCGTTCTCGGGCACTTCGAAGACCAGCTCATCGTGTACCTGCATCACCATTTTTGCGGTCAGTTTTCCGGCGAGGATCATGGCGTCGGTTTTGAGCATGGCGAGTTTGATGATGTCGGCGGCGGTGCCTTGCATGGGGGCGTTGATGGCGGCGCGTTCGGCGTACTGGCGGCGTTGCTGGTTGCTGGATTTGATGTCTGCCAGATACAGGCGGCGGCCAAACAGGGTTTCCACGTAGCCGTCGGCGCGGGTTTGGGTGCGCGTGCGGTCCATGAATGCCTTTACGCCGGGATAGCGGGCGAAATAAAGGTCCATATACTGTTGCGCCGCGCCGCGCTCGACGCCCAATTGCCTTGCCAGACCAAAGGCAGACATGCCGTAAATCAGCCCGAAGTTGATAGCCTTGGCGTTGCGGCGTTGCTCTGAGGTCACCTGATCAGGTGACGTGCCGAAAATCTCCGCAGCAGTGGCGCGATGGATGTCTTCACCCTGGCTGAAGGCGCGCAGCAGGCCGTCGTCTTGCGACAGGTGGGCCATGATGCGCAGCTCGATTTGCGAATAATCGGCTGCGACGATTTTGTGTCCCGGCGGGGCGATAAAGGCCTGGCGGATGCGTCGCCCTTCGCCACTGCGGATCGGGATATTCTGCAAGTTCGGGTCTGAAGATGACAGTCGGCCCGTAGCCGCCACCGCCTGATGATACGAAGTATGAACGCGCCCGCTACGTGGATTGATCTGCCCCGGCAGTTTGTCGGTATAGGTCGATTTCAGTTTGGCTATAGTGCGGTGCTCAAGGATCAGTTTCGGCAGCGGGTAGTCCAGCGCCAGTTCGGCGAGTGTCGATTCGGCGGTGGAAGGTTGGCCTGTGGGGGTCTTCTCCAGCACCGGCAGTTGCAGCTTGTCGAACAGGATGGCCTGGATCTGCTTGGGTGAATCGAGGTTGAAAGGTTGTCCGGCGGCGCTATGTGCCTGTTGCTGGATCTCCAGCATCTTCCGCGCAAGCTCCTCGCTCTGCCGATGCAGCATTGCGGCGTCCACCAGCACGCCGTTGCGCTCGATGCGCGACAGCACCGGCACCAGCGGCACTTCGATTTCATCAAACAGTTTTTGCAGGCCCGGCTCTGCGGCCAGACGCGGCCACAATGCGTGATGCAGGCGTAGGGTGATGTCGGCATCTTCGGCGGCATACGGCGCGGCCTGCTCGATGCCGATCTGGTTAAAGGTGAGCTGCTTTGCACCCTTGCCCGCGATATCTTCGAAACGGATGGTTTTATGGCCCAGATGGGTCAGCGCCAACGTGTCCATGTCGTGGCGTGAGGCGGTGCTGTTGAGCACATAGGATTCCAGCATGGTGTCATAGCGAATGCCTGCCAGCGCGATGCCGTGGTTGGCCAGCACGCTCATGTCATATTTGAGATTCTGCCCCAGCTTGGGGCGGCCGGCGTCTTCCAGCAGCGGGCGCAGCCGCTCTAAAACCATTTCGCGAGATAGCTGGGCGGGCGCGCCGGGGTAGTCGTGCGCCAGTGGCACATAGGCGGCCTCACCGGGCCGAATGCAAAACGACACGCCGACGATTTCGGCCTGCATGTAGTCCAGGCTCGTGGTCTCGGTGTCGAAGGCGAACATCTCGGCCTGCTCCAGTCGGGCGAGCCAGTGGTCCAAGTCTGCTTCGGTGAGTATGGTTTGGTACTCAGAGGCCAAGGGCTGGGGGGCAGGGTCGTCCTTGGGTTTTTCCTGATCCAGTTGTCCCAACCAGGTTTTGAATTCCATACGCTGAAACAACTCACGCAACGCGGCGGTATCGGCGGGTTGGGATTGCAGGTCGAGCGGCCCCACAGGCAGCGGCACATCACAGCGGATTGTCGCCAGTTGCCGCGATAACGGCAACAGGTGCAGATTCTCGCGCAGACTCTCGCCGACCTTGCCGCTGATTTGATCGGCTTTGGCGATGATGCTGTCCAGCGAGCCATGTTCCTGCAGCCACTTGGCGGCGGTCTTGGGGCCGACTTTGGGGATGCCGGGGATGTTGTCCGAGGTGTCGCCCACCAGCGCCAGGTAGTCGATGATCTGGCCGGGGGAAACGCCAAATTTGTCTATCACGCCCTGCGTATTGAGCGTCGTGTTGCTCATGGTATTTACGAGGGTGACATGCCCATCAACCAGTTGCGCCATGTCCTTGTCGCCGGTGGAGATCACCACCGGCAAATTGAGCGCGGCGGCCTGCATCGCCAGGGTGCCGATCACATCGTCGGCCTCAACGCCGTCTATCACCAGCACCGGCAATCCCATGGCGCGCACGATGGCGTGCAGCGGCTCGATCTGCGTGCGCAGCTCGTCCGGCATCGGCGGGCGGTGGGCCTTGTAGTGTTCAAAAAGCTCATCGCGAAAGGTCTTGCCCTTCGCATCGAACACCACCGTGACATGCTCCGACTGATAGTCCGCGATCAGCTTGCGCAGCATATTGACCACGCCATACACCGCCCCGGTCGGTTCGCCGCGTGAGTTGGTCAGCGGCGGCAGGGCATGGAAAGCACGGTAAAGATAAGAGGAGCCATCCACCAGGATCAGCGGTTTGGGTGCGGTTTCAGTCATAGTGTTTGGTGTCTTGGCAGGTGGTGTATGGTTTAACGAGGCTGCCATCGCGGATTTGCGGCCTAATGGCTATGCCTCAAAGGGTTTTTTCGTTTATGATGAGTTCTATTAGAATTAAGTATGTCGCCAACAGCCCGATATATTCAATATAAGCTTTTCCCGGCACGCCCCTTCGGCGGCGACTTAATTTTCGGTGACTATTTATGAACGCACAAGAAAGAAACGCTCATCCCAGCTTCCAGCCTGTCAACGACACTTCGCTGACACGCGAGTCCTGGAAGATTTTTCAGATCATGGCGGAATTTGTCGAAGGCTTCGAACGCCTGTCGCAGATCAAGCCTTCGGTCAGCATTTTCGGTTCGGCGCGCACGCCGGTGGACCACCCTTATTATAAGCTCACTGAAGATATTGCGCTCTTGTTGTCGGACGCCGGTTTCAGCGTGGTGAGCGGTGGCGGGCCGGGTATCATGGAGGCGGCCAACAAAGGCGCTTTTGCCGGAAAATCGCCCAGCATCGGCCTCAATATTGTGCTGCCCCATGAACAAACAACGAATCCTTATCAGAACATCTCCCTTAATTTCAGGCACTTTTTTTCGCGCAAGGTGATGTTCGTCAAGTACGCCTCGGCCTACGTGGTGTTGCCGGGCGGTTTCGGTACGCTGGATGAGATGATGGAAATTCTGACGCTGATACAGACACACAAAACCCGTCAGATCCCCGTAATTCTGGTACACAAGCCGTTCTGGGAAGGGCTGCTCGCCTGGTTCAGGACAACGCTGGTGGCGGAAGGCGTTATCAGTCCGGAAGATCTCGATTTAATGCAAATCGTCGACACCCCGCAAGAGGTGGTGGACGCGATATTCAACCACTACGAGCATCGCGGCTTCGAGCCTTCTGCCGATGAGCAGGCGACGTTGCTGGATCTCTAAATTTTAAGGTAAAACACGCGATGCGGATGTTCTTTGCAATAGTAATGTCCCTGCTGCTTACGGCACCATCATGGACGATGGCATGGGCGGCGAACGAGACAGCAAAGCCCGAACTTCCACCACCGCCGACAGACGGTTTAAACAGCGGGGAGGTTCCTGAGCCTGATGTTAAAATCATCCAGCGTCCCCGGGAGAAAATAGAGGAATACCGGATCGGCGGGGTACTTTATACGGTCAAGGTTACACCGACCGTCGGCGCACCTTACTATCTGGTCGATACCGACGGCGACGGCAACCTGGAGACGCGGCGCAACGATCTGGATCCCAAAATAGCCATCCCCGGCTGGGTTATCTTGCGCTGGAAGTAGCGTCAGCCCGGCAACAGTACGCCATGTGCTGCTACTGGAGACCGATCCGCATCTTCTGGATGTAGACACATCACGGGTGAAGACGATGTTCCGGACGCAAGAATCGTGAAAATAATATCCGCAGTAAACAGCTCAATTTAAGCCAGGGAAGTTTTCCTTTCTCGCGATGGTGGCGCAACATCAGACCATCGAAAAGCGCACCGAGTACCTCGGCTGTCTCTCCAGGATCGAGTTCGGGGTCGATATTGCCTTGCTCCTGCGCCTGCCGAATGGTTTTGATCATGCGATTTTTGATTGAAGCATAATGCTTTTTCAAAAGTGTAGCGGATTGCGGGTTACGCTCAAGCTCGGCCCATACTTCAAGGCTTACATCATATTCGGATGGCGTCAATAATGTACGTAACGTGCGCTCATCAAGATTGATCAGTGCATCAAAACGCCGATCTTCACCGGCGAGCCTTTCGAAGGCGACCATGGCATGGTCAAGCTCTCGCTCAATAATCACGTCAATGATTTCTTCCTTATTTCGAAAATAGTGATATAGGAGTCCAGGGCTCAGGTCCGCCGCCTCGCATATATTCTTTATGCTGGCACCATGAAACCCGCGCTCGCCGAAACAGCGCGCTGCGGCTACCAAGATTTGCTCACGCCTTTCGGCCACCAACTCAGGGTTGACAGTTCGCATATTAATACCCAATAATTAGAATGAACGCTCAATTAATAATATGAATGTTGCCGACGATGGAGTAAATGGCTAACAGTGCGGGTTTTCGCTTAACCATACCAATGAATAACATACTGAAAGAAAATAAATTATCTTTTCTTCTCTTTGCCGGGGATGGGGTATTGTATCTTACGTCCAGCGGCTCTGGCAGGACGTGGCGATGATTAAGGCATATTTGCTCTTGTTCGGAGCGATTATTGCCGAAGTCATTGGCAGTGTGGCGCTAAAATATTCCGATGGACTGAGCCGACTCGGCCCCTCGTTGGTCGTTGTGGCTGCGTATGCGTTGAGCTTCTGGCTGTTCGCCCTGGCGCTCAGGGTACTGCCTCTTGGGGTTACCTCCGCCATTTGGGCCGGGCTGGGCATTGTTGGTTCAGTGCTGCTCGGTATTCTCCTGTTTGACGAGCGGCCGGGTTGGATGTGTGTGGCAGGGATAGCGATGATCGTGGGCGGTACGGTGCTGCTCACCGTGTTTTCCAACGTGAGGGAGAATGGTTAGCGGTTTGTGCCTCTAGTCCAAGTGAAAATGACTGACCATAAAAACACCAGCATCATCCGGCGACATCGTGTCTCCGTAATAATTTTTTTCATCGCGGTAGCTCTGGCTATAGGGTGGTTAATCTTTCAGCACGATTCCTCGATGAAAAACAGCCCGCGTAATCCCGCCATGGCGGGCGTGACCGTAACCGCCATTCAAGTCGAGCGTCGGGAGATTCCTGCATCAATACCGGTCAATGGGATGCTTGTCTCTCGCGAAGAAATGCCATTGGGGATCGAACTCCAGGCGGCGCGTATTGCGCAGGTTTTGGTGGAAGAAGGCGACATTGTTAGTGCGGGTCAAATACTTGTGCGTTTAAACACGGATCTGCTTCAGACCCAGCTACACCAAAACCAGGCAGCGGCAAAAAAAGCCGACGCGGTTATTCAACAGCAACAGGCCATTCTTCGTGAAACAAAAGTTCAATTTGATGACGCGAAGAAGAATTTTGAACGTGCCAACACCCTTCGCGGTGCGGGAGCCTTGAGTATCGAAATGATGGATCAACGCCGCACTTATTATCTGGCGGCAGAGGCCAGACTGGCTGCAACACAGCAAGCCTTGCTGGCTGCTCAGGCAGACCTGGAACTGGTGGAAGCGCAACGTGGGGAAATCGTAACCCGGCTTGCGCAATCTATCCTCCGCGCCCCGCACGCCGGCCTCATTACGGAGCGGAAGGCTCGTGTTGGCGCCACTGTTACAGCCGGTGGTGATCCTTTGTTTCGGCTTGCGAAGGCGGGAGAAATAGAATTCGAAGCGGAGGTAATGGAGAGCGATTTCACACGCATACCCATCGGTGCGGCCGTGGATATTCAAATATCTGGCGAACACATCCAGCGCCAGGGGACTGTGCGCTTGCTTGCGGCACGCATTGGACGTGATGATCGCCTGGCCCGTGTGCGCATTTCCATCAGGGGCGATGTTTCTGCTTTGCGTCCCGGTCGTTTTTCGCGCGGCATGGTTCAAATGCCAAAAAAGAAAACTGTAGCCGTCCCTGATGCGGCTATTCTCATCGAAGGACGCGATGCTGTCGTTTTCGTTGTTGAAAAAAACATGGCGCGGCGGCGTCCGGTGAAACTTGGCTTGCGTTACACGAATCTTGTTGAGGTAGTTTCCGGCGTCGAGGAAGGGGAGATCATCGTCACTGGCGCTATGGCCTTTCTGCGCGACGGCGAACCGGTTCATGCGCTGGTGACGAACATGGAAAAGCCCGGAGGCGAGTGATGGCACTACGTATATCGTCATGGGCAATCCGCCACCCCATTCCACCCATCGTATTTTTTGTCGTACTTTGCATTTTGGGTGTGGCCGCTTACCTCAAGCTACCCATTAACAATATGCCTAATATTGCCATCCCCATCGTACAGGTAACCGTTGCCCAACCGGGTTCGGCACCTGCTGAAATCGAGACGCAAATCACACGTCGCATCGAAGGTTCGGTCGCTGGATTGGGCAATATCAAACGTATCACTTCCTCTGTAGGCGACGGCATATCGACCACCGTGATTGAATTCCGCTTGGGTGTCGACATCCATCGCGCCGTAACCGATGTGCGTGACGCCGTGAATAAAACACGTCCATTGCTGCCCAAGGGCATCGAAGAACCCGTTATCCAGCGCATTGATGTCGAAGGCGGTCCGATTCTCACGTATACGGTCGCGGCACCGGCCATGTCCGCACACGAGCTCAGTTGGTTCGTTGATGATTATGTTACGCGTCACTTGCTTGCGATCTCGGGTGTTGCCAAGGTTCAACGCCAAGGCGGTGTTGACCGTGAAATCCGCGTCCAACTCAACCCTGATCGGCTGCTGGCCTATGGGATTACGCCGAACCAGGTGAATGCGCAGTTGCGGGCGCTCAACATCGACTTGCCCGGTGGCCGCGCCGAACTTGGATACCGCGAACAGTCGATTCGCACACTTGGCAGTGCTCCCACTGTCACTGGGCTTGCAAATAGTACGATTACGCTACCGAATGGGCGCTTCGTGCGGCTTGCCGATCTGGCCAGTGTCTATGACGCGGCGTCCGAGCCGCGCCAGATAGCCCGTCTCAACGATCAACCTGTGATTGCGTTCGCACTCTATCGCTCCAAGACGAGTAGCGAAGTGAGCGTCGAACAGGCGGTCAAGGTCAAACTGGAGGAACTCAAGCGCAACCGTCCCGGCATCGAGTTCACGCAAGTGTTATCCCTGGTGGAATTCACAAAGACGAGCTATCAATCCGCGTTATGGGCGTTTGTGGAAGGTACGTTGCTCGCTATCGTAGTGGTGTTCTTTTTTTTGCGCGACTGGCGTGCTACGTGGATTTCGGGAATCGCGATTCCGTTATCGGTAATCCCAACTTTTTTCGTTATGCAGTGGCTGGGTTTTTCTCTCAATGGCGTGAGCCTGCTCGCGCTGTCACTGGTGACGGGCGTTCTCGTTGACGATGCCATTGTCGAAGCTGAAAATATTGTGCGCCACATGCGGATGGGCAAGCGTCCCTTCGAGGCCGCATTGGATGCTGCCGACGAGATTGGATTGGCCGTGGTCGCCACAACGGCGGTCATCGTCGCCGTCTTTATTCCTGTCAGTTTCATGGAGGGTATGATTGGACAATATTTTATCCAGTTTGGTCTCACGGTTGCGCTGGCGGCGTTTTTTTCTCTGCTTGTTGCGCGACTCATTACTCCCCTTTTGGCTGCCTATTTTCTCAAGCCCCATGTTCCGCGAGAAACAGTGCCGGCGTGGCTAACCTGGTATGGCGATTTACTGGGCCGCGCGCTCGACCATCGCAAGCTCGTGCTTCTCGGCGGAGGAGTGATCCTTGCCGGGTCGTTTGCATTGGCACCACTGCTTGCGTCGGGTTTTCTTCCGCCCGAGGATAAGTCATTGTCAATCTTGAGGCTGGATCTGCCACCAGGAAGCGCGCTTCGTGATACTGATGAGACAGTGCGTGATATTACAGCACGCGTGCGCGCACGCCAGGAAATGGATAGCGTCTTTGCAGTCATTGGGAATGCGAGTGAGGGTGAGGTGCGTCAGGCGACTATCACGATACGCCTGGTACCCCCAGATCAGAGGTTGCTCGGCGTCAAGGCATTTGAAAGAGAGATACGAGACGATCTTTCCCGTGCGCCCAATGTGCGGATGGGTTTTTTAGCGGACAGCGGTGCGAAGGATGTCTCAGTCGTGCTCACCAGTGACAACCCGGCGCTGCTCGAAAAAGCCGCGCGCACACTCGAAATCGAGATGCGTGGCCTAAAAGAACTCTCGAATATCACATCCAGCTTGCCTTTACCGCGCCCGGAACTGCGTATTCAACCGCGCCTGGATGAAATGGCACGCCTTGGTGTCACGGTCGAACAAATTGCTGACACAGTTCGGGTCGCCACGGTCGGCGATCTCAACGTTAATCTTGCTAAATTCAATGCCGGAAATCGTCAGGTGCCTATTCGGGTATTGGTCGATCCCGAGATAAAGAAAGACGCAGGCATGATTGCGAACCTGCGTGTGCTCGGCCGTGATGACCGTGCAATACCGCTTGGCGCTGTGGCTGACATCGAATTCGGCTCCGGTCCCGCCTCCATCAACCGCTATAACCATCAGCGGCAAATTACGCTTGAGGCGAATTTGAATGGCGTTGCATTGGGCGATGCGCTGGAAGTGATCAACAATCTGCCTGCACTCAAGTTGCTGCCTGAAGGGGTCAGCCGTCATGAAGTTGGCGATGCGGAATTCTTTGCTGAAATGTTCACTTCATTCGCTATCGCCATGGCCCTCGGTATATTGCTGGTGTTCGCTGTGCTGGTATTGCTTTTTGGCAATGTGATCCAGCCCGTGACTATCATGGTGGCATTGCCGCTCTCCGTCGGGGGGGCGTTTTTGGGTTTGCTGATGACGGGAACCGCTCTTTCATTACCAGCGGTGATTGGTATCCTGATGTTAATGGGCATTGTCGGCAAGAACTCAATCCTTCTCATTGAGTTTGTGATCGAGAAACGACGAGAAGGTATGCCGCGTCACCGCGCCCTCATCGAGGCCGGCACACAGCGCGCCCGACCGATAATCATGACCACGATCGCCATGATCGCCGGCATGTTGCCCGTCGCGATTGGCTTCGGCATCGATACGGCGTTTCGTGCGCCGATGGCTATTGCGGTTATAGGAGGACTCATCACCTCGACTTTGTTGAGTCTGATTTTTGTTCCTGTTGTTTATACTTTTCTTGATGATTTTGAAGTATGGATCAAGCCGCGCCTGTTGCATCTCACTACGTATCGACCTGTATCTCGTCCTGAAAAACCTCATGAGAGCTGATGTTGGATTTCCTGGGCAGCAACAGGATGGCGCGCATGCTTTGATGCATGAGATGGATCCTGACATCCCCCCCTATCGAGGGTGGTTGTGATGAGCAGGAAACCCGCGCTGTTGATGGTGACGCTGCTCATCTTGACCTCCAGTGCTGGTGCCGAGAATCTACTCGATGTTTATAGGCTGGCGGAAGAAGCCGATCCGCAGGTCAAAACTACAGAGGCAGCGTGGCAAGCGGTGCAGGAGGCGCGCAATCAAAGCCTGGCCCAATTCCGGCCGCAGATCAGCCTCAACTCCAACCTGACGCGCAATCGCCAGGAATTCCTCAGCGGTGGATTTTTAGGTTTTCCTCTGGCGGGACAAACGTTTTATTCCAGGAATACGGGCGTAACCCTCGACCTGAATCAACCGCTTTATCACCGCGATTACTATGTGCAATTGCATATGGCCGATGCCCGCATACGCCAGGCCGAGGCGGATTACCACGCGGCGCAACAGGCGTTGTTGCAGCGGGTTGTGGAGCGCTATTTTAATGTATTGGCGGCCAGCGATATTCTTGAGTATGTGCTCGCCGAAAAAGCGGCAATAGGACATAAGCTGGCGCAAGTCCAACAGCGCTTTGATGTTGGGATTGTTGCCACTACCGATGTGCATGAAGCCCAGGCCCGTTACGATCTGGCAACAAGCCAGGAAGTCGATGCGCAAAATAATCTGGCCAG
>CAMTYI010000114.1:0-21601 GCA_947085925.1 uncultured Gammaproteobacteria bacterium
CTCCGATGTTAACGCAGCTCGCCACCTAAATTCTCTTACAAAAGTTGCACTTCAGAGTTGAATCCGCCTCCCCTAAATGCAAACCCGAAACAAGCCGATCATTCTTCTGGTTGCCGAAGCGGTAACACTGGCCCATTTCGCGCGGATTGCAACGCTGGCGAAGGCGCTCGACCCGTCTGCGTATGAAGTCGTTGTCGCCTCTGATCCCCGCTACGCTGGCCTGGAAAAGCCTTTTGGCGGTGCGTTTCATCCCATTCGATCCATCCCCTCCGCCGAATTCGCGCAATCCCTTGCCCAGGGCAGGCCGCTATACAGCGTCGAGACGCTCACCCAGTACGTCGAAGACGACCTGGCGCTGCTCGACAGCGTCAAGCCCGATCTAGTGGTCGGAGACTTCCGGCTGTCGCTGGCCGTGAGCGCACCGCTGCGCCGCATCCCCTATGCCGCCGTGGTCAATGCCTACTGGAGTCCGTACGCCGCCACCGCTTATCCGGTGCCCGACCTGCCCATGACCCGGATTTTAGGCGTCCGTCTGGCGCAAAGGCTGTTCGATACCGTGAGGCCCATCGCCTTCGCCCTGCATGCCCGCCCCCTAAACCGGGTGCGCCGCCGCTACGGGCTGCCGACTCTGGGGCATGATTTGAGGGCTGCCTACACCTGGGGCGACTACACCCTGTATGCGGACATCCCCGAAGTGGTACCGACCCACGAGCTGCCAACCCACCATAGCTACCTCGGCCCGGCGCTCTGGTCCACCAAAACGCCGCTACCCGAGTGGTGGAGCAGCCTGCCCGAAGACAGGCCAGTGGTATTCCTGACCCTGGGTAGCTCGGGGCAGACCGACCTTCTACCCATGGCGCTCGCCGCCCTGTCGCAACTCCCGGTCACGGTCATCGCCGCCACCGCAGGCAAAATCGCGTTGGCCGATACACCAGCCAACGCGTACATCACCGATTACCTGCCGATGGACATCGCAACCCGGCGATCGCAACTGGTGATCAGCAATGGCGGTAGCTTGACCACCTACCAGGCGCTCGCCAGCGGGGTGCCGGTCATCGGCCTGTGTTCCAATATGGATCAATTGTTGAATATGAATGCAGTGGAACGTCTGGGCGCCGGCATTGCGCTGCGCGCCGCGAAATTGTCTTCCGCCAGCTTATTAGAAGCTGCAACCGCTATGCTGGGTAAACCAGCTTATGCGGAAGCAGCTAAAGGGATCAACCACATCTTGGAGCAGTCTGACACTGCGCAACGCTTTCGGGACATCGTGGCAGAGATTTTCCGCCACAGAAGCAATCACTCGTCAAATCAACCCAGTGAGTAACTGCATCAATGCGGTTTACATCCCGCACGGACCACCCCAAGCAACCGTCGGAAAACTTTACATTCGTTGCCCGGTGCCAGTCTAACTGCTACGGGTGGGTCACTTCAGAGCCGCTGGGCAAATAAAAAAGGGCAAGGGTTTGACCCCCTGCCCTACAAAACAGCTATACGGAATGCTTATGCTTGTTTGCGACGGCGAGCCGCAAAGCCCATACCAACCAATCCCATCCCCATCAGCGCCAGGGTAGCTGGCTCGGGAACACGCTTGACGTCGCTCTTCTCAATCATCGACAGGCTTAAGGTGTAATTGCCGACGCCTAATGCATTTGTAAAGGCGGCGAAGCTGCCAAAGACATCGTTCGCATACGGCCCCGAGTGTACTGCGTCAGGATCTCCACCAGTCAGGACTTCACGCGTCAGGTTTAGATTCTCGCTGTCGGCCGTCTCAATGCCGCCAACGATCCCGCCCGCAGCACCGTTAGGCGCCCAAGCAAAGGTCGGAACAAGGTCGCCCACTTTGGTCAGCGTGACACTCATTGCAAGGGTACCACGCGCTACCGAGCCTGGTTTAGCCAGTGCATCCAGGGAAGCGAGAATGAAAGGATCTGCCAGGAACGAGAAGTTGACCCGGCAATCATTGGTTGCGCAGTCAGCACCCAAGGAAATGCCAAGATTGACGGTGGTCGAGGATATGTTGCGTCCGTCGGCGTCACCAAAACCATTATAGACAATATTACTCTCGGCCATGTTGCGCGCCACGATTGGAGTGCCGGTAAAACTCTGTTCAGCCACTACTATCGCGTCACCGGAAGAATAATTTGTACCCAATTGGCCGAACAGATTGTAGTAAGTATTGCCGCCACCGCTGACGAATGTATCCTCATTAGTACGGAACGGGTTCGAACCCGTGCCGTTGGAAGCGGGTGCATCCGGGGGCGGGGTCGCCGAGGAGCCAGCAGTTCCGCTGCCATTCAAGGTTGCGGAGCTGGAGGAGAGGGAGGCCGGGACGCCAAAACTGAAGACCCCTGGAATTCCCGTGCCAACGGACGCCCCATTAAACAGACCGAGAACCAAACCATCTTTAATGTTATTTGTCGCCACTGCGTAGGCGTTCGCCTGGGCAACGCTGGACATACCCAAGCCACAGGCAAGCAGACTTGCCGGCAGCAGAAGCAGCTTGAATTGTTTTTTCATGATTTAAACTCCTAATTGAAACTTTGACGATCAGATTATTTATCTGAGGCTGATCTGCGTGGACCTCTCACTTCATCAATGCACACTCCATGCCACTAAATTCAATTAACTTAAAAATCAATAATTTATATAAATTTAAGCGCCCTAGCATACAAAACTCCGTGGCGTCGTGTAAAGAATTTCGACATTATTTTTTGCTTTTGCCATCTCTCCAGCAAGAAGGAAAGTCTCTATCTAATTGATAATTATTAATAAGTTAAATTTTTTGGTTATTTTTTTGTATTGTAAAGAAATCCGACAAGTCAGACAGGTCCGGATAAAAAGCTATTCGTACACCCTGGAAATCGCAGGGAAATAATGAGTTAATCCCATAAAAAACAGTTGCGCGCTTTTAAGAGAGCTAATGAATTCGACCTTGAAAATGAATATCAACACAATGAATATATTAAATATTTTAATTTATATGCTTTTCCTGCGGTAATATATTTTTTTGGGGCGAATTACCGCGCGCGGCAAAGTGGGGCTATCGTGGGTGTGTCTCGCCCTCGCGTCCTAATCTCCGTGCCTCGCACAACGATGTGTAAATTTTTCCGACAGATTCAGTAAACTGCACGTTTAACCTTGGCGCAAGCCGACATCAGGCGCCCCACCGATTTCACGACTCTTCAACAGTTTGGCCGGGATGCCACCCCAGACCTCTCCTTGCCCGATACGAGTGTCCTTGGTTACCAAAGCGCCTGCTGAAACTATGGCATGGTCGCCAATCATAGCACCCGCCAGCACCACGGCATGGGCGCCGATGGTGACGTGGTTGCCGATGCGAATGGGATAATGAGCCAGGCGCGCACCTTCGATGACATGGGGCACGAGCAGAGCGGATTCACCAATGACAGAATCGTCCCCGATTTGCACAAAAAGCGGGTCGTAAATAAGGCCTGAACTATAAGTATTGCGGCCAAGACGGGCACCCAGAGCCAGATAGATCAACCGCATGAAAGGGATGGGGGGGACTCCACTGCGCATGATGGAATTGAAGAAAATAAGGTAGAACAGAACATAGACGTGATAGACGAATTCCGCACGGGATTTCTCGAAAATCTCACCTTCCGGCAATGGCATGGCTGCCAGAAACAGTCTATAGACTGCAATTGCGTACGCGTAGACACATATCACCCAAGCTAAAACCATAGCGATCCCACGGAAATCTCCCAGCGGGAGTTTGCCTGGCAGCATGATGGTTGTTGCCGTGGCGAGGGTAAAAATGGCCAGACAGAAACCAATAAAGACAATGATGGGTTGCCAGGTAATCTTGCGCATGACCAGCTATATGACCTTGTGGTTGGTTGATGCGGTGGTGCCGGGGAAATGGGGCCGCACGAAGATCGGGAAGCACTCGACGGCGCACCAGATGTAAAATATTTCGACACTCACCTGCCGCCCTGCAGCTGTCGGTGAGCACGGCAGCGACTCCAGATATTGGCGACCGGGTGAAAACCGACGAGTTGACAGACCTACCATTGTTTTAGCAATGCCCTCGCTTCGTCTTGCTTCGGAAAGTTTTGGCTGGAAGCTAATACCGCCTCAAGCTGTTTGCGCGCCTTCTGTTTGTCGCCCGCTTTGGCGAGCGCAACGGCATAGTGATAGCCTATTTCCGGATTTATGGGTGCAAGCGAAACGGCTTTTTGCAGCAGTTCGACAGCGCGTGCGGTTTTACCCTGCTCGAGCAAGATCCAACCCAGCGTATCCGTGATAAATGCAGCATCGGGTCTGAGTTTATAGGTTTTCTCTGCCATGTCCAACGCACGCGGATCCTTTCCGCGATGGTACAGCCAGGCGAGATTATTGAGTGCAAGCAGGTCATCTGGGGCATCGCGCAATAGAATCTGGTACTGCTCGATTGCTTGTTTATCTTGCCCCCGTGTCATGTAGGCTTGTGCCATGTAGGCGCGGGCAGCGGTGTCTTTTGGCTGCGCCTTGAGCCATTGCAACAGACGGTTGTCGGCATCTTTTACATTTCCGGCCAGTGACTGCGCCTGATGCAGCTTGACCGCGATCAGGCCACTTTTGTCGAGGGAAAAGGCTTTCTCATAGGCTTTGGTGGCCTTATCGTATTGTTTTTGGTCGATGAGAATATCGCCCTCAAGCACGAAACCCGCCGACATTTTAAAGTTTTGTTTTTGCACCTGCTGGGCGATTTTCAGCGCTTCTGCGGGCTTTCCAGCTCTAAGCTCCACCGAGATGAGCGCGGCCTGCGCCTCCAGATAGTCGGGCTTCAGATCCAGGGCTTGGTGCAGGGATGATTTGGCTGCGCCAAGGTTATTTACGGTAGCCTGCAGCGATGCGAGTTTATAGTGCGCAAGCGGTGATTTTGGCGCCATTTTGGCGAGTTTGCCATAAGTCGCCAACGCGTTTTCCGTTTCACCAGCGGCAAGCTGCGTTGCTCCGAGTAAATCCAGGGCATCCGCGTTGTCGGGATTGGCGGTCTGCGCCTCGCGCGCAAGGCTCAGTGCTTTTTGTGCCTCATTATTCTTCAGGTAGCGCTCTACCAGAAGCCGTCGCGGCTGTAGTGCCGACGGGCTGGCCTGGGCCGCGCGCTCCAACAAGGAAACAACTTCTTTCTTGCCACTTGCCAGATTCACCAGTGCCAATAACGCAGGGAGATTGTTCTTGTCCCTGTCCAGGACAGCTTCATAGCGCTTGCGAGCAGCTTGTGAGTTCTTCTCCTGGAGGTCGAGCTGCGCCAGATTCATGGCCGCTTCGCTGTAGGCTGGATTGAGTGTCAGCACCTGCTCAAAATTTTTCCGTGCATTGGCAAAATCTCTCTTGCCAGCATAGGCCGCACCCCGGAAATTGTATGCGGCGGGGTCATTCGGGAGTTTTTTCTCAAGTACGTTGATCGCCACCAATGCCTTGTCGAATTCCCTGTTTTGCAGATGAGTCAAGATCAAGAGAGTATCTGCCACACTTTGACCTGCATCCTTTGCGGTTGCGGATTCCAGTTCCGCCATAGCGCGCTCCGAGTCGCCGGCGGCCATATAACTTATGCCCAGCGCGGTGCCTAATTTGGCGTTCTTCGGGTCGATTGCCGTTGCTCTTTGAAGATAGTCGCGCGCCTTCATGGGTTCATGCGTCTGCAATGAGGCTTCTCCAGCCATCGACAACACGCTCAGGTCTTGGCTTTCAGCCATGAGTAAGGGCTTTAAGGTATCCAGTGCGCGATCAGGCTGCCCCGTTTTCAGCAACGCCGCCGCGAGGCCCTTGCGTGCATACACACTATTGGGGAACTGGCTCAAGACCTTTGCGAGATACTGAGTGGCCTGTTCATAACTGCCTAGCTCATAGGCCACCATACCGGAAAGCAGGATGCTCGGCATATGATCGGGAACGTCTTTCAGCACTACTTGCAGGTTATCCCGCGCTGCGGCATATTTGGCCTGCCGGAAATTCAGTAGCGCTTGCAAATATTTGGCTCTCAGGTTACCCGGCGCCACTTTGAGCGCCGCGCCAATACCCGCTTGGGCAACATCAAATTTGTCTGCTGTCAGGTGCAGAAAAGCCAAACTCAGTCGGGCATCGACGTGATCCGGGGCGATCTTGAGCACATGGGAGTAGGCAACCTCCGCCGCTTTTGGATCATTTCTGACTTGCTCCAGCTTGCCCAGCCACATCCAGGTGCTGGCGTTCCTGGCGTCCAATTTGAGCGCCTTTTCAAGCAGCGCCTTGGCCTGGTCAAAGTTTTTCGTGGCAGCAGCGCACGTGGCAAGCCCCCAATAGGTAGGGACATAAGCTGGATCGGCCTGCGTGGACTGCTTGAACAAGGCACATCCCTGCTCGGGGCGACCCAAGCCAAACTGGGCTTCTCCATGAAGCTGTAATATCTTCGCCAAGTTTTTGGGGGAAGTTTGGAGGTCAGGCTTGACCTCGTCAAGGACACGCTTGTAGCCCCCCTGCAAAAGCAGGGCCTGCCCCAGCAAAACCTTGATTGACTCTTCGCCGACTCCGAGTTTCTGCGCTTGCAGCAATTCTTTTTCCGCTTCTTTCCCCTGTTGCGCCTTTACATAAATCTCCCCCAGAAGTAGGCGTGCCTCAGCATTATCGGGGGTTTGCTGCAAGGCGCTTTTGAGCTCGATAATGCTTGATCCCAGATCCCCTTTGTCCTGGAAGTCCTTAGCCCGTTGCACATGCTCCTGAGGGGTCAGATTCCCGACATTATCACAACTCGTAAGGACAGGCGCCACGAGTATTGCAGCTAGCGCGTAGGCGCGCAAATTGCCGAAAAATTCCAACTTCATCTTGCTCCCCTCTACGGTTATTGTGGCAACTTATTTCTTGCCAGTTTTGAGGCGATCATCTATTTCAAAGAAAATGGCACGGATACCACGCATGCGATAGGGGATCCCATCTACAGCACGTCCTCGTACACGGAAGCTATTGACAGCGTGAGGCCCACTGATTCCAGATGAACCCCTTCGCCCCCGGTATAGGTATCCACCCACCATCCGCCCGCGCCGTCCCGACGGTAGACCTCGACCTGCATGCGATCCTGGGTCACCAGTACGTACTCTTTCAGGCTGTCCAGCACCTGATAAGCAAGCAGTTTCTCGCGCCGGTCAATAGTCTCTGTGGCGGGTGAGAGGACTTCAATAATGAGGCAGGGCCGGGATTTATGGTATTGCTCGATATCATCAGCATCGCATGTTACCAGCACATCGGGATAATAAAATGCCTGCATCTTTTCCACACGCACCTTCATGTCTGACATGAAGGTGCGGCAGCCCCCACCCCGCAGGTGGGCACGTAATGCCGTATACAGGTTTCCGGCAATCAGGTTATGCGCCTCGCTGGCACCCACCATGGCAAATACGCGCCCCGCCACGTATTCGTGGCGCACCTGGCTGCGCAGTTCGCCTTCCAGATAATCAGCGATGCTCAGGGGTGATAAATGGGCGTGCAGAGTCATGCTCGACTACCTCATGAGGTCAATTTAGTCGGCATATCATAGCCACAAGGCGATGGGAGGGCAAACAACAGCTTAACCGCCGGATTTGAGACGATTCAGTAATGACTTCGCTGCTGCCGCTTCGCTAAAGTCGCTGTTGCGCTCAAGCAAGCGCTCCAGCTCCTTGCGCGCATCCTGGCGGCGGCCTGATTTGTCCAGCGCCACTGCCAGATGATAACGGATATCCGGTGACTCAGGAGATTTGGCTGTGGCGGATTGCAGCAGTTCCAGGCCGCGTTTCACCTGCCCCTGCTGTACCAGGATCCAGCCAAAGGTGTCCATAATGGCGGGCTGGTCTTTTGCCAGATTGTAAGCCTTTTCGGCGTATTCCGGTGCGCGCGGATCGCCCTGTTCATAATAGACCCAGCCAAGGTTGTTGAGCACAGCGGCATTTTTGGGCTGTTTTTCGAGCACCTTCTGATAATGCTCTATGGCCTCCTTGCGCTTGCCGTCCGATTGATAGGTGCTTGCCAGCACGGTGCGTACACCGGCATCATCGGGGTGTTCGGCGAGCCATTGGGTCAGCGCCTGATAGGCTCCGGCGCTATCGCCAGCCTGCTTGCGGGCGCCGGACAGCTTCACCGCCACCTCTCCACTCTTGCCACGCTGATAGGCGGTGGCATAGGCCTTGGCGGCATCGGCATAGGCACGGGTGCGCATGTGGATGTTGCCCTCCAGCTCGTAACCTGCCGGGGATTTGTCTTGTTGCTTTTGGAGTTGATGGGCGATGTTCAGGGCTTCTTTAGGACGGTTATCCTGTAGCTCCAGTTCAGCCAAGGCGACCGAGGCGGGCAGGAAATTGGGATCCACTTTGAGTGCCTTGTTCAGGCTGGCGGCGGCGGCTTTGGAGTCTTTCGACTTCATCTGGGCCTGCGCGAGCAGATATTGGGCCTGGGGTGATTTGGGCAGCTTCTCGGTGAGCTTGCGATAGCTGGACAGGGCGCTTCCGGTTTCGCCCGCTGCCAATTGTGCCTGCGCCAGGGCTTGCAGGACGACCGGGTTGTCGGCGTTCTCGTCCTGAATATCACGCGCGATACTCAGGGCCTTGAGGGGTTGGTTCTGTTGTAGATAGGCATTGATCAGCAGCAGGGCAGGTTCCAGTGCCTTGGGGTTCTTTTCCCTGGCCTTTTCCAGCCAGGAAAACGCCTCTTTCTCTTTGCCCGCGCGCGCCGACAGACCAGCCAGCGCCACCATGGCGCCGACATTCTTGTCGTCATTATTGAGGATTTCCTTGTAATGCTGCTCGGCCTGCTGGGGTTTACCCTGTTGCAGGTCGATCTGTGCCAGATTCATTTGGGCCGGACTGAATTTGGGTTGAATCTTTACGGCTTGCTCGAATTGCTTGCGCGCCGAAGCAAGGTCTTTTTTGCCCAGATAGGCGGCGCCCATCAGGTTATAGGACACGGGGTTATTAACGTCTTTCCTGGCCATATTCTGGGCAGCGGCAAGGGCTTTGTCGAAGTTCTTTTTCTGCAAATGGGCAAGCACAAGCAAGACGTCCGCCTGCATGGGTTCCTTGCCCAGGTCGACGACAGATTCCAGCTCCTTGACGGCCAACTCGGTCTCACCCGCCGCGAGGTGCCCTACCGCCAATTGGGTGCGTATCGCCGCAGCATTGGGCGCGAGTTTGGCGGCCTGTTCGAGATAATCGGTGCCCTTGTTCGGATCGCCGCCCTGTGAATAGGCGCTGCCTAGCAGGGCCAGAAATTGCGGATCTTTGGCATTGTCCTTGATCGCAGGTTCGAGCGCCTTGACGGCATCCTGTGGGCGCTTGAGCTTCATCAGGGTGGCGGCGAGCAGTTTGCGGGCGGCGACATTGCCGGGCAATGCTTTCACGTAGCGCGATAACTCATTCTCTGCCTGTTCGAACTGATTCTGGGCGTAATGAATGTTGCCCATGAGCAGCAGGCTGGGCAGATGCCCTGGCGCTATCTTCAAAACTTCTTGCAAATGCTCCTGGGCAGCGGTGAGATTTTTCTCCTGAAATGCCATGGCTGCGGCCATATAATTGGCGAGCGGATGATTGGGTACACGTTTGCGTACCGTGTCGATATCCTTCTTCGCTTCATTGGGCTTGCCCAGTGCGATGTATTCAATGGCACGGCCCAGGTAAGCGGAAAGATTATTCGGATCAAGCTGTAGCACCTTCTGAAAACTCTGCAAGGACTCCGCATGGCGGCCAGCGACCTTTTGCAACTCGCCCTTCATCAGCCAGACATCGATGTTATCTGGATCGGCCTTGAGTGCCCGATCCACAAGGCCTGTGGCACCTGCCATATCTTTGTTCACGGCAGCAATGCGGGCCAGCCCTAGCAGAGCGTCTGGAAAGTCGGCGTGGTTTTGCAGTGCTTCATTGTACTTTTCCTTGCCTGGCGCCACCTTGCCCAAGGCGAGCTGGGCATGTCCCTGGAGGGTTGCAATGCCGGCCTTGAGATCCGCCGAGGCCCCGGCAGGCGGTCTGATTTCATCCAGAACGGCTTCGTAACGGCCCTGCAGCAGGTAGGATTTACCCAGCGGGATGAGAACCTTAGCGTCCGTCACGCCGAGGTCTTTGGCACGTTTCAGTTCCTTCGCGGCGGAGGCGCCATCACCTTGTTTCAGGTAAACCTCACCCAGCATGAAGCGTGCGTCTTTGTTGTCGGGGCTTTCCTGGAGGGCATTTTTGAGCTGGATGACAGCGGCCTTGGTGTCGCCTTTTTGCAGGTAGCCTTGGGCTTCGCCAATCAGTTTTTGGCTGCTGTCGGCATATGCCAGGTTATTCCCCATCGCAAGCAACGCCAACCCCAGAACAATCGCGCTTTTCCGTTTTCTGTTGTGCTTTTTCATAGCCTTATCTCTACAATATGGTCAAGCATCAAGGATGATGTCAGGCAACTTGCGCCGCCAGGCCTACAATTACCCGGAGCGCAGGCGGGAGCGACTTTATCTTGTAATGTCGGATCCGCTTTGTTTTATCCGACCTACCACTTCAAATGTAGGGTGCGCCGTGCGCACCATGGCCTAGCAAATGAATTGGTGCGCGCGGCGCACCCTACATTTAGCTTAAGATTGAGTGCTATTCGGGTTTGCCCTTATTTTAACTTTATCTGGTATTTATTCATCAAGTCATACAAGGTCGGTCGGCTGACGCCAAGTATTTCCGCAGCGTGTGAGACATTCCCATCAAACCAACGCAGCGCCCGCTGCAATGCCTGGCGCTCGGCATTATCGCGCACCTGGCGCAAATTGAGCGTGGCCAGCTCCTCATTCTTCGAGGTGGCGCTGTGTGCCAGTTCAAGGTCTTCTACGCTGATCTGAAGGCCTTCGCTCATGATCACCGCGCGTTTGACGCGATTTTCCAGTTCCCGGACATTGCCGGGCCAAGGGTAGACCTCGACTGCTGCCAATGCTTCCTTGCTCAAAGTGCGCCGTGGCTTTCCCTGCTGGCGACCGAATTTATCCACGAAGGCATGCGCCAGCAGCACGGCATCGCCCTCCCGCTCTCTCAGGGGGGGGATGGTAATGGTCAATTCACTGACCCGGTAGTACAAATCCTCGCGGAATTTCCCCGTGCGCACCAGCGCCGGAACATCCTGATGTGTGGCGCATATCACGCGCACATCCACCGCGATTTCTCCACGCCCGCCGATCCGCTCAATCACCCTTTCCTGCAAAAAACGCAGCAGTTTTGCCTGTAACGACATGGGCAAATCGCCTACCTCATCAAGGAACAGCGTTCCTCCTTCGGCGTACTCGACCTTCCCTTTTACTTGTTTTGCGGCGCCGGTGAAGGCGCCTTTTTCGTAACCAAACAGCTCGCTTTCCAGCAGAGCTTCGGGTATCGCAGCACAATTAATGGCTACAAAGCGTTGCGTAGCACGGGGGCTGAGTTCATGCAGGGCACGGGCAAGCAGCTCCTTGCCCGTGCCGCTTTCCCCCAGTATCAGCACAGTAACATTGGTGGGCGCGACCTTTTCCACGGTACTGCACGCCTTGAGCATCTGGGGGCTGGAGGCGAGAATGCCTTGTAATGGCGAATTTTTCTGTTGCTGCGCGGCAGCCAATTGGCGGTTTTCCTCCTCCAGGCTGTGCAAGGAGAAGGCGCGGTTTACAATCAGCGAAAGGATTTCTGGATCAATGGGCTTTTGATAAAAATCATACGCACCCAGTCCTATCGCCCGCACGGCGTTTTCACGGTCATCGTTGCCGGTGACCATAATCACTTTGGTGCCGGGCGCGATGACGAGGATTTCCCGGAGCGTTGCCAACCCTTCGCTGGCGCCCCCGGGGTCGGGAGGCAACCCCAAATCCAGGGTCACCACTGCCGGCTCATGATGGCGCACCTGAGCCAGGGCGTTCTCGCGGTCGCCTGCGGTTACCACTTCGAAGTTATCAAAACACCAGCGCAACTGGCTTTGCAAACCTGGGTCATCCTCGACGATTAACAATGTCTTGCTTGACGGACTCATTTCATACCCTCCCTTGTACGGCTTTTTTCTTCGAATTTTTCGCGTTGCGCATCTTCCTGCCGGAAAAACAGCAACGGGAGCAGTATACGAAACCGGCTGCCCTCACCCGGCTGACTGACAACTTCGATATCACCGCCTAATTCACGCACCAGTTCGCGGCTCTGATAGACACCAATACCCCTGCCCAGATTGCCTTTGGTGGTTTCCAACGGCTGAAAGAGCCGCTTGCGGATGAACTCGGCGTCCATGCCATGACCGCTGTCCTCCACTTCCAGGACGGCCTGGGCACCCTCACGCTTCAGCCGTACCCGCACAGAGCCATCCGCAGGGGTTGCTTCCTGTGCATTCTGAATAATATGACCAAAAACGGCGGCAAGGCGGTCACGATCCGCCTGTACGCGCAGACCCGTTTCGGCTATTTCCAGCGATGGCGCGGGTTTGGATTGTGTCCGCGTCTCAATGACTTCGCGTAATAGTGTGTCAAGGTCAAACTTGGTTGCAGTATGCGCCTGGAGATTTCCTGCGCGCAACTGGGCAAGCATGCGATTCATTTTTGCCGCCGCGTGCTCCACGGTATTTATCGCATCTTCCATGAACACCGGATTGTGTTTGTGTTTTTGCGCGTTCGACACCACCAGTGAAAGCTGTGCCACCAGATTCTTGAGGTCATGCACTACAAACGCGGAAAGCCGGTTGAAGGCCTCAAACTGGCGCGCCTCCGAAAGGCGCTGGGCGGATTCCAATTGAACCAGAAAACTGGCCGCCTGGTAGCCCGCCGTCTTGAGCAGGTCGCGGTCTTCCCAGTTGATCTGCCGCGCGGCGCGTGGCTGCGCCAGAATCATGAAGCCCAACAATTGTTGCTCCAGGATCAGCGGCACTACCAGCCAGCATTGGGACAGGTCACTCAACCACTGGGGTATCACCAATCCCTCGTGGGATTCGGGGCGATGCGCATATTCACCGAGATCAATGATCCACTGGCGTTCTTCCAGGAAGCGCGCCAGCACACCTTCTACGGACTCGCTGGCACCCACGCTTGCGGACATATTCCAGCGTGCCGAGGGTGTAAAGTGAGTGAAGTTGTCACCAACGGTTTTGCTGCGCCACCACAGCATACCCGCTGGACTATCGACTATTTGTGCCAGCGCCTGGATAGCGCGTTCCTGGGTGACCACAGACTGCTGCTGGCCTGGCTCACCGTTGGATAAGGTGCGGATAAACCGCAGCCATTCCTCACGGTAATCGTATTTGTGGCTGAAAAAATGCTTGTTGAGTAGCACCTTCCAGCGGGCGCGCACCTGGCCGGAAGAGACTATCGCCAGCAACACCACGGCGGAGCCAAATAGAAAAATCGCCTGACCCACCACACCCCAGCTTCCGCCATAAATGCGGATGTAATAGCCAGAGGCCGCCATGACCAGCAGATAGATCCCCGCCCCCATCAGCGCGGCCGTGTGGAAGACGAACCCGCGCGAGACGGCTACATCCAGCGACCACTGCGGATTGCGCGCCGCCGAGACGGCAATAAGCGGCACGGCCAGCGCCGTAATCATGCCCCGCGCATTCCACAGGTGCGTGTCGATATGCTTGAAAAGCAACGCGTCCGAGTACAGGAAAAAATCATAGGCAAATATGCCGCCAACACCCAGGCAGAGAAACTTGATGGCCCAGCGCTGTTCAGTGGGCGTGTTGCGGAGCACTTGCTCGACCAATCCCAGCCCGGCCACGGCCAGCAAGACGTTACCAAACATGAGCAGATTCACGTCGCCGTCAATGCCGACCAAGGGCGGATAAATATTTATCGACACAAGCGCCAGGCACAACCCTGCCAGCCCTGCCGCAAGCCAGCGCAGCCGCAAGGACATCGGACCAATCTGTCGTGCGGGGTGTAATAACCTGACCAGGAATGCAAGCCAGACGGCATTGCGCACTATCTCGGCTACTGGAAGCGTCAGGGAGGGCGGGTAATCCAGAGCGGCGTGCCAAGCCGCCATGGCCGCCCATGCCACCGTAGACAGTGATGCAAAGACCAGCAACGCGCCCTGCAACCGGCCACGCCAACTGGTCAGTAACAACAACGACAGCACCAGGAACATCAGTGCAGCGGCGGTGTAGCTGAGCACGCCGATGTTGAGCATTGTGGATACCCCGCTAACGGGCGCCCCTGCCCCAGAGAATGACCTCAGCAGTCTGGAACAGGATCATCAGATCCAGAAACAGGCTGTGGTTTTTAACGTAATACAAATCATATTGCAGTTTTTCAACAGCGTCTTCTTCTGAAGCGCCGTAAGCATAACGGATCTGCGCCCAGCCGGTGATGCCCGGTTTGACGCGGTGACGTTCAGCGTAATAGGGGATCGACTGCGATAATTGCTCGACAAACACCGGGCGCTCCGGGCGGGGGCCGACGAAACTCATATCACCCTTCAGTACACCCAGCAGTTGCGGCAGTTCGTCGATGCGTGTCTTGCGGATGAAAGCACCAACGCGCGTGATCCGGCTGTCGTTCTTGCCTGCCCATTGCGGGCCGTCCTTCTCCGCATCCACACACATGCTGCGGAACTTCATCACCTCGATCAATTCCCAATTCTGACCCACCCGTACCTGACGATAAAAGATCGGCCCGCAGCCACGGCTTTCCATCATGATTGCAATGGCAGCCATAATCATGATGGGCCATGTCAACATCAGAATCAGCACGCTGGCAGCCACATCAAAAACCCGTTTATTTAACTCACGGAAAGAGTTAGTGAGGAAACCATCGGAGAAAATCAACCAGCTCGGGTGTAGAAGATCCAGCCGGATCTTGCCTGCCTGGCGCTCGAAGAAGGTCAGCATATCGACAACCTCGATGCCGCTCATTTTGCAATCCAGAAGTTCATGCACCGGAAATCCCTTGCGTCGATCCTCGACGGCGACAACGATTTCATCGATCTGATGCTGGTTACAAAATTCCAGCAGCGGCACGTCGAGATGCAGCACATGTTGCGCATCGATCGCGCTGTGCTCACCCGAGATATGCACATAGCCCACGATAGAAAACCCTCGCCGGTCTACCTTTCTGCGCAATTGCCGGGAGATTTGTCCTGCACGCTTGCCGGAACCCAGTACCAGAATACGTCGTTGCAGCGCATTCTGATTGACAATTTTAAAAAACGTGACGCGGGCGAGGATGATGCCCACCAGTGCAACGGCAAACGACAGACCAAACGCGCCGCGCCCCAGGAACAGTGAGGGAAAAATATAGAAAACCAGGCTCATCAGCCCCACGCCAAGCAGGATGCTGATGCCGATCCGCAACAGCATCCCCACCATGCCTTCACGGAGATTGGCCTTATACAGACCCACCGCCGTCATCACGCTCACCATCACGAAGGAAAACAACAGCGCCTTGGGCATGAGCGGTTGCATAGCATCAATCGTTCCGTCATCGACGACCGAGCGCAATGACGCGCCGAGGTAAATCGATAGCATGAGGATTACGGCTTCGGCCACCCCCAACAACAGAAAGGTGTGGGGCACATAATGTCTAAATAGTCTGACCATAGACGCCGTGCATTAGTCCATCATTCAAAAAAGCGGGCTTGGCATTTTCAATAAAAATCCACGAAAGGACCCACCCATGGTTGTTTCTGCACTTCAAGAGACACTATAGCGCACGCTTCTTTAACGTCGTGTCGTGCCACTCGGCCCCGTCAGGGTATATAATCCCGTGCAATTATAATGCGTTTACGATACCGGACTGTAAGTTGAAACTTACGTCCACTGTAAGATTAAGCCTGATGTTGTTTTGCAAATGACGGCAGCCTTTTACTTTGGTATCTTAACGCCTTGGCAATCTAAATCACTGGCATAATACCATGAAAATTACTATTTTCGGCTCCGGCTACGTTGGCCTTGTCACCGGCGCCTGTCTGGCGGATGTCGGTAATGATGTGTTGTGCGTCGATATTGATGTACGCAAAATCGACATGCTCAAACAGGGCAAGCTGCCTATTTACGAGCCTGGACTGGAGGTAATGGTGAACAACAACGCCCAGGCGGGCCGCCTGACGTTCACTACCGATATTGCCGCAGGCGTCGCGCATGGCCTGTTCCAGTTCATTGCCGTAGGCACACCACCCGACGAAGACGGCTCTGCAGATATGCAATATGTGTTGGCGGTTGCCAAAAGCATCGGCGAACACATGGAGGGCTACCGGGTTGTGGTAAACAAATCCACCGTTCCGGTCGGGACGGCGGACAGGGTGCGCGCCACCCTCCAGAACGCTTTGACGGCGCGCGGCCAAAACGTCGAGTTCGATGTCGTCTCCAACCCCGAATTCCTCAAGGAAGGCGCAGCGGTAGACGATTTCATGAAGCCGGACCGTATCGTCATCGGCACGGACAATCCTCGCACCACGGAGTTGTTGCGCGCCCTGTACGCACCGTTCAATCGCAGCCACGAGCGTCTGGTGGTGATGGACATCCGTTCAGCGGAGCTGACCAAGTATGCGGCCAACGCCATGCTGGCAACCAAAATCAGCTTCATGAACGAGCTGGCAAATATCGCCGAACGGCTGGGTGCGGATATTGAACAGGTGCGCATCGGCATCGGCTCCGATCCGCGCATCGGCTACCATTTCATCTACCCCGGCTGCGGCTATGGCGGCTCGTGCTTCCCCAAGGATGTGCAGGCACTGGAACGCACCGCCACGCAAGCAGGTTATCAGGCAGAACTGCTGCACGCCGTGGAAGCAGTGAACCACCGTCAGAAAGAAGTGCTGTTCCAGAAAATCGAAAAACACTTTAACGGCGACCTGAAAGGCCGCACCTTTGCGCTGTGGGGGCTGGCCTTCAAACCCAACACCGACGACATGCGCGCCGCCTCCAGCCGCACACTCATGGAAGCCTTGTGGGCGCATGGCGCGCGCGTACAGGCCCATGACCCGGAGGCTATGGACGAAGCGCGCCGCATCTATGGCGAACGCGCGGATTTTGTGCTTTGCACATCACCCGCCGCCGCGTTGGAAGGCGCCGATGCGCTGGTAATGGTTACGGAGTGGAAGTCATTTCGCAGCCCGGACTTCAGCAAGATCAAGCTTGCACTCAAGCAGCCGCTAATCTTCGACGGGCGCAATCTTTACGATCCGCAGATGCTGGAGAAAGAGGGATTCACTTATTACGGGATTGGTCGCGGCGCAAGCATTCAGTCGTGACCCAGCCTAACCAGTGAAAAAACGTTTAGTGCGCTCCACGCATCAAACGTAACGTGGATGGCACACAATCACCCCCTCATTGCGCCCTTCACGATGATCACGGGAATGGCGCGCCCTTTGGAACTATTTTTTTGAGGTAAACCGCATGTTTGACCTGAACCAGACAACAATTGGCATGATCGGCTTGGGCTATGTCGGCCTGCCGCTCGCCGTGGAATTCGGTAAACAGTTCCCGACGGTAGGGCTGGACATCAACCCGACACGCATTGCCGAACTCAAGGCAGGCAAAGACAGCTCGCTGGAAGTAGATTCCCAGGAGCTGGCGCAGGCCGACCAGCTCACCTACACCACCAACCCGTCCGATCTGGCCAACTGCAATGTCTATATCGTCACCGTGCCCACGCCCGTCGACGAACATAAACGCCCTGATCTCACCCCACTCGTCAAGGCCAGCCAGACCCTCGGCAAGCTGCTCAAAAAGGGTGACATTACGATCTTTGAATCAACGGTATACCCAGGCGCCACCGAAGAAGTATGCGTGCCGATCATGGAATCCCTTTCCGGCCTGAAATACAACCAGGACTTCTTTGCAGGCTACAGCCCGGAACGCATCAACCCTGGCGACAAGCAGCACCGTGTCGTCAATATCCTCAAGGTCACCTCCGGCTCCACACCCGAGATAGCCGATTTCGTGGACAGCCTCTACAAACGCATCATCACGGCGGGCACCCACAAAGCGAGCAGCATCCGTGTCGCCGAGGCCGCCAAGGTTATCGAAAATACCCAGCGCGATGTGAATATTGCCCTGATCAATGAGCTGGCCCTGATCTTCAACCGGCTCGGTATCGACACGCTGGAGGTGCTGGAAGCGGCTGGCACCAAATGGAATTTTCTGCCGTTCCGCCCCGGCTTGGTGGGCGGCCACTGCATTGGCGTAGACCCCTACTACTTGACCCATAAGGCCCAGGAGATCGGCTACCTGCCCGAAGTCATCCTCGCCGGACGCCGCATCAACGATGGCATGGGCCCCTATGTGGCGCAGCGCGTGATCAAGATGATGATCCAGCGCCGCGTGCATGTCGCCAATTCCA
Organism: uncultured Gammaproteobacteria bacterium; assembly: GCA_947085925.1. Classification (GTDB taxonomy): domain Bacteria; phylum Pseudomonadota; class Gammaproteobacteria; family Ga007554; genus LNEJ01. The sequence goes on from CAMTYI010000114.1 coordinate 18,254, forward strand.
ATGTGCTGGTGCTGGGGCTGACCTTCAAGGAAAACTGCCCGGACCTGCGCAATACAAAAGTGACCGACATCATCAACGAACTGCAAAGCTATTCGGCCAACGTCGACGTCTACGACCCGTGGATCAATCCCGCCGAGGCTGTGCATGAATATGGCATCACGCCAGTCGAAACACTCGAACCCGGCAAGTATGACGCGATTATCCTCGCCGTGGCCCATCACCAGTTCCATGAAATGGGTGTAGAAAAAATCCGCGCACTGGGCAAGCCGGGGGCGATACTGTTCGACGTGAAGTACATCCTGCCCGCCGACCAGGTGGATGGCAGATTGTAGGCAATACACCCCGCCAATCAACCCCACATAAAGGAACAAGAAAAAAAGTGAAAGTCTTAATCACCGGAACCGCCGGTTTTATCGGCTCCGCGCTGGCGATGCGGCTATTGGCGCGCGGCGATGAAGTCATCGGCGTCGACAACCTCAACGACTATTACGACGTCAACCTGAAGCAGGCACGTTTGGCACGGACCCTGTCACACCCTAAATTCACTGACGTGCGCGCCAGCCTCGAAGACCGCGCCGCCATGGAAGAGACCTTCTCCAAATACAAACCTGAGCGCGTGGTAAATCTCGCAGCCCAGGCCGGGGTGCGGTATTCGATCACCAATCCGCATGCTTACGTCGACAGCAATCTGGTAGGTTTTCTCAACATCCTGGAGGGTTGCCGCCACCACAACGTCGAGCACCTGGTGTATGCCTCCAGCAGCTCAGTATATGGCGCCAACACCAAGATGCCGTTTTCCGTGCATGACAACGTGGATCATCCGGTGAGCCTGTACGCGGCCAGCAAAAAGGCCAACGAGCTGATGGCTCACACCTACAGCCATCTGTATAAAACCCCAACCACCGGCCTGCGCTTCTTCACTGTCTACGGCCCGTGGGGACGCCCGGACATGGCGCTGTTCATGTTCACCAAAAGCATCCTGGCCGGAAAGCCGATTGATGTTTTCAACTACGGCGATCACCGCCGCGACTTCACCTTCATCGACGACATCGTCGAAGGCGTGGTGCGGGTGCTCGACAAAGTACCTGAACCCAACCCGCAGTGGACGGGCGACGCCCCTGATTCCGCCACCAGTTATGCCCCCTACAAGCTCTACAACATAGGCAACAATCAACCTGTAGAATTGTTGCGCTTTATTGAAATACTGGAAGATTGCCTGGGTAAAAAAGCGCAGAAAAACCTGCTGCCGTTGCAAAACGGCGACGTGCCCGCCACCTATGCAGATGTCGACGACTTAATGCGCGACGTGGGTTTCAAGCCTGCCACCCCAATTGAAAAGGGCATCGCACAGTTTGTGACATGGTATAAAGAGTATTACAAGGTATAACCAGCAATAAAAAACATGTCCAAGCATACATCAAAATCCGACGATGGCAGCAGCACCATCTCCCTCAACAAAACCGCCCGTCACGACTACTTCATCGAAGAACGTTTCGAGGCGGGGTTGGTTCTGGAAGGCTGGGAAGTAAAAAGCCTGCGCGCCGGGCGGGTGCAGATCAAGGAAAGTTATGTCCTCATCAAGGATGGCGAGGCCTGGCTGTTCGGCGCGCACATCTCGCCACTGCTCACCGCATCCACCCATATCCATCCCGACCCGTTGCGCACCCGGAAGCTGCTGCTGCACCACGCAGAGCTGAGCAAGCTGATCGGCGCGGTGGAACGCAAGGGTTATACCCTCGTGCCATTGGCCATGTACTGGAAGCGCGGGCGCGCCAAGGTCGAGATCGGTCTGGCCAAAGGTAAGAAAGAACACGACAAACGCGCCACCGAGAAAGACCGTGACTGGCAGCGCGAGAAACAGCAGTTGTTCAAAAGCGAAAAACGCTGACACCTTCCGGCATAAAAAAGAGACACGGAACTTTTCAGAACGTTATACTGTCTCACTTAACAGTTTCCAAAAAGGGGGCGACCTGGTTTCGACGTGGGTTGCAAAACCTGAGGGGCATGCCGAGGGGCAGAGTACCTCGTAAATCCAACTGCACGCAATATAGTTGCCAACGACGACAACTACGCCCTAGCCGCTTAATCACGGCTAGCCTCTGACTGGAGCCGTGCTTGTGCGTCCAGCGTCCGCAAGGACACTCAGGGGTCGACCCTCACAAGATCGTGGAACGGCTCGTCCAGGGCCAATCCACTAAAACCTAACTGGACCCGCCGTATATCCCCCCTGCCTGTCGGGTGGAATACGGTTAAATAAATGACAGGCTACGCATGTAGAACCAACGGCAGAGTGCTTACGGACGCGGGTTCGATTCCCGCCGCCTCCACCAATTAACCATCCAAACACATCCAGCAACATCCACCTAACCCGCCTAAGTGCGGGTTTTTTATTGTCTTATTGTCCTGTACGGGGTAACATCGTCCAGCAGCATCCGGCTTTAGGTAGGGGTAACTCTTAGGGGTAACCCCACAATTTAAGAATGAGTTACCCCAAACGAGTTACCCCGATGCCCCTGACTGATGCCAAGATACGCAATGCCAAGCCCGGCGCGAAGCCTGCCAAGCTGTTCGATGGGGGTAGCCTGTTCTTGATCGTGACCCCTTCCGGCGGAAAATGGTGGCGGTTGAAATACCGCTTCGACAATAAAGAAAAGCTGCTATCCCTTGGCACCTATCCCGATGTGGGCTTGAAGGACGCCAGGGCAAGGCAGGCCGAAGCCCGCAAGTTACTGGCGAATGGTATTGATCCCGGCGAGAACCGCAAGGCCATGAAGGCCGTAAAAGCCGACCGGGACGCAAACAGCTTTGAAGTGGTGGCCCGTGAGTGGTACGCGAAACACGCCACCAACTGGGTGGAACATCATGGTGACCGGATTATCAGGCGTTTGGAACGCGACATTTTCCCATGGATGGGTGGCACCCCAATTGCCGATGTGACCGCACCCCAATTGCTGGCCGTGGTGCGCCGCATTGAAGAGCGTGGCGCACTTGAAACCGCACACCGGGCGCTGGGCAACTGTGGGCAAGTATTCCGCTACGCCGTGGCGACCGGCCGGGCAATGCGCGACCCATCCGGCGACCTGCGCGGCGCACTGCCCCCGGCGAAGGGCGAACACTTCGCGGCGACCACAGAACCGAAGCAGGCGGCGGCATTACTGCGAACGCTCGACGGCTATCAAGGCACATTCACTGTTGCCTGTGCGCTGCGTCTTCGGAACGTGTCAATGACATTGAGACACCCAGGTACATTAATTTAGTGTCGAAGGATCGTCTATTTTCTTGGTGGCCGGCTCCTGTTTGGGTGGGTTGATCCAAGCGGCGATGGGCAGCTTGGGCGGTTGGGGGCAC
>CAMTYI010000115.1:0-14917 GCA_947085925.1 uncultured Gammaproteobacteria bacterium
CACCCGGTGGTGGTGGCCAAGCAGATCGCCAGCATCGACCATGACAGCAACGGCGGAGTTGGCTCGCCTTGGCAATGCACTGGTGGTTCCGGTCTTTCCCGCGCGCCTGCCGGGTGACAAGGGTTACCGGATCACCTTGCAACCGGCGTTGAAGAACTTCCCCAGTGGGGATGCTGAAAAGGATACTGCTCGCATCAACGCGATTTTTGAGGAGCAGGTGCGTCGTATACCTGAGCAGTATTTGTGGGTGCATCGCCGGTTCAAGTCGCGACCGCCAGGCAGCAAGGGCGTCTATTAACGTCTTTGGAATAACATCTGTTTCGCCAAAGATATATAATGCTTGGCAAGCCAATAACTCTACAGAATTCATCAAAAAAATATGCGTATCGAGATGCCTTCCTTTGATTCCGGCCGCATTCTGGTTGTCGGCGACGTGATGCTTGACCGTTACTGGCACGGCCCCGTCTCGCGCATCTCCCCTGAAGCACCTGTGCCGATAGTACGTGTGGAGCAGGTGGAGGAACGTCCCGGCGGCGCGGGTAACGTGGCGCTGAATATTGCGGCGCTGGGTGGGCGTGCGCGGGTACTTGGATTGACCGGTGCAGATGAGGCGGCAGAGGCGCTTGAGCAGCGCCTGGGTGCGGCCGGGGTGGAATGTCTGTTCCAGCGTCAGCCTGGTTTGTCCACTACCACCAAGCTGCGCGTGATAAGCCAGCACCAGCAGCTCATTCGCTTGGACTTCGAGGATGCCGCCCAGAGTGTTGCCCAGCATATTGATGGCGCGTTGCTGCTGGAACACTTCCTCCGCCACTTGCCGGATGTCGATGTCGTGGTTTTGTCCGATTACGGCAAGGGCGCCCTGCGCCAGGCGCGCCAACTGATCAGCGCCGCCCGTGCGGCCGGAAAGCCAGTATTGGTCGACCCAAAAGGCAAGGATTTCAGCCTGTATCATGGCGCCAGCCTTATCACGCCCAATCTGTCGGAATTCGAGGCAGTCGTTGGACATTGCCGTGACGAGCGTGAACTGGTGGATAAAGGCCAAGCGCTGTTGGCGGCGCACGACTTTGGCGCATTGTTGGTCACGCGTGGCGAGCATGGCATGACCTTGCTGCGCCAAGGCGCCGAGGAGTTGCACCTGCCTGCGCAGGCGCGCGAGGTCTACGATGTCACCGGCGCGGGTGATACCGTGATTTCAGTGCTGGCGGCTGCGCTTGCAGCCGGGCAGGATCTCGGCACGGCGACAGCACTGGCCAATCTGGCGGCGGGAATTGTCGTCGGCAAACTTGGTACTGCCACCGTCAGTGTGCCGGAACTGCGGCGTGCCTTGCGTGATGGTCAGGCGCCGGGGCGGGGTGTGATGACGGAAGATCAGCTCCTGATCGCAGTGCAGGATGCGCGCGCGCATGGCGAGACGGTAGTGATGACCAATGGTTGCTTCGATATCCTGCATGCGGGCCATGTGGCCTACCTGGAACAGGCACGACGCCTCGGTGACCACCTCATCGTGGCGGTCAATGATGACGCCTCGGTGCAGCGCCTGAAGGGTGCCGGGCGCCCGGTGAATTCCCTGGAGCGGCGCATGGCGGTGCTGGCGGGCCTAGCCTCTGTGAGCTGGGTGGTGCCGTTTCCCGAAGATACCCCGGAGCGCCTGATTTGCCGCACCGTGCCCGATTGTCTGGTCAAGGGCGGCGATTACCGAGCAGAAGACGTGGCTGGTTACGGCTGTGTCACCGCCAATGGCGGACAGGTGCTGATACTTCATTATGAGGAAGGCTGTTCGACCACCAATATTATTGAAACCATCCGCTCGGCAGCGCAGCGGTGTGCTCCCGGCATTGCTCTACCTCCTGCATCCGTGCAGTCGAAGCAACAAGGAAATACGCCGCGCAGGGACGCGCAAGTGCCGTGGGTGCAGGATGCACAGGAGGGGCCGCAGTGATTATTGTGACTGGTGGCGCTGGCTTTATCGGCAGTAATCTCGTCAGGGCGCTCAATGCGCGTGGCCGGAGTGATGTGTTGGTGGTGGATAATCTCAGCAATGGTGTGAAATTCAAGAATCTCGCCGACGACGTGCAGGGATGCACTAGTGTCGCGGGAGGCAGGACGCCGGGAGCGACTTGCGAAATCATGGATTACCTGGACAAGGAAGACTTTCTGGCCAAAGTGGGGACGGGGCATGAACTTGCTGCGCCAGTAGACGCTGTGTTTCACCTCGGCGCCTGTTCATCCACCACAGAGTGGGACGGGCGCTATATGATGCGCAATAATTACGAGTACTCCAAGGCGTTGTTGCACTATTGCCTGGATCGGCGCATTCCTTATGTGTATGCCTCGTCGGCGTCTGTCTACGGTGACGGAAAGGTGTTCCGCGAGGAGCGCGAGCATGAGGCGCCACTTAACGTCTACGGCTACTCAAAATTTTTGTTCGATCAATATGTGCGTCGCCTCCCGCGCCCAGCAAGCCAGGTGGTGGGGCTGCGTTATTTCAATGTCTATGGTCCGCGCGAACAGCATAAAGGTTCGATGGCCAGTGTCGCCTACCACTTCAATAACCAGTTGCTGACGGAAGGGCGGATCAAGCTGTTTGAGGGCTGCGATGGCTACGGCAATGGCGAGCAGCGCCGCGATTTCGTCTATGTCGAGGATGTTTGCGCCGCCAAGTTATGGTTTTTGGATCACCCGGAATGTTCGGGCATCTTCAATCTAGGCACCGGTCGCAGCCAAACCTTTAACGATGTTGCGCGTGCGGTCGTTTCCTGGCATGGCCGTGGAGAGGTCGAATACATCCCCTTTCCTGAAAAACTGCGCGGCTGTTATCAGAGCTTTACCGAAGCGGATATCGGCGCGTTGCGCGCGGCGGGTTATTCCGGAACTTTTAAAACGGTCGATGAGGGCGTGCGCGAATACTTGCAATGGCTGAACGCATGATGACGCACACCGAAAGACTCAAAAGAAATTTGATCGCCTCGATTGCAGCAAAGCAGGAGTTTCTTGGCAACGCCGAGCAGCTTGAGATCTTTGGCCGAGCCGTAGAGGTGGTGGTCAATGCCTACCGCAACGGCGGACGCCTCTATATCGCCGGCAACGGCGGGTCCGCTGCCGATGCACAGCATCTGGCAGCGGAGTTTGTCGTCAGGCTCGGCAAGGATCGCCCATCCATGCCCGCCGAGGCGCTCACTGTGGACAGCTCGATTTTGACCGCCATTGGCAACGATTACGGATATGACGAGGTGTTTGCGCGACAGGTGGTCGGCAAGATGCGCGATCACGATGTGTTCCTGGCCCTCACCACCTCAGGGCGCTCGCCCAATATCCTGCGGGCGCTTGAACAGTGTCGGGAGATGAATCTTCCGAGCGTCGTGTTCTGCGGCAGGGATGGCGGCGAGGCCAAGGCAATGGCTGATCACTGCGTTGTGGCAAGCGGCACGAGCACCAGCACCATTCAGGAGTTGCACATCGTGCTGGCACATTCCCTCTGCGAGAGTGTCGAAACCGCTCTTTTTGGAGAATGAGCAAATATGCAGCGACGCGCCATTTTCATTGACCGTGACGGCACCATCAATGTCGAGAAGAACTACCTCTTCAAGTTCGAGGACTGGGAGTGGATTCCCGGCGCTGTTGACGCGATTCGCATGTTTAATGAAGCGGGGTTTCTCGTGGTCGTCATTTCCAATCAGGCGGGGGTTGCGCGGGGTTTTTACGGCGCTGACGATATCGAAAAACTGCACGCATCGGTGGCGCGCGTACTGGAAAGCCAAAACGTAAAGGTCAACGGCTATTATTATTGTCCCCATCACCCGGAATTTGGCGATAACCGGGAATGCGACTGCCGCAAACCCGCACCTGGAATGATCCTGGAAGCCCAACGGGATTGGGGCATAGACCTCGCTCATTCTTATATGATCGGCGATAAAGCCAGCGACATCGAGGCTGCCCTGGCCGCAGGCGTTCACCCTGTCATGGTCGCTACAGGCTATGGCCCCGATGAGCGTAAGCTGATCGATAGCCGGGTACCTTATGTTGCGGATTTGCTGGCTGCGGCAAGGTTTATAGTGCGTGGTGAATTTGATCCGGATATTTCATGAAGCCCAACTGCCTATTATGGCGGCCCGCAGAAAGGTAGGGCAGTAGCCGTTGCTTCAACATTCGCTCATCCATTCACAGGCACGCTGACCACATCGGTAACGCATTTTGCTCATTCAGGGAGTTCGGGCCGCTGTGGCGGACTCTGAAGAAACATCAGCTTGATGTACTTGTAGTAGGTGTATTCTGCGCTGCTGACGGCCAGCATCAGGCCATGCTGGCCGTCGAGAAAGCCCAGCCGAAAGAAATAGGTTCGAAAAAATGCAAACGCGCCATGCAGCAGCGCCCGCAGCACACTTGCCGACTTGCCACGCGCCATCATGTCCCGCGCATGACTACTGGAATAGCGATCGAGCTTTTCCAGTACCTCATGGATGTCAGAATGGCTGTAGTGAACGATGCTCGATTTCAATTCCCCAATCTGTCCGTTGACCGTCATATGGGCATGCAGGTAATGATCGGTGAAGCCCGAGAGTTCGCGTCGGCCCAGCCGTAGCGTGTGGTCCGGCCGCCAACCCGAATGACGGATGAACTTGCCGCAGAACTCCGAGATGCGAGGAATACGCCAGCCGTCATGCGTGCCCGAGCGAATCGCCGTAAGCACCTCGTCACGCAAGGCATCGCTGATGCGCTCATCGGCGTCCAGCGACAACACCCAAGTGCCGGTGGCCAGACTGAAACCGCGTGCCACCTGTGCACCATAGCCGGGCCAATCAGTCTTGATCACGCGCGCGCCCGCCTGTTCGGCCAGCGCCGGTGTCTCGTCGGTGCTGTTGGAGTCGAGCACCAACACCTCGTCGGCGAAAGACGCACTCGCCATACAGTCGACGATGTCACGCGCTTCATTCTTGGCAACGATGACGATCGTCAATGTATTTGGCTGCGGTATGGCGTCGTCATGGGCTGGGTGGCTAAGCCCGGTGGCTCTTCTATGATCGTTCAATTAAGCTCCTACTTCCACACCGATAACAAAACCTAAGGCGCTGTCCAGAATTACTTGACCACATCAAAGAGATCTCACATCAATCTGCGGAGCTTGACCCATCCTTGCCTATTCGGTCAAGACTAAACACAATGCACCCCAGGCCTCCCTCATTAAAAAGTAGGTGACAAATCTGTAGAAATCTGTCATTTCAGGTCTTTTCTGCAAGGATCGCCTGAAATGGAGGACAATTCGGTAGGCTTTATTGATTTTTTTCGTAATATTCCCGATCACCGGAGGTCAAGTCCAGACTCTCCCGCAAAAGCCGCGCCGCATTCAGAGTGATGTAAACGACGGAGAGGTGATTGTTCCAATTACTCATTGCTGCGCAACCGGTTCCGATTTCAGTACAGAGGGTATCGCCACGATCAGGCCAAGCGCAAAGACACTGTGAAAACTCCATATCAGGGTGTCGGTAAGGCTTCCCACCAGAAAGATACCCATATAGCTGAGCTTGAACCAGGCGGCAGACTGGCTACGGTTGCGCCATGCCTCTGCCGTCGCCGTCCACAAGAACCAGAGCAGGACGAACAGGCCAGGCAGCCCCAGGTTTGCCAGATAGGCAAGGTAACTGTTATGGGGATTGTCGATAACAGGGGCGCTGGGGGTCTGAGGGATGACGTGAATCTGCTGCAAACGGGCCATCTCCATCTTGTAATCCCCGGTTCCCACGCCAAGGATGGGATGCTCTTGCGCCATCTTGAGTGCTCCTTCCCAGAACACGAGGCGCAGCCCGACGCTGGTACCCGTGTTGCCCAAGCGGTACTGCTGGATATCACTCAGTACCGCTTGGGCGCGTTGCTGTACATGGGGTGACAGGGCGGTCCCAACAAGACTCAGCACCGCTACACCCATCGCCCATGCGCGCCAGCGGCCCGGATAGAGCATCCACAAGGCCACGGGAAATAGAAGTACAAAGGCCAACTGTCCCGCCCGCCCGCCCGCGGTAATCAACTGTATGAAAAAGACCAGCGCCAACACCACGCTCCAGGCGCGCGGCAACACGATCTTGTTTTTGAAATCGTAGGCAAGCCACAGCAGGGCATTGGTCAGCGCCAGGCTGAGGGTGATGCGATTCGTATAACCCACTGGACCTGCAGAGGGATCCACCACGCGCCAGGGGTAAAGCTGGAGCCATTGCAGTCCGCCAATTACGGCGTTCAGGAGCAGGCCGCTGAGGAGTAGCCGCACGATCAATACAAAATGTGACCGGTTCCAGGGTAAGGTGGCGCCGGCAAAGATGTAGAGAAAGAATTTCAGTTTCAGAAGCAGGGTGATGCCGCGTTCGGTGTCCTGTGTCCACAGCATGCCCAGAAAATTGACTGCCAGGATGGCCGTCAGCGGCCAAAACCAAGGCCGGGACTGGGCTGTGCGCCAACAACGCCAGTAGCCACTATACAGATAGAGCAGCAGGAAGAGGGCGCCGAAAATGTTGGCGGCTGCCGTGGATAGGGTTGCCGCAAAGAGCGGTAGCCCAAACAGTGGAAACAGCCATTTATCCAGATGAGAATTGACATTCATTGTGCTCGACCCTTTTCGCGTAAGCACTTTCCCGGCAAACCCCAGCTTGTCGGCCTGCCCAATATGTGCCACAGCGTTATATGCCAATAACCCAGGGTCTTGGCCCGCTGGCGCGCATTGGTGCAGGCGGTGAGCAGACACAAGAGTGTGTTAGAGAGGGCATTGACAACGCTTTTTATGGGCAGAAGTGCAGTCAGGACAAGATAGGCGGCAGACGGCCGGGATTTTTTGAAAAAGATCAGTTTTGAGCGCTGGAACTCGATCCGCGCGGCGGTACGAAAACGGTTGGCGGTTTGTCCCTGAGCGTGCAGTACCCGTGCTGCTGGCACATGATAAACCTGGAAACCCAAGCGCCGGGCGCGCTGACACCATTCGGTCTCTTCCAGGAAGAAGAAGTAGTCCTCGTCCAAAAGTCCCAGTTGTGGCAGAGCGCTACGGCGTACGGCCAGGCAAGCGCCGATGATGCTTTCCACGGCGACCGGGATCCCCGTCGCCATTTTGCTCTGAAAGCGATGTGGAAAAATCCATTTAAGGAGAGCACGTGGCAGAAGTTCCGCCGTGAGTGTGGGCAAGGGTGCGACAGCATTCTGCAGTCGCCCATCGGCATAATGCAATTGCCCTCCGGCAATCGCCATCTCTGGAATTTGATCGAAGGTGTCGGCAAAGGCGCGTAGCGCGCCGGGCTGCAATTGGGCGTCATTGTTGAGCAGCAGGGCGAAATCACCTTGGGCCTGCGCCAGACCTTGGTTCACTGCGCGGGCAAAACCGGCATTACAGGGGTTGCGGATGATCATTGTGCCGGGGATGTCCCTCTCAATGGTAGCCAGGGAATCGTCCTGGCTACCATTGTCCACGATAATGATTTGCGCTGCTTGTACGTCTTCTCGAAGGACAGAGCGTATGCAATCACCTAGCATGGCGTCGCCGTTGTAATTTACGATTACGACGGAAAAGCGCAAACCTGTATTCTCAGTGCTCATCGTCGCTCTCTAAGCATTTTGGGTAAAACTCTCGGCAATTAGCGGAACGATGAATCGTTGTGCTGCTCATATGGCTGACATGGGAGTGGGTGGTTGTTCATTGTCCTAAAATCTCATGCAACTCTACCCATACCCGCTCCGGTGATAGGGTTTGGTAACAGGCTGGTTGTACTGTTGTTTCGCCGGCATAGGTACATTGCCTGTTCAAGCATGGCGCACAACTGAAATCCGCGCAAAGATGCGTTTGGCTTGGGCCATAGGTGCCTGTGCGTTGCGGCGAGGTGGCGCCATACAGGGTCACCGATGGCACCGCAAGCGCCGCTGCTATGTGCGCCAGTCCAGTATCTACCCCCACCACCGCCCGCGCACCTGCCAATACCCCGGCGAGCTGGTTCAGCCCCATCCGTGGCAAAACTTGTGTACCGGGTGCTGAGTTGGCGATGCGTTCAGCACGCAGTCGTTCGGTGTCATTGCCCCAAGGCAGATAAACATCATAGCCCGCATCGCGGCACAGAAGCGCCAACGCCGTCCAATAACTCTCCGACCAGTGTTTGGTGGGCCAGGTTGTACCGTGCAGAAAGACCAGGTAGGGACGCTCCGCAGGTGTGGCGGTAAACCTGGTCTTGTCTATGCCGTAGTCCCCGGCTTGCGTCGGGGGTGGATAACCGAGAGACAGGGCAAAGAGACGTCGTATCCGTTCCACAGCATGCATATTTTTGGCAACTTCGTAACGCTGTTGATATAGCAGCGCCGCCAGAGGTTCGCGTGCGGAGTTGCGGTCGAATCCACAACGAATACCGTGGCCCAGCCGCGTTATCAAAGCGCTTTTTATCAAGCCCTGTGCGTCTATGATGTAGTCATAGCTGCGCTCACCCAGTGTATTACGGAACGCACGCCATTCATCAGAACCCAGGCTGCGCAGAGGGTGTTTGCGCCAGCGTCGCAGCGCCATCGGGATTACTCTGTCCACGGTGGGGTGCCACGCCGGAATCTCGGCATAGGCTTCTTCCACTACCCAGTCGAAGCGTATCCCTGGCACGGCACGCTGGGCATCGGTGAGCGCCGGCAGCGTGTGTACCACATCTCCCAGGGAGGATGTTTTGACGATCAAGACATTCATACCGTCATTTCGAAGATGGTGTGTAATACTTGATCCGGGCCGATGTCTCTCAGGCATTTCAGATGTCCCAACGGACACTCACGTTGGAAACAAGGGCTGCATTCCAGGCCCAAGTGCAGGATGCGCGCCGTGTCGCTCAGCGGTGGGGTGAAGCCGGGGTCGGATGAACCATAGATCGCAATCAGCTTGCGTCCCAGTGCCGCAGCTACGTGCATCAGGCCGGAATCGTTGCTCACAACCAAGGTGACCAGCGACAGCAAATCGACCGCTTCGGCCAGCGTGGTGCGGCCCGCCAGGTCGGAGCAGGCTGCGCCCGTCTCACGATTAATCGCGTCGGTTATGGCGGTGTCTTTGTCGGAGCCGAACAGCCAGACCTGCCAGCCGCGTGCTATCAGGGATTTCGCAACCTCGGCGTAATATTCCTGTGGCCAGCGCTTGGCCGCGCCAAATTCGGCGCCTGGGCAGAGGGCAAGTATCGGTCGCGGGTCGATTTCTAGTTGCAAACGCTGAGCAGCCTGAGTCACGGATGATTGAGTTACGGTTAGTGCAGGAGTTGGTTGCGATTTGGCCAGAGGTTGTCCCGGCTCAATACCCAGGGCAACAAAACGCTGCACGGTCATCGGCAAGGCCAATTTATCGAGGCTGCGTGCATCGTTGAGTAGCCCCCACCGCGCCTCGCCCAGATAACCGGTGCGGCGCGGGATTCCAGCGAAAAAAGGAATCAGCGCGGACTTCCAGGAGTTGGGCAAGACAATGGCCTGTCCATAGCCCGCCGCTCGCAGCTCGCGCCCGAGCCGATAGCGCTCACGCAGTTGCAACTGACCATGCCCCAGCGGCATCACAATGGAGCGCCGCACCTCGGGCATGCGTGTTGTCAGGGCCTCGCTCCAGGCCGGCGCCAGCACGTCGATGGGCGACTCCGGTGAACGCTGCTTCAGTGTTTTGAATAAACTCTGCGCCATCACCATATCGCCCACCCAGGACGGGCCGACGACTAATATTGCTGACATCGCGCGTGCGTCACAAATGAAACATACGGGTTAAGTGCAACGCTGTTCACTTAACGTAGGTTGGGTCAAGCGAAGCGGACCCAACATTACGCCAGGCTATGATTCGTTGGGTCCGGAGCTTTTGCTCCTTGACCCAACCTACACACGGCAGCTCTTCCCTGTGCATTGGCCGTTTAATCCTTGAGTGCATATTCCGCCCCGCAATAGGGGCACTTCGCCTTGCCCGTAGCTTCGATCGGCAGGGACACGCGCGGGTGGGAGTTCCACAGGCTCATGCTGTCCATCGGGCAATGCAGGGGCAAGTCGGCGCGCGTCACCTCGTAGTGGTTCTGTGCATTGGGTTCGATGTACTTGGCCTGACTGGAAGCGGCGGTATTGTGCTGTGACACTCGATTCTCCTTGTTACACCAAAGTTAGCCATTCGGGATGATCTTCCCGGCGCCCATGCACCTGGTCGAAATAGAGTGTCTGCAAACGTTCGGTGATGGGTCCGCGGCCGCCGTTGCCGATGGCGCGCCCGTCCACTTCGCGGATCGGTGTTACCTCGGCGGCGGTGCCGGTGAAGAACGCCTCGTCGGCGATATACACTTCATCTCGGGTGATGCGTTTTTCATGCACCGACAGCCCCATCTCGGCAGCCAGGGTGAAGAGGGTGTCGCGGGTGATGCCGTCCAGTGCCGAGGTCAGCTCCGGCGTATAGAGCATGCCGTCGCGTATGATGAAGACGTTTTCACTGCTGCCTTCAGATACATAACCCTCGGCGTCGAGCAGCAGGGCTTCATCGCAACCGCATGACAGCGCCTCGCGCAGGGCCAGCATCGAGTTGATGTAGTTGCCGTTGGCCTTGGCCTTGCACATGGTGATGTTGACATGATGGCGTGTGAAAGACGAGGTCTTCACGCGCAGGCCTTTCTCCATGTTTTCCGCGCCCAGGTAGGCACCCCACGGCCAGGCCGCGATCATGACATGTACCTTCAGGTTATCGGCGCGCAGCCCCATGCCCTCGGCGCCATAAAAGCACATGGGCCGGATGTAGCACGAATCCAGGCCATTTTCACGCACCACCGCGCGGGTGGCCTCGTTGAGCGCGGCTTTATCGTAGGGCATAGGCATGCCCATGATATGCGCGGAGCGGAACAGCCGGTTGGTATGGGCGTCAAGCCGGAAAATCGCCGCGCCCTGGCTGGTTTGATAGGCGCGTATACCCTCGAACACCCCCATGCCATAGTGCAGGGTGTGCGTAAGCACATGCACCTTCGCCTCGCGCCAGGGGACCATTTCACCGTCCAGCCAGATCACGCCGTCACGGTCATCCATCGTCATTATGCAGATGCTCCTCAGAATTAAATAATCACTCTTCCATCATCCTGCGCCAGATTCCCCCAACCCCGCTCCGGTACTCCCGAAACTCACTGTCGACCACCACTGCGGGTTCGTCCTGCAAGGTGAGGCGGTGCATGACCGCGCGGTAGGCGCGGTAGGCATCGCTCAGCAGCCGCACATCCGCCTCCGGCATCAAGTCGGCGTCAAGAAAACCCTGTAACTGGCGGATATTGTCCGTAAAACGCAGTAGCGCGGGGTGATCGCAGGCCCAAGCCAAAACCCCATATTGGACCATAAATTCGATGTCCGCGATACCTCCCGGGTGCTGTTTGAGGTCGAAACAGCCGGGTTTGCGGCTGGCGAGTTCGCGGCGCATGCGTTCGCGCATCTCGCGCACCTCGCGGCGCAGCGTGACGGGATCGCGGTGGCGCGACAGGATTTCGTGGCGCAAGGCGGTGAAACGCTCGTTAATCTCGTCATTCCCGGCCACTACCCGCGCCCGAACCAACGCCTGGTGTTCCCAGGTCCAGGCCTGGCTGCGTTGATAGGCAGCGTAAGCGTCCATATCGCTTACCAGAAGACCGGAGGCGCCGCTCGGGCGCAGCCGTGTATCCACCTCGTAGAGCACGCCCGCCGGTGTCTGGGTATTGAGGATGTGGATGATGCGCTGACCGAGGCGGGCGAAGAACACCGCGTTGTCGATGACTTTGGGGCCGGTCGTGTATTGCTCTTCACCCGCGCTGTCGTGCAGAAACACCAAGTCCAGATCGGAACCGTAGCTCAGTTCGATGCCGCCCAGCTTGCCATAGCCGACGATGGCAAAGCCAGGCTCGCGGATTTGTCCATTGTTTTTGCACTGAGGGCGGCCATGGCGCTCTGTGAGGTGGTGCCACGCGAGTGCCAACACCTGCTCCAGCATCACTTCGGCGATTTCGGTGAGATGGTCGCTCACCACCATCAGCGGCATCGCGCCAGCCACATCCGCTGCGGCTACATGCAGCACGGCGGCCTGCTTGATCTGGCGCAATGCCTCCATCTGTTGTTCCAGATCATCAGGTGGAATGGCGTACAGGCGCACACGCAGATCGTGTTCCAGCGCTGTCCGGCCCAGTGGTGTATAAAGGCTGCGTGGGTCAAGCAATTCATCAAGCAGCAGCGGATGGCGGGTGAGCAGGCTGGCAAGCCAGGGACTCGCAGCACATAACTTGACCAGTTGCGATAGCGCCAGTGGATTCTCCACCAGCAGCGCCAGGTAAGCAGTGCGCCGGGCGACGGCCTCCAACAGGCTGGCCAGGCGCAGCAGCGTAACGGCGGGCTGAAGGGTCATGGTTACCGCGCCGAGCAGCAGCGGCATCAGACGATCCATGCGCTCGCGGCCCTGGGCGCTCAGGGCGCGGTAGGTATGGCCTTCGCGCAGGCGTGCGCACAGGCGCAGTGCCTCTTCGGTGTCGGCAAATCCCGTGGCTTGGAGGGCGGCACGTGCCTGGGATTCATCCAAGGCACCGCGCCAGACGGCGGCGAGATCCGGCACCCCGGTTGCGGCGCGTGTCTCGGCCGTTTGAGGTGCAACAAAGACTTGTTCAAAATGCTCATGTACCACACGCGTATGCTTTTCAAGCACGCGCGAAAAAACCGCCCAATCATCATGTCCCATCGAAGCCGCCAGGCGCAGGCGGCCAGCGTCATCCGTTGGCAACGTGTGGGTTTGTTGATCGGCGAATTCCTGTAGACGGTTTTCGGTGCGGCGCAAGAATACATAGGCCACAGTTAATGCATGCGTGACATACTCCGGCAAATCACCACGGCTGGCGAGCAGTTTCAGCACACGCAAAATCTGCCGCTCCTGTAGCTCCGGTTCGCGCCCACCGCGTATCAACTGGAAGGCCTGGCCGATGAACTCGATCTCGCGGATGCCGCCCGAGCCGAGCTTGATGTTGCCGTGGAGTCCTTTGCGCTCGATCTCGCGGCGGATCATTTCCTTCATCTCCCGCAATGCCTCGAAGGTGCCGAAATCCAGGTAACGGCGATAGACAAACGGGCGCAGGCGCTGCATAAGCTGTTCCCCGGCGGCTATATCACCGGCCACGGCGCGCGCCTTGATCATCGCGTAACGCTCCCATTCGCGCCCGTGGGTCTGGTAATACTCCTCCAGCGCGTCAAAACTCATGGCGAGTGGTCCGCTCTCCCCATAAGGGCGCAGGCGCATATCGACGCGGAACACGAATCCCTCGGCGGTGAAATCGCCGATGGCACTGATCAGGCGCCGGCCAAGGCGCGTGAAATATTCCTGATTGCTCAGGGTGCGCGGCCCATCGGTCTGGCCTTCTTCGGGATAGGCGAAAATGAGATCGATATCCGAAGAAAAATTCAGCTCCTGTCCACCGAGCTTGCCCATGCCCAAGACGACAAGCGCTTGCGGGCCGCCATCCTCTGCCAGTGGCGTGCCCCACTCTGTACGCTGCCAGTCATGCAGAAGTTGCAAGGCAGCATCCAGACAGGCTTCCGCCAGCCACGATTGTTCACGTAGCGTTTCATCCAGCTCCGCCCAGCCCGCCAGATCACGGCAGGCAATACGCACCATCTCGCGCCGCCGCAGGATGCGCAGCACAGCGCTGAGACGCTTTTCATCATGAACGCCATCAAGGGCAGCCTGGAGCTTGAGCCGGTATTCCTCTGGCGGGTAGGCCCTGAGCAGATCGCCGCTGTCCAGAAGATCACCGAGCATGCGTGGATGACGCACGCAGTTTTGCGCCACAAAGTCGCTGTAGGCCCAGGCCTCATGGATCTTTGGCAACAGCCCAGCATGGCTGGAGATATGAACGCCCTCACTGTTCGCGGCCTCCGCAAAAGCCTCCAGGTAGCCATCAATGCGTGCCTGCAATGTCGCAGACAGGGGTTTAATGTAGTCCGTCATGATGTGTCTCGTTTCTTTCATGGGCCATCCAGGCGGCGTGAGCATCTTACCGCCGCTTAAGCTGTACACCTTCAACGCCGATAATACTTATTGAGCTATCGCCCAACAGGCCATCACAATGCTTTTGGAGAAGGACGTATGGAATTCAAAGATTACCTGAAAATTTTGGTCATGAAAGACGCTTCGGATCTTTATTTGACGACCGGCGCGCCACCCAGCGCCAAAATCCAGGGCGTACTAACCCCGCTTGAGCCTGCCACGATGCGTCCCAATGCGGTCAAGGAAATTGCGTACCAGGTGATGGACCAGGAACAGATCATGGCTTTCGAGAAAAAACCGGAAATGAACCTCGCCATCTCCGAGCCGGGCGTGGGCCGTTTCCGCGTCAATATTTTCAAGCAGCGCAATCAAGTGGCAATGGTGATTCGTAATATCAAAGTCGATATTCCGGACATGGCGAAACTCAATTTGCCACACATACTCACCAATGTGATTATGCAAAAACGCGGCTTGATTCTCTTTGTTGGCGGCACGGGGTCAGGTAAATCCACCTCGTTGGCATCCTTGATTGATTACCGGAACGCCAACAGCGCCGGGCATATCGTCACCATCGAAGACCCCATCGAATTCATTCATAAACACAAAAAATCCATCGTCAATCAGCGCGAAGTGGGCGTGGATACCGACAGCTATGAAGATGCCTTGAAAAATACCCTGCGCCAGGCGCCGGACGTGATTCTGATTGGTGAGGTTCGTGAGCGTGAAACCATGGAACATGCTGTCGCATTTGCCGAAACCGGCCATTTGGCGATATCCACATTGCACGCCAACAATGCCAATCAGGCGCTGGATCGCATTATCAATTTTTTCCCCGAAGAGCGCCGTAATCAATTATTGATGGATTTATCATTAAACGTCCGCGCCATTATTTCACAGCGCTTGATTCCAACTAAAGACGGCAAGCGTATCGTCGCAGTTGAGATA
>CAMTYI010000116.1:0-3948 GCA_947085925.1 uncultured Gammaproteobacteria bacterium
AGGCTGTTCTGCGGCAAATCCCTTCACAGGAAGTGCTGGCGATTGCTAAAGCGCTGGACAAGCTGCAAGGTATTGTCATCAGAACCCAGGCCTAAGCGCACTCGAGGCACGTCGTAATGATTTCTTCCCCAGGCATTGGCTCGAACCTTGACGTTAACAGCATCGTCAGCCAGTTGATGAGCGTTGAACAGCAGCCGCTCACCCAACTAAACAAGAAAGAAGCGAACTTTCAAGCAAAACTTTCCGGTTTAGGCATGCTTAAGGGGGCGCTCTCGCAATTCCAGACGGCGGTGCGAGGTCTCTCTGATACCAGCAAGTTTCAAGGGATACGCGTTACACCTGCTGACGCGAGTATTGCATCCGCCAGCGGCAGTGCAGGTGCCACACCTGGTACGTATTCACTGGAAGTGACCAAACTCGCACAAGCACAAAAACTGGCTTCCGCAGGACAGGTGAGTGATAGCGCAACAATAGGCGCTGGTGCTGCCACTACGCTTAGCTTCGACTTCGGCACGATTGCCGGTGGTACCTTTAATAGTGCGACCGGGCTCTATACCGGTGCCAGCTTTACCACCAATGGCGCGGGCGTCAAGACCGTTACCATAGATGCAACCAATAACTCGCTCTCCGGCATCCGCGATGCGATTAACAAAGCCAATATCGGTGTGAACGCCACTATTGTGAACGATGGCAGCGCTTCGCCTTATCGTCTGGCGCTGACTGTGAACGCCACTGGTCAGACCCAAAGTATGAAGATATCGGTGGCGGGCGATGCGGCCCTTTCCACCCTCCTTAGCCAAGACCCAGCCAACAACACAGGCCAAACACTCTCTGAAACCGTCAGCGCCCAAAATGCTGCTTTCAAGGTGGATGGCATTGCCGTTTCCAAGGCTACCAACACAGCCAGTGATGTGATTCAAGGCGTCACCCTCAATCTGGCAAAGACCAATGTCGGCAGCCCTACCAATATTACGGTGGCGCGCGATACCAGTTCGGTGATCGCTGCCGTGGGTGTCTTCGTTAAGGCGTATAACGAAATTAACAAGACGCTCAATGATGCATCGGCCTTTAATGCCTCTACCAAGCAGGCTGCCATTCTGAACGGTGAATCCTCAGTGCGCTCGATCCAAGCCCAGATCCGTAGCGTGATATCGGCACCCGTGCCAGGCGGTGCCAGCGCCTTCACGCAACTGTCTCAAGTCGGCATCACCTTACAAAAAGACGGTTCTCTGACCGTGGATAACACCAAATTACAGAGTGCCATGGACACCAAATTCAGCGACATTGCAGGGCTTTTTGCCACCGTCGGCAAAGCGAGTGATAGCCTTGCCAGTTATTCCAGTGCCACGGCCAAGACAGTATCTGGCGCGTATAGCCTTAATGTCAGTCAACTCGCCACCCAAGGCAATACCGTTGGCTCGGCAGCTACTGGCCTTACTATTACTCCCGGCACTAACGACTCTCTCCAGGTACTGTTGGATGGTGCCACCTCAACAATTACGTTGGCGGGAGGGACCTATGCGACCGCTGCTGCGCTGGCGGCAGAAGTACAATCAAAGATCAATGGCGCAGCCGCATTCGTTGCCGCCGGATCATCGGCGACAGTGACTCAATCAGCGGGTGTGTTGACGATCACCTCCAATCGTTATGGTTCGACATCCGGCGCCAGCGTTACCGGTGGCAGTGGTATGACCAATCTTCTGGGTGCCACTGCCACGGTCGCGGCTGGTCTGGACACGATGGGTACTCTCAACGGCGTGGCTGCGACTGGCGCGGGACAATTTCTCATTGGCGCCAAGGGTGATGCGTCCGAGGGGCTCAGAGTACAAATCACCGGCGGTAGTATCGGTATCCGTGGCACGGTCAATTACTCTCAAGGCTATGCCTACCAGTTTGACAAGCTCGCGAACACGCAGCTCGGTACGGATGGCCCGATTTCATCACGTACTAATGGCATCAACGCCTCTCTGAAAAGCCTTGACGAGAGCAGGCAACGTCTAACCGATCGGCTGACCGACACGGAGAAGCGCTATCGTGCCCAATTCACTGCGCTTGACATGATCATCAGCAGAATGACCACAACCAGCAATTTTTTGACGCAGCAATTAGCCAATCTGTCCAATCTTAACCCAAGGTAGCGCAGTTGGAATGCAAGTCGATCTGGAAACGATAAGAGCACTATTATGGCCCACAGCGTATTGAGCACATGCAACGCTATCTAGCGAATGATGGCTGACGCCAGGGTTGAAGCTGAAAATCACTGAAACTGTTGCCATCAGCCGTGGCACAGTTAGTTATTCGCAAGGTTACGCATATCAACCGGATAAGCTTATGGGCAAACTTTTGGACAGCTCCGGCTCCATTTCCAGCCGGACGGATGGCATTAACAGCAGTATTCAAATTCTAGGCGACAGGCGGGATGTTCTGAACCGGCGTCTCGACGATATTGAAAGACGTTATCGGGATCAATTCACGGCATTGGATAGCCTGTTGGGTAAGTTACGCAGCACCAGTGACTTCTTGTCTCGTCAGTTGTCGGCCACGAGATAATTTTTATAAAACCTTTGTCATAGGCATAAACACAGTTCGATAAGAGGGGAAACGCGTGAGTTATTCAAAACCGCAAGCTGCCTTGCAGCAATATAGCCAGGTGGGGGCACAAACAGGCGTGGCCTATGCGAGTCCACATCGCTTGATTCAGATGTTGCTGGACGGTGCTCTGGATAAAATCGCCCTTGCCCGTGGGCATATGTTGCGGGGTGATATAGCCCAGAAGGGCAGTCATATCAGTTGGGCGATTTCGATTATTGAAGGGCTACGCGCGAGCCTCGACCGGCAGGCCGGGGGGGATGTCGCGCAGAATTTGGGTGTCTTGTACGACTATATGGAAACCCGTTTGCTTGAGGCCAACCTCAAAAATGATCCCGAAATGCTCAATGAGGTATGCGGATTGTTGCATCAGATCAAGGATGCCTGGGACGCGATAGGGGGCACGGTGAAAAACGCCGTCCCTGGGGTGCAAACGTTGTCAGGTAGCGCTTCGGTATAGTGGGCCTCTATGAACACGAGAACATTATCTTTAGATGTGCCAGACATTTTCCATCTGGACTCCCGCTCGCATGCCGAACAATGTGACGTTATTCTTGAGTTAAGCCGTAATATGCTACTCATGGCCCAACTCGGTGATTGGAAAACTCTGGCGTCATTGGAGGAGAGTCGTGATCACAAGCTGACCTCTTTTTTTTCTCAACCTGTTCCGGCGCGGGAGGCTACGGCAGTCGAGGCGGTGATCGCGGATATTCTGGCAATAGACAAGCAGATTATTGCTTTGAGCGAAGTAGCGCATCGAGAGGCCGCCGACGGAATACGGCAGCTTAATTATGCCCACCGCGCGGCACTTGCCTACGAGCAGGCTGAGTGAAGGAATTTGAAACTCGTCTTGCTTGCTGGTATGTTGTCAACATATGAGCGATACATCAAACCACAGCATTACCGGACTGACTTATGAAGATGCTCTGCCGTTGCGCTGGGTAGCGACAACTGTAGCGCCTTCAGACGCCCAGCAGATACGCACTCAGGAATCCAACGCGGAGGTTTTGCGCGCTGTGGCATTTTTGGAGGAACATCAGGGTGAAACTGTCTTAGAGCATGATCCCATCACCCAAGAGTTGCAGCGTATGGATTTCAAGATTAACCTGCTGCTCGATCTGGTGGGGCAGGTGCTCGCGCATCATTCAACTTTACCTGAGTCATTACCTGTCAGCTTGAGTGCCAAAACCATACAGTGGGATATGCAGGCCGCGCCAAATCTGGGTAGCCATCTTGGCGTCGAGCTTTTTCTCAGTCGAAAATACCCCCGGTCCATCATGTTTTATGGACAGGTTCAGCAGGTGATCGCCGTGCCGGGTGGTTTCAGAACGACAGTAGCAATTGCGGGTATGAGTGAAG
>CAMTYI010000117.1:0-9426 GCA_947085925.1 uncultured Gammaproteobacteria bacterium
CGCGGTGTGCTGCTCAATGATGGCATGACTGCACATGCCAAGGCGCGATTGATGGATGAGCCCGAAATCTGGCCGCGTACCCCACCCATTCGCTACCGGGCAGCCATTCCTACTGCATGGCTCGAATTGAAAATCAGCGAAGGGCGCAACCGCCAGGTGCGGCGCATGACCGCCGCCGTTGGTCATCCAACGCTACGGCTGATCCGTTATGCCATCGGCGAATGGACCATGGAAGGGCTTGCGCCCGGCTCATGGAAAGAGGTTCAACTGCCGTTAATGAGAAAAGTGAAAAAACCAAACATGGAAAGAGTTCATACATGACCTGGAAACCCCACGTAACCGTTGCCGCCGTGATCGAACGCGAGGGGCAATTTCTTATGGTTGAGGAAAAAAGCGACGGCAGGATTGTTTACAACCAACCCGCAGGGCACCTGGATGAGGGCGAAGGCCTGATTGCGGCTGCTATCCGCGAGACGCTGGAAGAAACCGCTTGGCATTTCCGGCCCGCCGCGCTGGTCGGCTTCTACCGCTGGCAACACCCAGGCAGCGCCGCTACCTATTTGCGCGCGTGTTTTAGCGGTTCCTGCCACAACCATGAGCCGTCCCGCACTCTGGACACCGGCATCCTGCGCGCGGCATGGATGACACGCGCCGAATTGTGCGAAAACGCCGCGCGCCTACGCAGCCCAATGGTAATGCGCTGCATTGATGATTATCTGGCCGGAAAGCGCTACCCGCTGGAGATCATCGGTGACCTTCATTTCGATGAACTCAACGCCAGCGCCGCCTGACGGCGCGCTTTATCTCGCCATTGACCAAGGCGGCCATGCGAGCCGCGCACTGGTATTTGACGGCCAGGGAAGGATAGTCGCCAGCGACTTTCAACCCATCGACGTTACTCATTCTCACGACGACTGGGTAGAGCACGACCCGGCACAACTCATCACCTCTCTGCATACCGCCATTAACAATGTCATGCGCCGTCTGGGCGAGCGCGGCAGCAGTGTGATTGCGGCAGGGCTGGCCACGCAACGCTCCAGCGTGGTGTGCTGGGACAAACACAGCGGCGCGGCGCTCTCGCCCGTCATCAGTTGGCAAGACCGCCGGGCCCATGCGTGGTTGCAGCAGTTCGTGGAATACAGCGAAAAGATCCATCAAAGCACTGGGCTCTTCTTGTCCGCCCATTATGGCGCGAGCAAAATACGCTGGTGCCTGGACCACCTGCCTGCCGTCCAGGCCGCCCATCAAAATGATACCCTCGCCTGCGGACCACTGGCGAGTTTCGCCCTGTTTCATCTGCTTGAGGAACGCCCCTTGCTGGCAGATCCTGCCAACGCCTCGCGCACGTTGCTATGGAACATTAAAACACGTGATTGGGACGATGAATTGCTGGCGCTGTTCGGCGTGCCGCGCACTCCCCTGCCCCGCTGTGTGCCCACGCGGCACGGCTTCGGCCATCTGCGCGCAGGCGGGCATACCATCCCGCTCACCATCACCACCGGCGATCAATCCGCCGCCCTGTTTGGCTTCGGCCCACCACAAGCGGATACGGTCTATATCAACATGGGTACCGGCGCTTTTATACAACGCACCACCAACCGACACCTCAATCATCCAGGATTATTGACCAGCATCGCCTTTCAGGAAGACCAGCAAGCCACCTATACACTCGAAGCCACTATCAACGGCGCGGGCAGCGCCCTGGATTGGGCAAGCAAGACTATGGGACTGCGTGATACGGCAACCCGGTTGGCCGAATGGCTGGCAAACGAGAGCACACCGCCATTGTTTCTCAACGGCGTCTCGGGGTTGGGAGCGCCCTTCTGGATACCTGACTTTGCCTCGCGCTTCATCGGGGAAGGCGAGCCTTGGGAAAAAATCGTCGCCGTCGTCGAAAGCATCGTGTTCCTGCTCCACACCAATCTGGCCGAAATGGAGACAACCTGCGACCCCGCGCACAGGATCGTTATCAGCGGCGGTCTGGCCGCGCTCGACGGCCTGTGCCAGCGCCTCGCCGACCTCAGCGGCCTGCCCGTCCACCGCCCCGCCGAATGCGAGGCCACCGCACGCGGCACGGCATTCCTGCTGGCAGGCGGGACATCCGTCTGGCCGGAGACCGGCGCCACCATGACTTTCGCACCCACCGAAAACTCGCCGCTGGCGCAGCGCTTTCAGCGCTGGCGGGAGGCCATGCCGCCACTGGCATCGGCATACCGATAACAAACCGTTATGGCTACCTAACGCGAATAGCAATCTTCAAATTACTTGTCACACACATCATGAAATCATCACAAACACCGATATATTGGAGGACCCCTATCAAGATATATAACAAGCATGCCTAACCTCTATATCGGAAGACAACCCATCTATAACCGCAAATTGGAGGTTGTGGCCTACGAATTACTGTACCGCGACGATGATCACAATCGTGCGCGTGTTGTGGACGGTGATGCTGCCAGCTCGCAGGTCATCATCAACGCCTTCCTGGAAATCGGTCTGGAACATTTGGTTGGTAAACATCAGGCATTTATCAACCTGACGCGCGGCTTTCTGCTTGATAAAGCTTTTATGCAACTTCCAAAAGAGCAGATGGTTTTGGAAGTCCTCGAAGATATCGCACTGGACGCGGAAATGCTTACCGCACTGAAACGCCTGTCCCAGGAGGGATACACCATTGCCCTGGATGATTTTGTGTTCCATGAAGCAGCGCGCCCCGCACTTGAAATAGCGAACATTATCAAAATCGATGTTTTGGCGCTCAGTGTTGATGCCATCCAGGAACACGTCACCCTGCTTAAAAATTACAATCTCAAACTATTGGCAGAAAAGGTTGAAACACACGAAATGCTCGAACATTGCCAGGCATGGGGCTTTGATTATTTTCAAGGGTATTTTCTCTCCCGCCCAAAAATTGTTCAGGGAAGACGCATGCCCGCAATGCGCCTCACTGCCCTGCGTACCTTGGGTGTACTGCAAAATCCGTCTCTCTCCCTCGCAAAGCTGGAAGAAGTCGTCGCGCAGGACGTGACTCTCAGTTACAAACTATTGCGTTACATCAACTCCGCTGCGGTGAGTTTGCCCAGAAAGGTCGATTCGATACATCAGGCACTGGTTATCGCCGGAACGGACTGCATTCGCATGTGGGCCACACTCATGGCACTCTCCAATGTCGATGACAAACCACATTCATTGATGGCTACAGCGCTGACCAGGGCCAAAATGAGCGAATTACTTGCAAAAGCCATGGGCCTGAAAGATTTGCAAACTTTTTTTACGGTCGGGCTTTTCTCCACGCTTGATGCCTTGATGGATCAACCATTGAATGAGATTCTCGAAGCATTGCCGTTATCAGACGAGGTAAAAGATGCACTACTGCAACACAAAGGTCTACATGGTGATGTGTTGAATACTGTGCTGAGCTACGAACAAAATGAAGAGCAAAAACAAATCCAAAGGCTAGATCTGACGTTAGACCGTATCAGGGACGCTTATCTTGGAGCCATAAAATGGGCGGACGAGACCAGCGGGGCACTGTTGGCCCCTCGTTGAGAGAGTACTTCAAAGCTTAGATGTGTCCTATAATCCCTCCTTGAATCGGCTTCGGCCATCACCACAAACCACGAAAAGGCCAAACAACATGGGACACCGTCTTTCAAAAATTTACACCCGCACCGGCGATCAGGGCGACACTGGCCTGGGGGATGGCTCCCGCGTAGCGAAGGATAGCCTGCGTGTGGAGGCCTATGGCACAACGGATGAACTTAACAGCGTGATCGGCATGGTGTTGGCACACAACCTGCCCGAAGCGGTGCAGGCCTGCCTATCGGACATCCAGCATGACTTATTCAATTTAGGCGGAGAGCTTTGCATTCCCGGGCATCATGTCATAACGGCGGATGATGTGACACGACTGGAAACCACCCTGGATGCATTCAACGCCGACCTACCCTATCTCAAAGAATTTATCCTGCCCGCTGGTGGCCCTGCCGCAGCCACATGTCACCTGGCACGCACAGTATGCCGCCGCGCCGAACGCCATGTGGTGAGCCTGGCCCGCAACGAAACAATCAGCGCAGAATCGCTCGCTTATCTTAACCGTCTATCGGATCTATTATTCGTCATCGCACGCGTGCTGGCACGCGCCGAAGGCGGGCAGGAAGTGCTGTGGCAGCGGGACCGGCAGCGGAGGTAAGCCGTCGTTCATTGTAATCTGTACATTTGGAGCACCGCCGTGCCCGGCATACATCTCGCGGATTAAAATCTGGATTACATCACTCGATATAGTCGTCCCGGCTCAGCCCGTGACGACGCAGCTTGTCATAAAAGGTCCGGCGCGGCACACCCAAAACTTTAATAGTCACCTCGATATTGCCCCTCTGTTTGACCAGTTCACGTTCAATGATGGTTTTCTCGAAAAGATCAACTTGTTCGGCAAGGGTAAGATGATTACTATCCGCTGCGCTGTGACCAACATCTTCGGTTAAATCATCGTTCAGGCCAAGAATAAAACGCTCGGCCTCATTGCGTAACTCACGCACATTACCCGGCCAGTCATGGCTCATGAGCCGGGACATCAGGGCGGGTTCCGCTTCAGGCGCTTCGCACTGGAAACGGGACGCCGCAAGACTCAGAAAATGCTGGAACAAGAGCGGGATATCCTCGCACCGTTCGCGCAGCGAAGGAATGTTGATGGTGGCGACGTTCAGGCGAAAGTAGAGGTCTGCGCGAAAGCGCCCCTCGGCAACAAGCTGCTTGAGATCCAGTTTCGTAGCCGCGATCACCCGGATATCAACCGGAACGTTATCGTTTCCTCCCAGAGGCTCAACCACGCGCTCCTGAAGCACCCGCAGGAGCTTCACTTGCAGTAACAAGGGCATGCTTTCGATTTCATCGAGGAACAACGTGCCGCCATGCGCATATTGAATTCGGCCGACCCGATCAGCCGTCGCGCCAGTAAAAGCGCCGCGCTTATGCCCGAACAACTCGCTTTCAAAGAGGCTTTCCAGAAATCCACCACAATTCAACGCAACAAACTTATGACGCCTGCGCGCGCTCTGTTCGTGCAGGGCGCGCGCAACAACTTCCTTGCCGGCGCCGGTCTCGCCTGTGATGAGCACGTCGACATTTTTGTCGGCAATTTTGGCAATGCTGGCGCGCATACGTTCCATTGCCAATGTCCTGCCAATAATGGTTTTCTTGCCGCCATTCAAATCGGCCAGTTCAGCCTTTAACAGGCGATTTTCAATGATCAGTCCACGGCGTTCCAGTGCGCGCCTGGCGGCATCTATGAGGAGTTCCGGCGGACACAGCTTTTCGATGAAATCGTAAGCCCCATCACTAATCGCTCGCACCGCCATGGCGATGTCACCGTGCCCGGTAAACAGGATAACGGGAATATCGGCATCAATCCCCCGCACCCGTTTCATCAGCGTCAGGCCATCCATTCCCGGCATGCGCACATCGCTGATCAAAATTCCGGGCCAGTCATACGATAAATGGCGAAGCGCCTGTTCCGCACTTGCACATGCGAGCACCGATAAACCTGCCAGCTCCAGAACCTGCTGTCCCGCCATACGCGGAGCGGGTTCATCATCAACAAAAAGAACCATGCCATGTTGTTTCATGAGGTGGGATGTGTTCTCTTGAGGGTTAAAGTGAAGACAGCGCCGCCAGTGGGATGATTCTCTGCGGTGATCGTGCCACCGAAGTCCTGGAGGATAGTATAGGTGATCGACAGCCCGATCCCCAAGCCCTCCCCTGTCGGTTTGGTTGTATAAAATGGTTCAAAAATCCGTGTTATATCCGTTTCAATCAGCCCATGGCCGGAGTCATGCACTGCAAGCGATACGGCATCACTCGTCTGCCCCAGTGTCAGATCAATCGTCCGGCACGGGCTGTTTTTCATTGCATCCATGGCATTGGTAAACAGATTCACCAACACCTGTTGAAGCCGTTGATTCTGCGCAACCACCCAAACAGGATCGTCAGGAAAATCCCTCGTCATGCTTACGTTCTCATGATGCCGGGCCATCGTCACCAGTGACCATGCGGATTCCAGCGCTGCCACCAGATCAACTGAACCCGGATCCTCTGCCGAGGATCTGCGCGCAAAACTTCGGAGTAGTTTGGTAATCCCCGCCAAGCACTCGACCGAAGCCGTAATCTCTTGAAGATTATTATTGACTGAGGAGGTTTTTCCCTGCGACAACAAGATACCTGCGCTATGAGTACGTTGACCAATGGCCGATATGGGCTGAGTGATTCCATGCACAATCTCCAATGCCATTTGCCCTAACGCCGCCAGCTTACCCGCTTGTACCAATTCATCAGTACGCGCACGGATTTGCCGCTCCAAATACTGTTGCGTCCGCTCCTGAAAGGCGAGTTGGTCTCTTAATGCCCGGCGGCGCTGCATCAAAAAAAATGCGATGCCCAGCATCAGTGACGCACCTGTCACTGCCACCAGGGCGGCGTTATTGGTGCGGTAGCGAATGGATGAGGTCTCTGTCAGTACACGCAGCGTCCAATCGCTATTGGGCAACTTCGCTGTTTCCATAAGAAAACGGTAGTCGTTCGTTGTAAACATATCACCGCCGATGGAACGAAGCGAGAGCGGTTCGATTTCTTTTCCGTTATATTGAAGATTAACCTTGATCCGCGAGGCCGTGGCACTATCCAATCGAGTCAGGCTTGTGTATCGCCATGAATCAAAATTAGTTAGAAATACGATGCCGGAACGGTCGGTCACGATGACACGTTCGGGGGCGTGCTGCCACGCCTCCTCCAGCTCATCCACGCCAACTTTAATAACCACGGCACCCTTTCCGTCATTGATTGAATACGCGATATAGTACCCCGGCACACCGTTTTTGGTGCCGACAGCAAAATAGCGCCCCACGCCTGTCTTTAAAGCGTCCTGAAAATAGGGGCGAAACGCAAGCAACTCGCCGACAAAGCTCTCAGCAGTCCCAAAATTGCTCGACGCAAGAACGCGCCCTTGCCGGTTGATCAAAAAAATCGCCAAAACCCCAGTCGCTTTGGTGAGGCTCATAAACTCCTGGCTAACCGCCACTGCACGCATGCTGTCACCCGAGTGATCGAGGAGCAGATTGATCTCACGGTCGCGCACCAGAGCAAAAGCCAGGTCTTTGTGTCTGTCCAGCGCATTCACGAGATTGTTGCGATAAAGATCAAGCCGATTACGCGCCACCCCACGCAAGTCAGCGATGGCCTCTTCCTCGGCCAGTGATGCAGCGATCCATGCCACGCCGACAATTACGACCAGCGCCACGACGATGGTCGACAACATCAAGAAACGTGAAGATCTGAATGTACCCACAAAACTGCTCCAGGGAATGTTCACATCCGGACATACTAACGCAATAACACAATCTTTTTAAGACAGGCGACCTTCCGCACATGCATCAAGTGAAATAGGCGGAAAACCGCCTATCAGCGCAAGCAATAATTAACAAAATCAAAAAGATAATACATGGCACAGCTTTCGCTAATCTCATCTGCATGGCGCGCTCCTTTCTGCGGCCCAATACAACGATCACATTGCAGGACATCAGACTATGAAAATTTTTATTGGTCTTATCTCAGGTCTGTTGCTGGGACTCATTGCCCGCTTCGCTGCCAATGACGCGCCATGGCTGGAGTGGTTTGTGGATCATGTCACGCATCCGCTCGGGCAAATTTTTCTCCGGCTGCTGTTCATGCTGGTCATACCGCTGCTGTTCTCCGCTCTGGTGGTCGGCATCTGCGGCCTGGATGTGAAGAAGCTGGGACGGATGGGCATACGGACGCTGGGATATGCCACAGCCGTTTCATTAATCGCCGTGGTGATAGGCATGACACTGGTTAACTGGCTGAAACCGGGAGAAGGTTTGCCGGAATCACTCCGCAGCTTCGCCACGGCCAATGGTGGAGTCCTGACCCCACCCAAAGCACCCGACACCTCCGGCATGGCGCTAATCGTGACCATGTTCCCGGACAATCCGGTCAAAGCAGCAGCCAATGGGGAAATTCTGGCGGTTATTCTTTTTTCGCTTATCTTCGGCGTCGGTTTGTCATTCACCCGCACCGCAGCGGCGATTCGTTTACGCGAGGCAATTGAGGGGCTTCACGACGTGAGTATGACACTCATTGGCGGTGTACTGAAGCTGGCACCCTTAGGCGTCGCCATGTTGCTATTCACGCTTGCCGCGCGCCAGGGTGCGGACATTCTGGTACACATGCTGGCCTATATCGGCGTGGTATTGCTTGGCCTTGCTCTGCACATGTTTGTGGTGTATTCACTTTCCGTGCGATTCCTGGGCGGGTGGAACCCACTGGCCTTTTTCCGCGCTGTGCGTGAGGTGATGCTGACCGCCTTCGCCACCGCATCATCGAGCGCCACGCTTCCTGTTGCGCTCAGGGTTGCCGAGGAAAATCTGAAACTGCCGCCGCATGTCAGCCGCTTCGTACTCACCGCCGGTTCTGCGATGAACCAGAATGGCACAGCATTGTTCGAAGGAGTCACCGTGCTTTTTCTAGCTCAACTGTTCGGTGTGCAACTTGATCTCATTCAGCAGTTCACCGTAATGCTGATCGCCGTGTTGGGCGGAATTGGCACCGCTGGCGTCCCGGCGGGTTCGCTGCCTGTGATCGCGATGATTCTTGTGATGTTCGGCATTCCACCCGAAGGCATGGCGCTGGTGATAGGCGTGGACCGCCTCCTCGATATGTGCCGCACTACGGTCAACGTCACTGGTGATTTGGCTGCGGCGGTTTATGTGGCGCGGGGAGAGCGAAGCGAAGGTAATGAGTTGTGATGGAGATGCCAGTATCACTTCCGCAGGAGAAAATGCTGGAGCGAGAACAGGGGAAAGTGAAGAGCCTGGTAGCCATCCTTTCGGACGGTAATTGCGGGCTGAATTTTTTCATCACGACAATTCGGGAATGTGTCACCGGTTTTCCGTATTTCAGCACGCAGGCATTGCGATTATGGGCAAAAGAACTAAAGTAAAAACGGGTGTACAGCGTTTGGCTATAGAGATGCGCATTCGATTCATGTCGGCAACTGATCGTTAGTCAGGGAGCGGCATAGCTATGAATAACAATGGAGAGCTTAAGCCTTAACTCAAGGCAACACGTGATGTTGCTGGAATTGCGTCAGCACATAACCTACGAGGGATTACTGGCAGCAGATTGAGTCACATAGCGCGCGCGGGACAAACGCTCAAGGGGGATAAAATGACAGTTTTGGCAGGTATAGTGGTATTCGTATTTTTCATTTACACGCGGATTCAAGTTCGAAGTGCAACAGCTAATGGTGGCTTGGTGTAGCTTACCGACACCCCGAAGAATACCTCGTAAGGGGTTCTAAATCCAAGTACTTTACGTGGCCGGTGATTGAGTCGATCTACCGCCCATTGCACC
>CAMTYI010000118.1:0-19865 GCA_947085925.1 uncultured Gammaproteobacteria bacterium
CGGGGTGGTTTAAAGCAATATCCAGAAAGGCGAAGTCGATCTTTACGCTGGAAAGGATATTGATAGCCTCCTTATAATTCGATGCTTCATGAATATTGACAGTCTTCATCGACTTTTCAAGCAACGCACAAAATGCTGGTCTATACATTTCATGATCTTCGAGTATGAGCACCTCGTAAACGGCAGCGGTATCCATATAGTTGAATCTTCCCCCAAAATACATAAAAACCCCCGCAGCAGGTTGCGGGGCATCAAACCCGGAAAACTTGCTTCACAGCAGCTCGATTTTTTGGCATTGTTAATTGAATATAGCCCGACATGTCGGGTTGAAACCCGACTTACAAGCATAAATTCCAGACAGCGTGCAACACTACACTAGATCACCATTCCATTTGGCCACGAGTAGTTTCATGGAAAATTTCAGCGTTTTTTCACATTTGCCATGGAATTAGAACCCATCTGAGCTTCCCCAGGTTTACCGCCTGCCATACATCTCCGCCAGCCGGTGCAGGCGCCCAGGCAGTTCTTCCGGGACCTGCTCCCAGTCGAATCGCCAGCGCCAGTTGCTTTCGGTTGTGCCGGGAAGGTTCATGCGGTGTTCACCGTCGAGTGCGAGGACATCCTGCATGGGCACGATGGCGAGTTGCGCAACGGAGGCGAAGGCGCAGCGGATTAGCGGCCAGGGCATGACTTCCTGCGGCAGCCCAAGATATTCAAGAATGTGTTGCTGCAAGAAGGGCGGCAGTTCTTCGAACCAGCCGATAGTGGTATTGTTGTCATGCGTACCGGTGTAGACGACGCTGTTGTGCTGATGGTTATAGCTGAGATACGGGTTGCTGGAGCCGCCTTCGAAGGCGAACTGTAAAATCTTCATGCCCGGCAGGCCGTATTTTTCGCGCAGTGCATCCACTTCCGGCGTAATGATGCCAAGATCTTCCGCCACCAGCGGCAGCGGATTGAATGCCTCTTGCAGTGCTTGGAACAGTGCATCGCCGGGTGCCTTGACCCACCGCCCGTCGATTGCCGTTTCAGCATGCGCAGGAATCTCCCAATAGGCTTCGAAGCCACGAAAATGGTCGATACGGATCAGGTCGAACAGCGCAAGCTGCGTCGCCATGCGTTCCACCCACCAGTGGAAACCGTCCGCCTGCATACACTCCCAGTTATAGTGCGGGTTGCCCCAGCGCTGGCCGGTAGCGGAGAAATAGTCCGGCGGCACACCAGCCACGACCTGCGCCCTGCCCTCTTCATCGAGCATGAAATACTCGCGATGCGCCCACACCTCGGCGCTATCGTGCGCGACAAAAATAGGCATGTCGCCAAACAAAAGGATGCCGCGCTCATTGGCATAGCGCTTGAGATTCTGCCACTGACAGAAAAAAACGTATTCTTCGAAGCAGGACTGCTCAATGGCATCGACAAGACGCGCGCGCGCTCTGTCCACGGCGTCAGCCTCACGGTCACGCAACGGAACAGGCCAGTCCACCCATGCGCGCCCATCATTCTCCTGACGCAGCGCCTGATAGAGCGCAAAATCATCCAGCCATTGCCCCTGTGCTGCCACAAAGGCATCGAGTCCGGCGCGCTCTTCATCGGATGCCCGTTGCATAAAACCGCAGCGCGACTCTATCAGACGGGTACGGCGGTACACTGCCATGCCAGCATCGCCTGGAATTACTGCATCAGTATTCAGCCACCCCTGTTCGGCAAGCAACTCAAGGCTGATTAGCCGTGGGTTACCTGCGTGAACGGAAAGACATTGATAAGGTGAACCGTCATCATGCGTAGGACCCAGTGGCAATGTCTGCCACACAGACACACCACTCGCGGCCAGAAAGTCGACAAAACGAAACGCCTCCGGGCCGAGTACGCCGCCGGGAAGAGAAGTAGGGTGTAATAAAATACCTGCTCTGCGCTGGCTAAATGGCCCTGCGGCGCCCACCATTACGACGCCGCCTGGCCGGGGCGCATCACGCCTCCGAGCTGCGGAGTACCGCCACCGTGTGTGAAGGTTTGGGACAGGTATTCAGGTGGTTCAATGTTCATCATCTGATAAAGGTTGCCAAGGTGGAGGCGGAACAGGCGCTCAAAGTCAGTCACAGTGGCGGCGGGATTGTAGTCACCAAACCACCAGAACCAGTCTGATCCCTCGCACAGGGCCAATTGACGCTCGGCGGCGGCCAGGTGAGTACCAACAAGGCACCCTGAGGCAACGGCGCCATCAAACGCCTTTTTGGCATCGCCCAACATGTCCCAGCCACGATTTTTATCGGTGCTACCGATCCACGTGGAAAATGTGCCGTAGACCCAGCTACCCGCCACCAGATGCGTCAGGTCACGCACAGGCACCTTGGCATCCAGACATTCGGAAAATGTGGTTAACTCAATGCGCGGATGCTCCGACAGGCCACGATAAAGGGCGCTGAGAAAATAATAGCCATTTTCAGGGTAGTACTCCCAGGCATTTTCGCCATCCAGAATAATAGACACCACGCCGTCTTGCCCAGCACAGGTGACTGCAATGTTTTCCAGATGGTGGATGAGATTCGCTACCGCATCGTCGGCATGCCATTCGGTGTAGGTGAATCCGATCAAATCCGATAGACCATCATCGCGAAAGAAGCAGGCGATTTTGTCTTTGCCTTTTTCTACATGGTAAGGATGGTGCAGGCATTCGCTGAGCTGGGTTTGCTTACTTGCCGAAGAACTTGTCGGCGCGCTTTTGGCCCAGGCCAGACTGTTGCCCAACACGCTGCCGCCGCTCGCCGCCCAACGAAAACCGTACTCGCCCAGCAATTTCAACGTGGCCGTGCTGACGCCTCCTTCGGAAGGCCAGCAGCCCTTCGGTTTGTCACCGAAATAACGTTCAAAAACCTCTATTCCCTCGCGGATATGCCAGCGCGCGCGATCTTCCCCGCCGGGATATTGGGTGAGCTTTGGTAAAGGCGCATCGGGCATGGCCTCATGCGTGGCGTTGATATCCAGCAACAATGGCACGATGGGGTGTGCGTAAGGTGTGACTGAAAGCTCGACCTGACCGCTCCGGGATAACGCCTTATAGCGCTCAATCACGCCAGCCAACAATTCACCGATAACCTCCAGCAACTGGCGGCGCTCATGCAAGGTGTAACCACTGCCCTTTTCGATCAGCGCCTTGATGCGCGCATCCTGCCGCCGCACTATTTCACCCATCCATGCCAAGTGATACCACACCAGGATATCGGCCAGGTATTGATCGTTCAGGTAAACAAGGGCTTCCGGACGCGCCGTAAACCACGCCGCCATGTCAGCGAGCTGGCGGTAGGGTTTGAACCTGTCAATGAGCCGCTTCTCATTAACGCGCAGACAGGCCTTTACCAGCACCATGCGCTGGTCTGAGTCAACAGGCAGCGCGGGCTGCACCAGCGCTGCCAGCAGCGGATCACGGATGGCGCCGCTGTCCTGCAAAAAGCCTTGCACCTGGCGGGTATAGTCGTCGATCTGTTCCAGCAGAATCGGCGCAAAATTCACCACCGCACGCGCAGCCGGCACGGCCTCGATATGCGCCGCCATGTCGACATAGTCTTTGATGGCATGCAGATAGGTCCAGGGCAATTGATATTCGCCGCTGATGAAATCCTGATAATGGGGCTGGTGCATGTGCCAGCACAGGACTACCTTGAGACGTGGTTCAACGGACATGGTGAATTTCATCTCCGAGCATTTCCGGCGTGACCAGTACGACGCCGGAGGGGGTAACATGAAAACGCTTGGCATCTTCTTCAAGATTTTCGCCAATCACCATGTCATCAGGCACACGGCAATTCTTGTCCAGCACGACCTTGCGCAAACGGCAATTACGCCCGATATCGACGTTGGGCAGTACCACGCAATCCTCTACAGTCGCATACGAACGAACATAGACGTTGGAAAACAACAGCGAATGACGCACCTTGGCCCCTGATATGATGCAGCCGCCGGACACCATCGAATCTACCGCCATGCCACGGCGATCTTCGTCATCGAACACAAACTTGGCGGGCGGGAGCTGCTCTTGATACGTCCAGATCGGCCATTCCTGATCATATAAATTCAGCTCAGGAGACACGCCAATCAACTCCATATTGGCCTGCCAGAAAGCGTCAATCGTGCCCACATCGCGCCAATAAGCCTTTTCATTATTTTCCTGCGTAGTGCTTTGCACGTCGCGGAATGGGTACGCCATAACGCGGTATTTTGCGATCACCGAAGGAATAATATCCTTGCCAAAATCGTGGCTGGAACTCTTTCTGTCGGCATCTTTGATTAATTGTTCGTAAAGAAATTTAGTGTTGAAAACATAAATTCCCATGGAGGCAAGGGCCACGCCGTCATGGCCCGGCATCGGTTCCGGCTGATCAGGCTTCTCTGTAAATCGAACGACACGCCCCTCCTTGTCAATGGACATCACGCCAAAGGCCTTGGCCTCATCGAGCGGCACCTCCATGCAGCCCACCGTCATATCCGCGCCATGATCAACGTGGTACGCAATCATGGTGCCGTAATCCATTTTGTAGATATGATCGCCAGCCAGAATCATCACATACTCCGGATCATGGAGACGGATGATGTCCAGGTTCTGGTATACGGCGTCAGCGGTGCCTGCATACCATTGTTCATGCAAACGCTGCTGGGCCGGCAGCACTTCAACAAACTCACCAAACTCGCCGCGCAGAAAACCCCAGCCCTGCTGGATATGGCGGATCAGCGAATGGGCCTTGTATTGGGTCAGCACACCGATGCGGCGAATACCGGAGTTAATGCAGTTGGACAAGGGAAAATCGATGATGCGGAATTTTCCGCCAAAGGGCACAGAAGGCTTGGCGCGCCAGTCGGTCAGTTCTCCCAAGCGCGAACCGCGCCCCCCAGCCAGGATCAATGCAAGGGTATTTCTCGTGATACGGCTAATGAAACGTGTTTTATGACTAAATAGCACAGAACCTCCAAGTTCCTTTGCGATCCAAATCCAACATTTTCGAAATGTCGCGCCTGCGGCACAACACTTATACAACTGTTTTGCTCAACAATTCCTGCTGGTAAAACCGCGAGCCTGCCTTTTGTTATGATAACATTTGACCATCACAACACAATGCTGTCACGCACACATAAATAATCTGGTGCTTGGTAAAAAAACCGTGGGGTTGGACTCGCCGACACCATCATCCAATTTGCAATATATACAAGACATCCTATGAACCCGACCTTAGCCATAAGCCACGCTGACCTGCAAAAAATCCTCGAAGCACGTCATCATGATCCTTTTTCCGTGTTAGGCAAACATACGCAGGGAGACCAGGCAGTCATACGCGCCCACATCCCCGACGCGACGGTGGTTTTTCTTGCTGACACACTGCAAGACAGCGCACAGCCATTGCAACGCATCCCGAACACCGACATCTTCGAGTGGCACGGCAATCACAGCGAAGCACCAGAACATTATCGGCTCCAGTGGCGCGATTCTTCAGGGCACGAACATATCACCCATGATCCTTACACCTTCCCACCCCAACTCTCCCATTACGACCTGGGATTATTCGCGGAAGGTAAACATTGGCACGCCTACCGCCTCCTTGGCGCACACCCCCACGCCGTTGATGGTATTGAAGGCGTACTATTTTCCACGTGGGCGCCCAACGCAGAGCGGGTCAGCGTGGTGGGCGACTTTAACAGGTGGGATGGCCGCCGCCACCCGATGCGGGTACATCACGGTGGCGTGTGGGAGTTGTTCATCCCCGGCATCGGCGAGGGCGCGCTATACCGTTTTGAGATTCGCAATCGTGACACGGGAGAACTGCTCGTAAAAATTGACCCCTACGCACAGCGCTTTGAAATGCGCCCCAGCACGGCCTCCATCGTCGTCACGGAAAGGGATTATGCCTGGGGTGACGCCGACTGGCTGCACGCCCGCGCCCAGACCGACTGGCTGCATCAACCCCTGTCGGTCTATGAGGTTCATCTGAGTTCCTGGCAGCACGACGAACACGGCGATTTTCTCAACTACCGGGAGCTGGCCAAGCGTCTGGTTGACCATGTCACGACATTGGGCTTTACCCACATCGAGCTGCTGCCCATCACCGAACATCCGCTGGACGCCTCCTGGGGTTATCAGACCACGGGGTACTACGCACCTACCAGCCGCTTCGGCAGCCCCGATGACTTCCGTTATTTCGTTGATTACTGCCATTGCCACGGCATCGGTGTATTGCTGGACTGGGTGCCGGGGCATTTCCCCAAGGACGCACACGGCCTGGCGCGCTTCGACGGCACCGCCCTTTACGAACACGAAGATCCGCGCCGTGGTGAACACCGCGACTGGGGTACGCTGATTTTCAACTATGGTCGCAATGAGGTGAAAAATTTCCTCATGTCCAACGCGCTCTTCTGGCTGGAAGAATTCCACCTGGATGGGCTGCGCGTCGACGCCGTGGCCTCGATGATATACCTGGATTATTCGCGCGAGGCCGGGGACTGGATACCGAACATTTATGGCGGCAATGAAAACCTGGAGGCCATCGAGTTCCTGCGTGCGGTGAACCAACTCACTCACGACCAGCATCCCGGCACGATGACCATTGCCGAAGAGTCCACCTCCTGGCCAATGGTATCGCGCCCCACCTATCTGGGCGGCCTGGGCTTCAGCATGAAATGGAACATGGGCTGGATGCACGACACGCTGCAATACATGAGCAAGGAGCCGATTTACCGCCACTATCACCACGACCAACTGACCTTCGGTCTGCTCTATGCCTTCACCGAAAACTTCGTACTGCCGTTCTCGCACGATGAGGTGGTACATGGCAAACAATCCATGCTCAACAAGATGCCGGGCGATGAATGGCAGCGCTTCGCCAACCTGCGTTTACTCTACACCTACATGTTCACCTATCCGGGTAAAAAGCTGCTGTTCATGGGCTGTGAATTCGGCCAAGGCAGGGAATGGGATCACGCCAACCCCCTGGACTGGTGGGTGCTGGATTATCCGGTACATCAGGGCGTGCAGACACTGGTCAAAGACCTTAACCATCTGTACCGGAACATCGCCCCCTTGCACCGTCACGACTTCGATCACCACGGCTTCGAGTGGATCGACTGCCACGATGCCACGCAATCCGTGCTGAGCTATATTCGTAAAGACGGTGATGAGTTTGTCCTGGTGGCCCTCAACTTTACACCCGCACCGCGCCAGAACTACCGCATCGGCGTGCCCGTCGACGGCTGGTATCAGGAAATCATGAACTCCGACTCCACCTATTACGGCGGCAGCAACATCGGCAATCCCAACTCAGTGCGGGCCGAACCATGGCCGTGGATGGGGAGACCTTATTCCATCGAGATCACCCTGCCGCCGCTGGCGGCTGTAGTATTCAAGGTTTGGAAGACTTAGCCAAACTTTCACACGCAGAAATAATGCCACTCAACATCAAGGACGCACATTGAAACTGCTTGCCATCGACACCTCTACGGAGGCCTGTTCTGCCGCCCTGCTGATCGCGGGAGAAATACGTGAACGCCATGAAATCGCGCCGCGAGAGCATGCCCGGCTGATCCTGCCGATGGTGGAATCGCTGCTTGCCGAGGCGGGCCTGAAACTCGCCCAACTCGATGCACTCGCCTTCGGATGTGGACCGGGAGGATTCACCGGGGTGCGCATCGCCACTGGCGTTATCCAGGGCTTGGCCTTCGGCGCCGACCTGCCGGTAGCGCCCGTGTCGTCGCTCGCGGCACTGGCCCAAGGCGCTTACCGTGAAACCGGAGCACAACAAATACTGGCAGCCATCGACGCACGCATCAGCGAGGTATATTGGGGAACCTATCGAGTGGGGGACGCAGGACTGGTCGCTATGGAGGGTGACGAAACCGTCTGCGCACCGCAGCATGTACCCTTGCCGGTGGGCGCCGGCTGGTTCGGTGCAGGCAGCGGCTGGGCAACATACGAAGCAGCGTTACAAGCCCGGTTGGGCGGCGCGGTATCCACCTGCGATGGTCAACGCTACCCGCGCGCGCATGATGTCGCGCTGCTGGGCGCCGACATTTACCAGCGCGGTTTAGTGGTCAGCGCTGAATATGTACTGCCGGTGTATTTGCGAGATGAAGTGGCCTGGAAAAAAAGCGGCTGAACAATTATTTTATTTCGTGACAACGTGGACAAAAAGAGATTATCAGGATTAAACATCCCGCTGACATCGCCGTCGCCCCAGAAACCCCCGAAC
The DNA here is from genome assembly GCA_947085925.1 of uncultured Gammaproteobacteria bacterium. Taxonomy (GTDB): domain Bacteria; phylum Pseudomonadota; class Gammaproteobacteria; family Ga007554; genus LNEJ01. Next base: position 8,229 of record CAMTYI010000118.1, read on the forward strand.
TGCTTCAAGAAGCGGCGCGTATCACCGCCGAGTTTGGCCTGACGCCAATAGATGCAGCATCACCCGGCCACCCCTTTATTCTAACCGTCACCCCCGCACGGCTGGAGCTGCGCGAGACGGGGTCCCATGCCGCAGGGGCTATCTATGTGGACTTCGCAGGAGGCGCGGCGGAGCATCGCCGCCGTTTTGGCGGTGGGCGCGGACAACCCCTGGCACGCGCGATAGGCCTCAAGGGCGGCGCTACACCTACGGTACTCGATGCAACGGCGGGGCTGGGGCGTGACGCATTCGTGCTGGCATGTCTGGGCTGCAAGGTGCATTTACTGGAACGTTCGCCCGTTGCGGGCGCGCTGCTGCAAGACGGTCTGAAGCGCGCCGACATCGACCCTGAAATCGGCACAATGGTGCGCGAGCGGATGACGTTGAGCTTTGGCGATGCCCTCGTCTTCATGAGTCAAATCAGCGAGCTTGCGCGGCCAGATGTGATCTACCTCGACCCCATGTACCCACCACGCACGAAAAGCGCCATGGTGAAAAAGGAAATGCGCGCCTTTCATACGCTGATCGGCAAAGACGAAGATGCCCCTGCCCTGCTTGAAACGGCCCTGAAATATGCCCGCAAGCGTGTCGTCGTGAAACGTCCGCGTCTCGCCGACGCTATCGCCGGCCCCACGCCAAGCATGACAATCGAAGGCAAGAATACGCGGTTTGACGTGTATTTGATCCCGGCAACGCCATAAACGCCTCATTCACGCTCAATCCCCGCCTCCAATATGCGGCGGTCTTTACCAACCGTGCGGCTGGATTTGGCGAAGATCCACGCTACGCCAAATCCCACCGCATGATACTCACTGGCGCCGACCAACGGTGAATTTTCGAAAACCGCATCGGAAAGCGTGTCATAACGCGCAAATACCCCGGCCCAGACATCACCGAAACGCTTGCGAAATGCCACCGTAACACGGCTACCGCCATAACCGGCTCCCGCGTGATACTCGGGCCGCACGTTTGTTGCGTCAACCGATGGCACATCATAAAAATAGGCATGATAATTTTTATCCGCATAGAGCGGGCCTAACGATGCGCTCGCCTTCCAGGGATTGCTTTGCGCGCCATCGGTAAACACATATTCCATGTAAGGGGCAAATACCCAACCCTGATGCCCCACACCGGACCGGCCAACCGATAACGCCGCCCGCAACGGCATGCGCAGCCAAAACCCATGGTGCGCGCTATCATCCTCCCACAGCTTCAACTCAAGCGACGGCCCCAACTCCAGGGTAGGCGCGAGGCTCGGCATACCGGCACGGACACCGTTCGTATCCCTGGGCACGGGAACGCCGACGGCCAGGCTGACATCAAATTTCATTCGATCTGACCTGAAAATGTTACCACGCATGCCCGCATCATCAACCTTGAAACGCTCACCCCGATAAATGAGATAAGGCAAAGGAATGAAGTAGCTTTTATCCTGATCGGAACCGCGATAATAAGGTACGTTTAATCCGGCAACGCCCATGCCGAACTCCCACAGAGGGACTTCTTTCGCATCAACGGCAACGGACAAGGCCAAACCTGGTACGAACGCTGCGAGTAATCTCAGTCTCATGAAAAATCCGTGGCATTCTAAAAAAACACATGCTACCAGATCGGGATGGATTTTTTCACTCGTGTCTGGGATATTAGGGTGAGTTGGCTAACGCTTTAAAAATGGAGAGGGTTATGCAAGATTGTCTGTTTTGCAAAATGGTGTCAGGTCACATCAAGCCGGATATCGTTTATGAGAATTCCCATGTACTGGCCTTCCGCGACATTAATCCGCAAGCCCCAGTGCATGTGCTGGTAGTGCCCAAGCGACATATCACCACATTAAACGACCTGGACGGCAGCCACGCCGCACTTGTGGGCGAGATGCTCTTGGCCGCTCAACAGGTGGCACAGCAAACAGGCATCGCGGATTCGGGTTATCGCGCGGTGGTGAACTGCAATGCAGACGCAGGACAGTCCGTATGGCACATCCATCTGCATGTATTGGGTGGCCGGCGCATGGGTTGGCCGCCGGGGTGATCACCCGGACATGACCGGAATGTGACCCAAGGTTTTTGCTCGATTTTTCTGTTAAGGCAGCAGCGCGATGCCTTGCAACCCATCCGACTCAGCCAGGCCAAACATGATATTCATGTTCTGCACCGCCTGCCCGGCAGCGCCCTTTACCAGGTTATCGATGACGGACAGCACGACGATCATGTCGCCACCCTGTGGACGATGCACGGCAATGCGGCAGAAGTTCGAGCCGCGCACTGAACGCGTCTCGGGATGGCCGCCCGCAGGCAATACATCCACAAAATATTCATTGGCATAACGGCTTTCAAACAATGCCTGCACATCTGTCTCCTGGGTGATGCGGGCATAAAGCGTCGCCTGAATACCGCGGATCATCGGCGCCAGGTGAGGGACAAAGGTCAACCCGACCGGCTTACCCGCGCAGACGGCGAGTCCCTGCCTGATTTCGGGCAAATGACGATGACCAGACACGGCATAGGCCTTGAAATTGTCTGCGGCTTCCGCATGCAGGGCATGCACCTCTGCCTTGCGCCCGGCACCAGAGACACCGGATTTTGCGTCGGCGATCAGATGCGTCAGATCCACGACGCCCGCCTCGATCAGCGGCAGAAAGCCCAGTTGCACCGCCGTGGGATAGCAGCCGGGATTGGCTACCAGCAACGCGTTCTTGATCTTGTCACGGTTGACTTCGGGCAGCCCATAAACCGCCTCGGCCACCAGATCCGGGCAGGCATGGGACATGCCATACCATTTTTCCCACTCGGCGACATCCTTGATGCGAAAATCGGCGGCCAGATCAATCAGGCGTACCCCCGCCTCCAGCAACTCCCGCGCCATGCCCATGGCAATACCATTGGGGGTGGCAAAAAACACCACGTCGCAGGCCTTCAGCGCCGCTATATCAGGCGCCGAGAACGCCAAGTCGACATGTCCGCGCAGATTGGGAAACACGTCGGCCACGGCGATGCCCGCCTCGGCACGCGAGGTGATGGCACACAACTCCACTGCGGCGTGCGCCGCCAGCAGGCGCAACAGTTCAACGCCCGTGTATCCCGTGCCGCCTACAATACCGACCCTGACCATTTTTTACCTCTGGAAAACCCGAAAATCACGCAAGCAAATGGCGCACATTGCAAGAGCCTCATGTGTTTTAAGAATATGAAAACCAGCGGCACTTGTCCAGGCAATACTGGAAATCTGGGAGATCGTAAAGCGGGGGGGGCAATCAACTTGCCGTGCGCTTCTGTGGTAAGAACGCCACCCCTAACCACACAACATTTGGATTCAAACAGAAAATGGCGGAGAGGGAGGGATTCGAACCCTCGATACGCTATTAACGTATACACACTTTCCAGGCGTGCTCCTTAAACCGCTCGGACACCTCTCCGGGGAAATGGCTGCACCGCGCGGGCAACCATACACAAGACGCGGAAGATTAAACTAGAATCGCCTGTCATGCAAGACGAATGGAAGAAATTAACGACCTGGGATGGTTTGACGTATGCGCAGAGACTTGACGCCAAGAAAAGACGCAAGGGCCGTCACTTATCTGCGGCTTTCCATGAACGATCAGAAAATCTTCACGAAGTCTTGAGATGGTGCCGGCAGGGGGAATCGAACCTCCGACCTACTGATTACGAAACCGTCAGTAGATAATAAAACATCAATAAAAACATTAAGTTATAAAGATTCAATCGGATCAAGCCCTACTTTATCACCCTTTGAAAACAATCACTTAGCAAGCGCCGCTGGTGCAAATCCGGTGCAGCCTGACCAGTCCATCAGGTTTTATTATTGTCCCGCGTGCCGTTTGCCATTTACCTGCCGCCAACCTTCTGGTGTCGATCCTGTTGCGTCCTGCATGGTTAATTGTGCGTATTGTTCCATACCTGTTTCTACCGAATCCGTTATTTCAAATAACGCACGTCGTTATGGTGCCTTGAAGGGCACCACTCCATGATTCCCTCCATTACGGTACCGGATTCGTGTCTTGAGGTAGTCGTGCCCGGTAGATGCATTGCATGGGTTTCCGGCCTGGGCTATATCCACTCCAGAAACAGGGTTATAAGGGTTCGTTTTTTGTGTTTTGGTGTAGGCATTTCTACCACAAAGGGTGGGGGAGTTAGTTCGGAGGTTCCTGTTACACCCGAACTAACTCCGGACGTCCGGAATTTTAGGGGGTCAAATGTGGTTTATTGACTTCCTCGAAATGTATCAGGACTACCCCGAAGGCGGACTCCCTGTTGTTGGAAAAAAGCTTTTTTGGTCGATCGACCTTGAAACCGGCGAGGAAAGCCAGCCTAACCCCTCGCGTCTGGCGTTTGAGGGCTCCTACAGTTCTACCCTCAACATTCGCTGTGACGGCCAACGCGTTACGATCGAGGGTAATCCGTCCCGCTGGCAGCGCATCGACAACCTCTTCGGCCACACCACCTTGGAGTCTTGCGTAGCCGTGTACAACCGTATCCTTCTTGAACTCGGCTTGCCGCCCTTCTCCAAATGCACCAAGTTCGACTGGCTTCAATCCGGCGAGGGTGATCGCTCCCGGCTGTGGACGGATGGCGCCGTCATCACCCGGATCGACTGGACGCGTAACCTGGGCGTTGGGCGGGACAATGTTTTGCCGTTCCTCCGGGGATTATCGACCCAGGCCCTTAACCGCGGTAAATTGCCTAACCTATACGTGAATGGACGCACGACCGACTGGAACGCGGGCAGCTCGTGGCGTTATGATAAGATTTACGACAAAGGGTATGAAATATCTAGGCCAAAAAAACTGAAAAAACTCAAGACAGATGAAGAGCGCGAATATTACAAACGTTTGATCGATTACTGTGAAGAAATGGGCATTGCCAGAGAAGAGCACACCTTCAAGCAAAAATTTCTGAGCCGACATAATTTTTGCTTCTACGGAATGGTGCGCGAGAGCGACTTTGAGCCCCACTTGAATGAGATAGATACCGCCATGAAACGACTAGAGATAGCTGCAGTTGACTATATAACCATTGCCGATCAATTGTTGGATCGTGAAATTGTAAAATCCAGACAGGCCGCAAACACAACCGAGGGCTATGCCTTGAAATGGCTCCATGGCCATTCGCTGGAGCATAACAGTCAATACTATGTTCATCGTGCCCGCTTGTTGCAGTTGGGTATTGATATTTCTCTCCAATTCGACGGCACCAAGCCCGTGCCTCAGCTGAAGCGTGACCGTGAAATCCACGTCAGCACAGTGCTGCCGCCGCCATGGTACCGTATGCCGGAAGTGCCAACCCTCAAGCTGGTGGCATAGGCGTTGTATTGATGTCACGGATTCCAGGTGCTGCACAGGCGATTGTTGATATTGCCAAGCTCAGGGACTATTGCTTGAGCATGGACCATCCCGAAGGTAGGCATAAGGCAAGGGTCTTCCTTTCCGCATTGGGTATGACCTCATCGGATTCGGAGGAATTGCGCGAAGCTTTACTTGCAGGCGTTAGGAATAATGATGCTACACCGGTGAAGGGTGACCGATACGGACAGCGCTACACTGTAGACATTTTTTTCATCCACAGAGATTGCAAGGCGGTTATCCGGTCGGGATGGATCGTTAGAACGGGTGAGGGATTTCCTCGTCTGACCAGTTGTTATGTACTGAGAGGTGAACGATGAATTTGCTTGATGTTGTGGCACTGACGGAAGATGTTGCAGAAGATGGATTGAGCCGGGGCCAGGTGGGAACTATTGTTGAGATCTTGGCATCTGGAGTATTCGAAGTGGAGTTTGCTGACCTTGAAGGCAAGACCTATGCCTCTCTGGCGATTCCAGAATACAAACTTATGGTGTTGCATCACCGGCCTCACGAAGAAGCCGCCTGAACAGCGCTATATTCTTCTCCCTTCTTCAAAGGCCACCGTGCTTAACCAGTGGACTCTTGTCCCATAGTGGGACTTTTATCGTGCTTTGAGGTAGACATGTGAAAAAGTGGGATATACGCTGGGAGGGCCGTCATTGGCGTGACGACGAGTGCCTTGACAGGAACGAGCGTCTGCCTGACTCTTTCCGCGTCGAGATTAATGACGGTCAGCTTGGCTTCAATGAGCAAGAACGATTGACGGTACTGGCTATGCTTCTTGAGAACGTTGGCCTTGATAAAACGTTTCGTTTTTTATTGGATATATCTTTACAGGACGGGGATATATCACGGGAAGACTTTGTATTTATGAATGATTTCATAACAGTTGCACGTGTTAGGGGATGAAATAACCCTTCTATCATGAATAGATGCCGTATTCGATACGATAAAGCAATTCCTCTACTTCCCGCGCTCCAACCTCATTTTTCATCAGTTCCAGTGGAGTTCTTTCGCCAAGTCCGGATTGCGGACGATGCAGCCAGCGATTGCCCTCTTCTTTGCCCTCAAGTACCTCCTCCGCCAGTTCAGTGATATTGATTGAGAAGCAAAGATCTAGCCGGACTTGGTTTGTTTTTTTATCTTTCATTTTCAATGCCTATATTTCATGAAAAATTCATAACTCATTATAGCGATGTGGGTGAAGATTCGGATTTTGATAGATAAACATTACCCTGTAATTTAAACAAATCTACACGCCTTTAATTTCGCAAATCACCTCGCCGTTTTTGTCCAGAATACCCAAGATTTCTTGAGCCATCCAGGTTGGCAGGCACGCCCGTGCCGACGCGACTTCCTTCAGATCGGACGGCGGCAGCTTGGCGCGTAGCTTCCTGATCGCTTCACCGGCTTTTTCCGGACCCAGCCAGGCCAATGCCCGCACCGCATCGGCACCTGCGTGGTCAAGCCAAGCGCGTTGGCGGCGGCGGCCCCGTGCGACACGATGATTTCCCCACGCTGGTTCGCTAGACCCTCGACCATCTTGGCGGCCGATGGTGCACGGGTGCCAAAGCGGCTCTCGACGGGCAGGACATAGATACTGCGGCCAGCGCGCATCAGGGCGCCGCGCTGTACCAGGCGGGACAACACTTGGTCTACGGCTGCGCGACTGCCCAGGTGCAACAGTTCTTTGGCGACCAAAGGGGTGCCCTCCGGCAACCCGGCGGCGTGTTCCAAGACTTGTTTTGCGAGGGTTTGCATAGGTTCTGAAAGGCACGACGCATCAAAAAAATTCATCATTCTTTGTTTTTACAATCTTCATCACAAATCTGCAACACGCTGCCCGCGAAAAATGGGCATTTTAGCCCATCATTTCCCCCTTTATTAGCGAAATCAACTGTGTTTTTATTGGTCCACAGGATAAATCTCCTGTTGATGAAAAAAACCAGAGGCTAAGTCTATGATTAACATTGAAATTAAATCTGATCAGATCGTAACTCGTAATGGTATTTCTAAACGCACAGGCCAGCCCTACCTCATGAGGGAACAGGAGGCCTGGGGCTTCATTTGTGGAGGTGACGGCCGTGTGCCGCCCTATCCTACCCGTATTTCACTTCAACTTGAGGATAACCAACCGCCATTCCCTGCAGGCAATTATATCCTTGATCCATCAAGTATTTATGTTGGCCAATACTCAAAGTTGAGTCTCGGCCGTATTCGGCTTGCCCCCGCGCAAAAAACTTCAGTTAAGGGCGCCTGACGTGGCAATTTTGGGGCAAATTCAGACAGTTATCGTATGCGTTCCCGGGTCTGGTGATCCGGGAACGTGCCCTGTGGGCAGCGTCCCGACGGTCACCCAGGCTTACCTGGTGGAGCCGACGTCGGCCACCAGCCTCGACCTGATGGCCGCCCCGTTTGACGCAGCCACTGCTGGCCAGTTTTTCACATTTGCGCTGGTTTCAACTTTATTTGTGTATCTTTTTTCCTTTGGGGTGGGCCAGGTCATAAAAATGATCAGGCACTCCTGAAAACCGCGCGCGGGCGGGTCCCCCGCGTTTTTTTTAAAATTGAGGAGTTTTTTTATGAAAAATTTTCACCGTTTTGCAAAATATTCCGGTGCCGCTGTTCTCTCTGCAAGTGCTGGTGCGGCAAGCGCTGCCGCGCCAACGACAATCGCTGAGCTTGCCAGCTCCGTGAGTTTCACTGATGTTGCGACTGGCATTCTCGCTGTCGCGGGCGTAGTGATCACGCTTTACGTGATCTGGAAGGGTGCCCGATTTGTTTTGCAGGCAGTTAAGGGTGCATGAACAAAAGGGGGGGGGAAACCTCCCCTTTTTTTTCGGGGAACATGGAAAATGTCCGTCGAATTCTGGTACTTAATTTTTTTTATCTGGGGGATCGTATGCGCCGTTCTCGCAATTCTTGGTTTGCGTTCCTGATTTTATTTTTCTATTTTCCCGTTTCTGTTTTTGCTGCCGCAGTTCCCGTTTATTCTGGAAAAATGAATCAGGCGACGGGTTCAATCATCGACACCAAGCTTCAAAAAATGGGTTTTGCGGCGAACGATCCGCGTATCTCTAGCACTCTTTTTGGGGTGAGCACGGGTCTGACTACGTTGGCCGTAGGTGTAGGCACGGGTGCAGTTGCTGCAGTTGGTTGGCCCGTCTTGCTCGCCGGCGCCGGGATTAGCGCCGTGGTGGCGGGCGGCGTCGCCCTCGCCTCGGGCAAGCTTACTGACTGGATTTGGGGCGACGGCAACCAGGCGAAATTGTCTGGGTCGGACTTGTCTGGTCCGTCCGCATCTGATCTTCCCCCTGTACCAGCAAGTGTTATTGATATTCTCAACCAAAGCGGAACGGGCAAGGACGTTTATTACAAGGATTCCCAGAACCGCGTTTTATGGTTCAAGACTATCAATGTTTTGTGTACTTCCTCCTGCCTTAACCCACCCGCCCCTTACAATGGCCCGCTATCCTCAAATTTCAGTACCCCATTTTCAGGCCCATGGGACCGGTCAGTTTCTTACTGGAGTAATTCGTACATAAGGTCGGGCGTTCAGTCAAACAGTTTCGACATTGTTTTTGCTTACTCTTCAAAGATTGGCGAAACCGTCCTGCCGCCCACATACATCAGTCAGTTCAAAACCATTCCACAGATTATTGCCGATGTGCCGAATTCTGTTGTTACATCACCCCTGACAGATCAGATGTTGGCCGCCTCTGTGAATGCCGCATGGAAATCGGCCTCTTCGCAAAACCCCGACATGATCCCCTGGAGTTCCAGTAATCCAGTCACGCCGACGGATGTCCAAAACTGGCGAGCAGCCAACCCAACACTTGCTCCCACCGTGAATGATTTTATCGGCCCGGTCGCCCCACAGGGAGCTATCACGGTACCGATCACCAACCCCAGCTCTAGCCCTTCGCCCCAGCCCTCGCCACCGCCTAGCCCTGGCGTCGGTACTCAAGTGGATTTGGGGCCTGACCCTAACACTGTTGCCCCTGTTCTCGAGGCGACTCCAACCGCCCAACAAATACTTTCACCGATTTTTAATCTGATGCCAAGTCTGAAAAATTTCGCTGTCCCGGCTCATCAGAGTGAGTGCCCAAAACCGAGTTTTAATCTGTGGAATAAAACGCATACGTTTGAAAGTCAATGTACTCTTTTTGAATCGAATCGCGCTTTGATTGCCGGTTTCATGCTGCTTTTTTGGACGATCACTGCAACTGTTATAGTTTTGAGGGCTTAATTATGTTCGGTCGTGTTTTGTCTGCGTTGTTCACCTTCTCAGGGTGGGCTTTTAAATCCGTTGTAGTGAAATTTTTTGTCTTTTTTGCGTTGTTTTTCATCGTCACAGAATTTTTAATTTTATTGGTTCCGTTGCTGCCGGGCGCTTCTGCGCTTACCTCTGCGTTTTCTCAACAGGCCCCAGGTGTCTGGTATTTCCTGGATTTATTTCAAGTGGGGTATGGAGTTACTGCTTGTCTCTCTGCTTTTGTTACACGGTTTATCATCCGGCGCTTGCCGGTCATCGGATAGGAGGTATTTATGGCAATTACAACAGTCTCAGAATTGGCGCAAAGCGTCAGTCTATCCACCACATCTCTCGCGTTGTTGGCCGTCTTCGGTGTGATCTTTGGTTTTTACGTGATTTATTGCGGCGTCCGCTATGTTCTGCTCGCTGTCGCTGGTGTCTCGATTGGAGGTGAACGCGACTCTCGTTACTGGAGCCAAGACGACGATGGAAACTGGTTCCGTAATTGAAATTTGGTTAGGAATTGATTATGGCTGTTTCAACCGTTTCTGATCTCGCTCAAAGCGTTGTTTTTTCCAATGTCGCTATAGCTATCATTGCCATTTTTGGTGTGATTGTTGCGTTGGCCATATTTGTAAAGGCCTATTGCTTCATCATGGAAATGACGCGCGGCACGGGTAGTGGTCCTTGTCCCAGGGCTACGTTGGGTGCATTTACTGATCCTGATATTTCTTCACCTCCACGTTCTCTCAATTACAGTCATTCTCGCTAAAAACGAAAGGGCCTTTGCTGATGGCAATAAATGCATACACAGGTTTGATGGGTAGCGGAAAGTCCTTTGAGGTTACCGCGTCTGTTATTGTCCCTGCAGTTGAAAAAGGCAGGCGTGTGGTGACCAACATCGAAGGAATCAACGAGGCAAAAATCCACGAATACCTGATCTCAAAAAAGAGCGTGAACCCTACCACGCTCGGCAAGGTTATACACGTCAAAAATGACGACATTATGAAGTCTCAGTTTTTTCCCGATGAGAACAGACCGGACACAATGTCCGTTGTTCAACCCGGCGATCTGGTCTGCGTCGATGAAGCGTGGCGCTTCTGGGGTGCCGGCCAGACAATACCACCTGAGCATCAGCAATTTTTTCGCATGCACAGACATTACGTTGATCCTCAAACCAAAATCGCCTGTGATGTTGCCCTCATCATGCAATCGGTCGGTGATCTTCATCGCAACATCCGTTCTGTCATAGAAATGACCGCCAGGACAACCAAGCTCAAAACGCTGGGTCTCAACAAATCGTACCGTGTCGAGTTGTTCGAAGGCGATAAAATCACTAAGACATCGAAGTTTGAAACGTTTGTTAAAAAATATGATCCGGCGATTTTCCCGCTCTACAACAGCTATGCAGGCGGCCAGGGACAGGAAAAGGCCATTGATAAACGCCAAAATGTCCTATTGAATCCACGCATCTGGATAACTGGTGTTTTGCTGCTGTCCATGACGGGCGTGAGCCTTTATTACCTTCTCCACTTTTTCGCTGGCGACTTCTTGCCGTCATCTGCTGGCAAATCAGAAACACATGCACCTGCAACTTCTTCTGCCGCGCAAGTGACACAGACACCACAGGCCGCGCCGGTGGTTTTCAAACCTCAAGACAGCGCCTTGCGCGTGGTTGGTGAAGTGGTCATTGCAGGGAATCACTGGATTGTTCTCTCTGATCAAAATGGTCGGCTTCGGCTGGAAAATCCCGCGTTGTTTGCCGGTCGCGGCCTTACTCTGGTCGGCAATCTCGAAGGTCAGCGTGTGGCAACCTGGACAGGTGGTAACTCAACGCAAAACATGGGTATCGTCAAATGAAAAATTTACGTAACTACTCAGGTAGTTTTGAATAGCATCGCAACTCCATGTTCAAAAAAATGCAACGGACGCCTATAATAAACGGCATGGAAGCACAGCCCAATCTTGACCGACTCAGCGTTACCGA
>CAMTYI010000119.1:0-5688 GCA_947085925.1 uncultured Gammaproteobacteria bacterium
CCCGCCAGAACGATCCTGTGAACAGGGATGCCCCGTGTAATTTCACGCTGAATCAGCGCGTGGAGCGCCTGCTCCGAGGCGCGTATGCCCAGGTTATCTTCGACAGCGGGTATGTCGGCCGACGCGATGTCATACCAGGCGCGCATCGGATAGCCGCCGTTTATTGTTACTGGCCGCTGCGGTGCGTGAGGAAACACAAAGCGCACCCCCAACGCTTCCGGCAAATGCAGTTGCGGCACGATATCCATAAAGTCGTAGCCGTCGGCGCCCAGTCCATGCAGCCAGATGATGCTGGCGGTGGGGGGTGTTTCGGGAGTGATTTCGGCGGCGGGGAGTGTTTCTTGAGTCATGAGTGTGTCCTGATGTTGTAATCGGGAAGATATACTACGTCTATACCGATCCGCAACCGATATACTGATATGAGAACCCGTTCAAAATCTCGCTGGAGGTTGTTATGAATCCCAATGCCAAAGTCCCCCGTATCAAGAACGATGATGTTATGTATCTGATGTTGCGCGATGGTCGGATCGCGGAGTTTAATGACACGAAGACTAAAGGCACAGCCATTGACCTGGTGAATTGCGATTTTCGCGGGCTGGATTTGCGTGGCTTGGATACCGAAGGGCTGGATTTGAGCGGCGGTTATTTTCGTCAGGCCGATCTGCGCGGCGTTGATTTTGGCAAGTGTCGGCTGGAAGGCGCCAGCATTCATGCGACCAAAATTTCGGGAACTTATTTTCCCGCTGAATTGAGCGCGGATGAGATCACGCTGTCGCTATTGCATGGGACGCGGATGCGCTATTCGAGGTGATCAAATCATGCGCGGCAGTATCCGGTCATGGATAAGTGCATGCAGTCCGGCAAGTTCGGGATGGCGTCCACTCACTTCCTTTACATATTCCAATGTGCGTGGGATGTCCTTGAGATAGCCCGGCTTTGCGTCGCGGATGTTGAGGCGGGCGAAGATGCCGATGGCCTTGAGATGGCGTTGCACGCCCATCAAGTCGAACCAGCGCAGGAATTGCGCCGCGCTTATTCCACTGATAATCCCCGCCTTTAACGCCTGTGCGTGATAGCGCTTGACCCACTCTTCAACTTGCTCGCGTGGCCAGGCGATGTAGCAGTCGCGCAACAGTGAGGCCAGATCGTAGGTCACCGGGCCGGTCACTGCGTCCTGAAAATCCAGAATGCCGGGGTTGCCCTGTTCGGTTACCATCAGATTGCGTGAATGATAGTCCCGGTGTACCCATACCTGTGGTTGTTCCAGCGCTGAGTGAGTGAGAGCATCAAATGCTTCGTCGAGCGCGTCCGTTATAGCCTTGTCCAACGTCAGCCCCAGATGCTGTTCCATGAACCAGTCGCGGAACAGTGCCATCTCACGCATCAGCAGTGGGCTGTCATAGGCCGGCAGCAGGGTGGTGTTGCCTGTCCTGGGGTGCTGTAATGCCAGCAGTGCCTGCATGGCATCGCCGTAGAGCCGGGACACGCTGGCCTCATTCAGTTCGCTCAGGTATTGGCTGTGCCCCAGGTCGGTCAGCAGTAAAAATCCGCGCTCCAGATTGGTCTCCAGCACTTCAGGCACGTTCAGACCCAGCGCATGAAACGCGTGGGCGATGGTGATGAACGGGCCACAGTCCTCCTTGTCGGGCGGGGCATCCATGACGATGCGGCTCTGGTCTGCATAGCGCACGCGAAAATAGCGCCGGAAGCTCGCGTCCGATGAGGCGGGCGCGATATCAAAGGGGGGCAGGCCAACGTCTTGACGCAGCCAATGGGTTAATTCATTCAAACGTTCGGGCATGGTTGTTTTGTTTTTGGGGCGTGAGTGGTTAATATCAAGGTATACTAATAAGATTCCCGAGTCCGCGCTATTCTAAGCAATTTTGACGCCGGATTGCCAATCAATAACACATGATGCTGTTTCCGTGAAAAAATCTCCGCCGGTTGTCTTGCGCTATGTTTGTGCGACGCTGTTGTCGTTTCCTGTTGTGGAGATGGCATCTGCTGCATCTTTGCTGGAGCCTCTCCCGGAAGGCCCGTGGGGGTTGTGCGATACGCACGCCGCACCCAAGCCTCGCGTCACCATCAGTGCTGCCCAACGCAAAGAGGCGCCCACATTTTTGAGCGCGGATTATGGGTTTGCCGTCAAGGACAAGCTGGCTGTCTTCAGCGGTGATGCGCTGGTGCGCCGTGCCGATGAGCGGTTGGCGGCTGACACGGTTATCTATGACGAGGCCAAGGGCACCGCGCAGGCTCAAGGCGGTGTTCGTTACCGGAGCGGCAATCTGGAGGTCGATGGCGATGCCGGGTATATGGAGCTGGAGGCGGACAAGGGCCAGTTCGATAACGCGCAATACCGCTTCGAGGAGCAGCATGCCCGTGGCAGCGCGACTACGATCATCAAGGAAAATGCCGAGGTTACGCGCCTCAAGCAGTCTACCTATACCACCTGTAATCCCGGCAGAGAGGCGTGGTTGCTGCGTTCGTCCACACTCAGGTTGGATGAGGGTAAGGGTGTCGGCGAGGTTTATAATGCCACGGTGCGGTTCATGGGCGTGCCGTTTTTTTATATGCCGTACATGTCTTTTCCGATCAATAATCAGCGCAAGAGTGGTTTTTTGATCCCGCGCTTTCTGCCATCAACGTCCTCCGGCGTGGACATCAGAATACCGTATTATTTGAATCTCGCGCCGGATTACGATGCGACCATTACGGCGCGCCATATGAGTTTGCGTGGCCTGATGATGGAAGGCGAATTCCGTCATCTCGACCGCAACAGCCGGGGCGAGCTGGATGTGGGGTATATGTCAAACGATGCGCTTTATGGCAAGGACCGCGCCGCAGCAGCTTACAAGTATACCGGCAAGCCCGCCGAGGGCTGGAGCACGGATCTTAACCTTAGCTATGTCTCCGACAAGGATTATTTCAGGAATTTTGGCAACAGCCTGAGTGTTGCGGCGACTGTTTTTGCGGAGCGCCGTTTCGATGTGGCGTATCAGAGTGAAAACCTGACTTTTCTGGGAAGGGTGCAAGGTATGCAGCCGTTGGATAGGACGTTGCCATCCGCTGTTCGCCCTTACCGGGTATTGCCGCGCTTGCAGTTGACTGCCGGTTGGCCTGGGCAGGAGGGGGCGCCGAGTTATCGTTTTCAGAGCGAGGTGGTGCGCTTTGAACAGGAAGACCGGCTTAACGGGGCGCGCCTCGACTTGCAGCCCGAGATCAGTTTTCCGTGGCAGCGCGATGCGGGATTTATCACGCCCAAGCTGGTGTTGCGGCACACCCGTTATCTGCTGGATAACGCATTGCCAGGGATGGTGGAGTCACCAACCCGTACTTTGCCTATCTTTAATATCGACAGCGGGATTTTTCTGGAGCGCGATTTCGCCTGGGGTGCGCGTCCCTTGTTGCAAACACTGGAGCCACGCCTTTTTTATCTTTACGCCCCTTACCGGGATCAGTCTGCCCTGCCGGTGTTCGACAGTGCCGCGATGGATTTTAATTTCGCGCAACTCTTCCGCGACAATCGGTTCAGTAATGCGGATCGTGTCGGTGACGCCAACCAGGTCAGTATGGCGCTGACCACGCGCCTGCTCGACAACGGTGCGGAGCGTATCCGTGCCAGCATTGGTCAGCTATTCTACCTTGATGACCGCAGGGTGACTGTTCCCGGCGGGGTGTCAGGCACGCGGCGCACCTCGGATATCGTCGGCGAGGTGGCCGCCAGCGTGGCGCAAAGCTGGACTGCCAGCGGTGATCTGTTCTGGAATCCGAATGTTGAGCGCATCGATCGTGGTGCCGTGCGCATTCAGTACCAGCCACTCAAAAATCATATCCTCAACCTGGCCTATCGTTACCGGCGAGACCAAACGGACCAGATGGATCTATCGCTTTTCTGGCCGTTGCATAACAATTGGAGTGTCATCGGGCGCTGGTTTTATTCGATTCAAAACAACCGCGTCCTGGAATCGCTGGCGGGCCTGGAATACAACAGTTGCTGCTGGGCATTTACCATACTCACCCGTGATTACACCACCGGCATCACTGCAACAGGCGCCAACACATCCAACCGCTCTGTGATGTTTCAATTGGAACTCAAGGGCCTGGCGAGTGTCGGACAATCCATCAGAACAGTGCTGGAGCGTGGTATTCTAGGCTATCAGGGTACACGATAGGCCGTAACGCAGGGGCTATTCCCCTTTCTAAGATGAATCTGTTAATGAAAAAATTGCTCGTAACTTTAATGCTGGTGTTTGTCACAAGTGTCGCGTTTGCTGATGCCGCACAGGAAAATGCCCCACCAAAAAACAGGGTCGAAATCGACCGTATCGTTGCTGTCGTTAATGACGCTGTGATCACGCGCAGCGAGCTGGATGAGCAAATACAAACTATCAAGCAGCAATTGCGCCAGCAGAAAACGCAGTTTCCTCCGGACGTCGTGCTGCAAAAACAAGTGCTGGAGCGCTTGGTTTCCAATCAGTTGCAATTGCAGCTTGCCGCCAGCACGGGTATCCGTGTTGATGATGACGTGCTGAACAAGGCGATAGGCCGGATCGCGGAGCAGAACAAGCTGTCTATCGCTGAATTTCGTGGCGTACTGGAAAAAGATGGCGTCAACTTCGCCAGTTTCCGCGAGGATATCCGTAACGAAATCATTATGACCCGGCTGCGCCAGAGGCAGGTTGATAGCCGCATCAACGTGACCGATCAGGAGGTCGCCCGGTTTCTTGCCGCCCAGGCGGATAAAGGTAAATCAGACGACGAATATCGTGTATCACATATTCTGATTGCCGTACCTGAGGCGGCCTCGCCGGAACAGATCCAGGCTGCCAAACAGAAGGTGCAGCGGGTGCTGGATGACCTGCGTGGCGGCGCCGATTTCAAGGAAACCGCCATCGCCGTCTCTAATGGTCAGCAGGCGCTGGAAGGAGGCGATCTGGGGTGGCGCAACGCGGGTCAGTTGCCGACGCTGTTTTCTCCGCTGGTGGAACGCATGAAACCGGGGGATCTGAGCGATATCATCCGTAGTCCAAGCGGCTTTCACATCATCAAGCTGATCGACCACCGTAGTGGGCAGATACATAAAGTGACCCAGACTCTGGCTCGCCATATCCTGCTTCGCACCAATGAGCTGATTAGCGACGATGATGCCAGCATCAAGCTGGAACAGCTCAGTCAGCGTATCAAGAGCGGCGCTGATTTCAACGAGCTGGCAAAGGCCAATTCCGAAGACAAAGGCAGTGCCGTCAACGGCGGTAGCCTGGGTTGGGTCAGCCCCGGCGAGATGGTGCGGGTCTTTGAGCAGGCCATGAATGAACTCCAGCCAGGACAGATCAGCAAGCCCTTCAAGAGCGAGTTCGGTTGGCATATCGTCCAGGTGCAGGAGCGGCGTGAACAGGATAATACCGAGCAATTCAACCGGAGTAAGGCCTTTGACGCGATTCGCCAGCGCAAGATGGAAGAAGAATCCCAGATCTGGCTGCGCCGTTTGCGCGATGAAGCTTATGTGGAATTCCGGTTGGACGATGCCTCGTAACCCTTTCGCTCGTCATTTATAGTCGCCATGCTGCCCCGCCTCGTATTGACTCCCGGTGAACCCGCTGGCATTGGCCCGGACCTGTGCGTGCAGATCGCCCAGCAAGCCCGTGATGCCGAGTTTGTGGTTGCGGCTGATCCTGGCCTGCTGGAGTC
>CAMTYI010000120.1:0-2574 GCA_947085925.1 uncultured Gammaproteobacteria bacterium
AGACTTCAAAAAAAAGATGCCAATAGTGTTTGATGCACACCTGCCGAAGTGGAACTATACGGCACGTCCTTCAGCGGCTTGAGTTAGGGAAGTTGTTTCGTGCACGTTCCTAAGTTATATTATCGTTGAATTTGCAATTACTTCTATTTTGGAAGACCTCCCGCCACAAAAGGAGATGCCGTGAATAACGCAACACTACGCTTAATAAGCTATCACCTGTGCCCCTATGTACAGCGCGCCGTCATCGTACTCAACGAAAAAGGCGTGCCCTTCGAACGAACCTACATCGACCTCGCAAACAGACCCGGGTGGTTCAACAAGATTTCCCCTTTGGGGAAGGTGCCGCTATTGCAGGTTGGCACGGAAGTGCTCTTTGAATCCGCCGTCATCTGCGAGTATCTCGATGAGACAGTTGGCGAACCGCTGCATCCTGGCGACCCATTGCAACGAGCCAGACATCGCGCATGGATGGAGTTCGGCTCCGCAATTCTCGATAACATTTGGGGCTTTTATACTGCCCCAGATGCCAATGCGCTGGAAGTCAAACGCGCTGACCTCCAGGCGAAGTTCGAAACCATCGAACAGCAGCTCAATGAGGGGCCTTACTTTTCTGGTGAGCACTTTTCCATGGTCGACGTGGTATTCGGCCCGATTTTTCGCTACTTCGACGTGTTTGATGCCATTGCTGATTTTGGCGTGTTTGAACACACCCCAAAAGTACAGGCGTGGCGTTCCGCACTTACTGCTCGATCGTCCGTTAAAGAGGCGGTTCTCTCTGATTATCCGTCTCGATTACTGGATTTTCTGAAGGCGCAAACATCGGAGTTGTCCGGGATGATTACTATTGGCGTGGGGCGGTGATCTGCTGCTTGGTGCTCGCAATAAGCGATAGCCATATTGTGCCGAGTGTGACGTTGATACTTCCGCCAGCGGGAACAGCTTTGTCCGATGGCTGATGCAAGTACTGATAATCAGAGATAGAATACGGATCTACTAATTTATTGATAATTAGTAGATCCGTATTCGCTTGTGCCATATACTAGCCCCATAAAATTTAGTATCCAGGGCAATCGCTGTGAAAATACCTGAACCACCACCCTCCACTTCTGAAATACTCGATAACCTTACAAAAGAGCAAGACCATAGAAAGCTGGCGCAAATCCTGACTTCTGATATTGGACTTACCGACAGCAAAGGCAGGTATCTTCATTGGGAGAAGCTAAAACATCTTGCTCCTCCTGAAGGGTGGTCCAGCGAAGAATACTGGTTTGCTACCAAGCTGGCACGGCAAAAGGCATTTAAAAAATTATCCCTCACAGATAAAAATGGGAGTCCCTTTAATTTTTGTGTCCCGGACACTTTGCAAAGGGAGTTGCATTGGTTGGATCAGAATGCGGCTGGAAGTATTACGATGGATCGGCCTATCACGAATCCTCATACCAGAGACACGTATCTCGTTAGCTCCCTTATTGAGGAATCTATAAGTTCTAGCCAGCTTGAGGGGGCGTCAACGACAAGAAATGTTGCCAAGGAGATGCTAAGGCAAGGACGGCAGCCTAAAGATCATAGTGAGCAGATGATTTTTAACAATTATAAGGCTATGAGGGCTATAAGAGATTATAAAGACGACGAACTGACGCCATCCCTAATCAAGCACCTCCATGAAATTCTCACTCAAAATACGCTTGATGATCCTTCCAAGGCCGGACATTTTAGAGAAAATACGGATGATATCCAGGTCGTGGACAGTAGTGAATCGGTTGTTCTTCATACACCACCGGATGCGGATACTCTTCCTGAGCGCATTGAAAAAATATGCAGGTTTGCTAACAATTTGGAAGAAAAAGAGTTTATTCATCCAGTTATAAAGGCAATAACCTTGCATTTTATGATCGGCTACGATCACCCTTTTGTTGACGGTAATGGGAGAACAGCCAGGGCATTGTTTTACTGGGCAATGGCAAGGCAAGGATACTGGCTGATGGAATTTATTTCTATATCCAGAATCATTAAACAGAGCCCCGCCCAATATGGCAAAGCCTATTTACATACTGAAACTGACGGCAATGACTTAACCTATTTTCTGATTCATCAAATGGACATAATCAAGAAAGGGGTTACCGCATTACATGAATATCTGGCGATAAAATCACAAAAAATTGAAGAAGCTGAGAAGTTGCTTGATAACTCGAAGGCCAAGGGCCAGTTGAATCATAGGCAATTGTCATTGTTGAAGCATGCTCTGGAGCATCCAAACGCTATTTACCGCATACAAGAACATCAGGCTTCGCATGCAATTAGTTATCAAACCGCCAGAACAGATTTGTTGAAAATGTCTGATCAATTAAATTTGTTGAGGAAGAGGAAATATGGAAATTCCTTCGTATTTGTCTCCCCACCAGACTTAAAGACCAAGCTAATAGAAAATAAGCTCTAACAATCCCCATTTTTTCTACGAAGACCTGCCCCCATCAGAGCGCGTAGTGTTCAAAGCTCGCAGGCTTTGAGCGCTGCGCGCTTGAGTTCTACCATTAAAAACTGCGATAGGCCTGCCGCGCTACCCCTGATTCCACT
>CAMTYI010000121.1:0-39583 GCA_947085925.1 uncultured Gammaproteobacteria bacterium
CTGACCTGATCCCGGGCGACATCACCGGCACGGACATCTTCGTGCCCAACGAGGGCCGCTTTCAATTCGCCCCAGGGCCGATCTTCAATGACATCATCCTCGCCGACGAGATCAACCGTGCCCCGCCCAAGGTGCAGACCGCGCTGCTCGAAGCCATGCAGGAACGCCAAGTCACCGTGGGCGGCGTCACGCGCAAACTCTCATCCGTGTTTCTGGTGATGGCAACGCAAAACCCCATCGAACAGGAGGGCACCTATCCCCTGCCGGAGGCGCAGCTCGACCGCTTTTTGATGAAGGTGGATCTGGATTATCCGAACGCAGCAGAGGAGCTTGAGATCCTGCGCCGCGACAGCGCACGTCTGCGCGGGGATCAGCCTGCCGCAAGACAAGCCGTGCTGACGCCACAACAGGTGATGGAGGCACGCGCTGCCGTCAATCGCGTATACATGGATCAAATGCTGGAACGTTATATCGTCACGCTGGTAAGCGCCACGCGCGATGCGACGCCGTGGGATAGTGAAGTCGCCGCATGGCTGTCACGCGGCGCCTCGCCGCGCGCCACGCTGGCACTGGCCCATGCCGCACGGGCGCGCGCCTGGTTACGCGAGCGCGACTTTGTCGAACCGGGAGACATCATGGATCTGGCCTATCACGTGTTGAATCACCGCGTCGCCCTGAGCTTCGCCGCCCGTGCCGATGGTGTGTCGCGCAGGCAGGTCATCGCGCGCCTTGTAGAAAAAGTGCCCGCGCCCTAAGTCGATGACCGATCAAACACCCCTGCTCACCACGGCGGATCTCCAGCAGTTGCAGCTAAAAATCCTGGAGCGCGGCCAGCCCTCCCGGCACGTTGTGGCATCACCGCTTGCCGGACAGCAACCCTCCGTATTCCGGGGTCGAGGCATGGAACTTGAGGACGTGCGTGCCTACCAGACCGGCGACGATGTGCGCCGCATGGACTGGCGCGCCACCGCGCGTAGCGGTAAACCCATCATGAAAGTATTCCGTGAGGAACGCAGCCGCGAGCTGTTTTTGGTCATCGACCGGGGGCCGGGCATGCGCTTTGGCACGCGCGGCGAACTGAAGGCGGCGCGTGCCGCGCGCGTGGCGGCATTGCTGGCGTTTTCGGCCCTGGCGGCGCGCGAACCGGTGGCCGGTATCGTGGTCGACGACCGCGAACAATTATTTCCCCCGGCACGACGATTGGAAGGCGTGTTGACCCTGTTACGGGCCGCCTGCGCGCCACTCCCGGAAAGCCATTCAGTGGTTGCCGTCGAAGCGCTGCTGGAACAGATCGACCGCGCCGCCGAACGCGGCTCCCTCATTTGCCTGATCAGCGATTTCGCACAATGGCGTGGGGAACATCTGCCGCTGTTGCTGCATCTCGCAGCGCGCCACAAAGTGCTGGCACTGCGCATCGTCGACCCCGGCGAAGAAGATCTGCCGAATGCCGGCAAGATCCGCGTCGCGTCACCCGCTACCGGCACGGTGTGCGTCATCGACACCTCCGATGCCGCGCTGCGCACCCGTTATGCAAAAGAAATGGCGGACCGCTCCGCCGCGCTGGAGGGCCTGTTCGGACAGGCCGGGATCATGCTGCGCCAGGTGCATACCCACCGCGATATTCTGCAAGAAATGGATGGTCTCGATTTCTGATACGGTGTAACACTTGCTTCATCATCCTGTAACAGTCTTCGTTTAGATTACCCTACAGAACCCAAGCCAGATTGCGGTTCTAGCGCTCACCGCACTTGGGCATCCTGCCCGGCGGGGGCGATTGCGTCGTTTCGACAAACTCACGGGGTATCAAATATGGTATTAAGTACAGCAACAAGAGCAACTCTCATAGCTGTCAGCTTGGCTTCCCTGCTCGCCCCGCTTGGCGCTCATGCGGGCGAGCTGATCACCAATGGCGGTTTCGAGACGGGCGATTTTACCGGCTGGAGCGTACATGAAGCAGGCACTGTCGGCGCCGTATCCGTAGAATCGGGGTTTTTGACGCCCAACAGTCTGAAACAGACTGTGGGACCTGCGAGCGGGACATATTACGCACTGATGGACGATCCCTTTGCCAGTGCCAACGCCCTGATTCAGACCTTCAGCACCGGGCCGGTCCATTCAGCGGTTTTGTCATTCAATATGTTCGTGAACGACCACAATCCAAGCGGTCAGGTCTTCGTTCATCCTACGGGGCTCGATGCCACTACCGGCGGTTCTTATTCCCCCAATCAACACGCCCGGGTCGACCTGCTCTCCGCATCGGCTTCGTCCTTCGATACGGGTGCCGGCATACTTAAAACTTTTTACTTGGGAGGCGGCACCGGACGTTCGTTCAACAATCCCTATACGGAATTCAATGTGACCGACGTGCTCGCGGCTGGCGGAACCTTCCAGTTGCGTTTCGCGGAAGTGAACAATCAGGGATTTTTCAACGTGGGCGTTGACAACGTAAGCCTGCAAGTCACGCCGGTGCCGGAGGCCTCGACCTGGGCAATGATGCTAGCGGGACTGGCGCTCACCGGGCTGATGACATATCGGCGCCGCAGGGCGTGAGAATCGTAACAATTAGGGGCCGTTTTCACCATTCTAAATGTACAGATTAATTTTGTTAATTTTGAACAACGGCTTACTCATCACCGGAATACCTACTATAAGGAAAACACTGTCATGAAGAGATACATGCTAAAACCGCTGGCAATCGTAGTCGCTGCCAGCTTTGCGACCTCCGCTCTGGCGGCGGATTCTTTCCCGGCACCCGCGATGACGCCGGAGGACTGGTATAACGCCGGTGCGAATGCGATTGACGACGCAAAGAAAGTGTTCCCTAACGTGCGCCGCGCCAAAAATGTGATCCTGTTTGTGGGCGACGGCATGGGCATCTCCACCGTCACTGCCGCCCGCATCCTGGCCGGTCAGTTGCAGGGCAAGAGCGGTGAGGAAAACCAACTTTCCTTTGAGAAATTGCCCTATCTGGCGCTGTCTAAAACCTATAGTGTCAATCAGCAGACACCTGATTCCGCGCCCACCATGACTGCCATGGTTACCGGAGTGAAAACCAACGATGGCGTATTGTCGGTGAATCAGAATGTCACACGCGGCAACTGTAGCCAGGTGCAGGGCAACACCCTGACGACCATTCTCGAACACGCGGAAAAGGCCGGCAAGGCCACCGGCATTGTCACCACCGCCCGGCTGACTCATGCTACCCCGGCGGCCAATTACGCCCACTCCCCCGAGCGCGACTGGGAGAGCGATGCGGAAGTTTCTGCCGCGTGCGCCAGCTTCGCGGACATCGCCCGGCAACTCATCGAATTCCCCCATGGAGACGGGCTTGAAGTGGCCATGGGCGGTGGTCGTGACCGTTTTCTCCCCAACACTGTAGCCGACCATGAAGACACGGGTGCAAAAGGCCGTCGCAAGGACGGACGCAATCTCACGACGGAGTGGTTGCGTAACTATCCAAACGCCGCTTATGCGTGGAACAAGACACAGTTTGACGCTATCAATCCCGCCAATACCAAACACCTGCTCGGCTTGTTCGAACGCTCGCACATGGAATATGAGCAGGATCGCGCCACCGACACCAGCGGCGAACCTTCCCTGTCCGAGATGACGGCCAAGGCCATCGACATGCTGAAGCAGAATCGCAAAGGCTTCTATCTGCATGTGGAAAGCGGCCGCATCGACCATGCCCACCACGCTGGCAACGCCTCGCGTGCGCTGACCGACACCATTGAACTGGCCAAGGCGGTGAAAGTGGCGCTGGAGAACACAGATCCCAAGGACACACTGATCATCATCACGGCAGATCACAGCCATGTCTTTACTATGGCGGGCTATCCCAAACGCGGCAACAACATCCTCGGCAAGGTGGTCAGCACCGGTGATGCCGATGGCGATTACGCCAAAGACGCACTTGGCTTGCCCTACACCACGTTGGGCTATACCAATGGCCCGGGATACACCGGCGCCTCCAACAGCCAGCCGGAGGGAAGCAAAACTTACCCGCATAACCCATCGACCTATTCGGGGATCACTGCGGGTCGGCCCAACCTGACCGCCACCGACACCACAGCCCCGGGCTACATGCAGGAATCGGCCGTGCCGATGCAGTCCGAGACCCATGCCGGTGAGGATGTCGCAATCTACGCCAATGGCCCCAAGGCCTACCTGTTCCGTGGCACCATGGAGCAGAACACCATCTTCCACGTCATGAAGGAAGCCTTTGGCTTCTGAAGTGATATGTGAAAAAGGGTGCCACAGGGAGTGCGTGCGAGCGCACTCCCTTTTTCCATTTGGCGTAACCCCTCATTTGCGAGGTATGACATGATAAAACCATGGATATTGGCGCTACCGGCGCTCTGGCTGATAAGCAGTTCGGTGCTGGCTGATCAGGCATCGGAAGCAACGGCGTGCGTTTATCTGATCAACACATCTTCCGGGCAGAAGCTGGAGCCACATAACACCAGGCCATGGCACTTCTGGCGCAGCGACAACCGCGTCGAAACCCGCGACGCATACGGAGAGACCGGCGAGGTCTGGGAATCAGACCCGCGCGGCCAGATTTCCTACACCAGACTTTTTCACCCTGACGGAAAAGCTATCGACTATACGCCCGGCGACCTGC
The DNA here is from genome assembly GCA_947085925.1 of uncultured Gammaproteobacteria bacterium. GTDB lineage: Bacteria > Pseudomonadota > Gammaproteobacteria > Ga007554 > LNEJ01. Next base: position 4,625 of record CAMTYI010000121.1, read on the forward strand.
GCGCACTTGCTATAAAGACAGACTGGAACCAGATCAAATCCATCATCGACCCAAAATTACTGGGCACGCAATTGAAACGGACGGGAGAACAAGCTGTCGACGGTCAGCGTGCCGAGCGTTATGCAGGCGAGGTTGACGGCGTGAGCACCGAGATCTTATGGCTGCCGGAAACGAAACTGCCGGCACGGATCGAGAAAACCCAGGGCGGCGTTACGGTGAGCCTGCGCATGGCGGAATGCAAACCACTGGCATCCGCCCCCTGGATCATGACCTCCGAGACCCGGATGCAATCCTATCAGCACCTTGATTATGCCGACCTCGGAGACAAGGAAAACGACCCGTTCGTGAAGGCGGTTCTTGCGCATCCTGCAACGTGCATGGAAGCACTAGTGTCGCGGGAGGCAGGGATGCCGGGAGCGACCGCTCACCGCACTTGGGCATCCTGCCCGGCGAATGTCATTGGCCACAAGGAAGGATTGCATCACGGACATTGACGGCACGCAATGGAGCACTGAGCGATTGTCGTCCAACGTCAGACTGGATGCGTAACAGGACTGAACCGATCAACATCTGATGCAGGATGATTATTTTCTGTGTGCTGATGTTGTTGAATGCGGTCGGTCACGCGAATCCACTGTGTAATATGCCGGAAATACGGGTGTCACATTGTGGCGCTAAGGTGTACTTGCCTTATTCAAGCAATGCTGCCCGCCTTTCCAATATTACGTGGAGAAATGACCATGCGCATCAAACCTATTCCTGCCCTGCTGCTGGGCCTCGTGTTTTCCGGTACCGCTCAGGCTGCGCCCGTTTTCATCAATGGTCTTGCGCTGCCTGGCGCATCGGGTGACCTGTTCGGCTCCAGCGTCAACAACGGGCGTCTCGGCTATTTTTCCGATTTGTATTACGACCCCAAACGCAATGAATGGTGGGGTCTGTCGGATCGTGGCCCCGGTGGCGGCACGATTTCCTACGAAACCCGCGTGCAGCGTTTTACGTTGGGCGTGGATATGAACACTGGCGCGATTTCCAATTTCCAGGTCGCGCAGACGGTCAAATTCAGTAACGGTGGCAATGCCTTGAACGGTCTGGCGCCCAGCCCGGGCAACGTGTTGGGCAATGCGTTAGACTCTGAAGGCTTTGTTATCAACCCGAACAATGGCAACTTTCTGGTATCGGACGAATACGGTCCGTCGCTGAAAGAATTTAACCGCGATGGGCAACGGGTTCGCACGTTCACCACGCCGTCCAATATCGTGCCGCGCAATGCCGAAACCGGCACACCAAACTATGCCAACGATACCGGCAATACGGCGGGCAAGCGCGGTAATCGTGGCTTCGAAGGTCTGGCGGTCAGCCCGGACGGCCAGTACACCTACGCCATGCTGCAAAGCGCGATGCTGGACGAAGGTGGCAGCGGCGGCGTGTATGACCGCATCGTCAAATTTGACAATGTCACCGGCACAGCGGTGGCTCAGTATGCCTACAAGATGGAAGGCTCCAGCCAGGGGCGCGGCACCTCGGCGCTGGTGGCGGTCAACGACCATACGTTCATGGTGATCGAGCGCAATAACCGTGGAGTGGGCGTGGATTCCGAACTCACGACGGCGAACAAGAATGTCTTCACCCTCGATCTCACAGGCGCGACCGATGTTACCAACATCGACCTTGATGCAACCGGCGCGGTGTTCACCGCTGTCAGAAAAAACACCACACCTTTCATCGATCTGGACACCAACACGCTGGCTGAACTGGGCAACAAGTCGCCAGAAAAATGGGAAGGCCTGACCATCGGCCCGAAGCTCAATGACGGCTCCTATCTGTTACTGGCCGGCACCGATAACGATTACTCGGTATCGCAAAATGGCAGCGGCACGCAGTTCGATATTTATTACAACCCAGCCACTGGCGCACGTGCGTCGTGCGATCTGGGGACGTTGAGCAACTGCTTCGCGATCAGCGCCACGGGGTCGACCACCGCCACGCCAGTCACCGACACCACTGGCTATGGGTTGATCCCCGGCGTGCTGCACGCCTACAAGATTTCGGCGGCCGACTTGGGAAATTTGGGAGGCTACACGGCGCCAGTTCCCGAACCCGAAACCTACGCCATGCTGCTGACAGGCTTGGGACTGGTTGGCTTCGTGGCACGGCGGCGGCAACGCGCAATGAATAAAGAGATCTGATAATTTCCCCGCGAATCACGGCACCCTGCTTGAATCGCCAGAGTAGCCTGTCGTCGCAGGCGTAGCCGGGCATCCGTGATATGTCGGGGAGCCCACGCCACAGAACCTAATCAAACGAATCACACAACCCCTCCTTCGCCAGCCTGCTAGAATAGGCCGTAACATCATTGAATGTTCCGGCCTATTTGTTTACTAAGCCGTCGTTCATTGTGATCTGTACATTTAGAAGGGTGGGAACAGCCCCTAACATTCCTGCATCCTCAAGAAAAGATTTCACCCGCAAACAAGCATTGGCACATGAATGATACCGGGACACTGAGCCGTCTGGCCGACATCGAGTTACCCGCCGCGCCGGACTGGCAGCCGCTCATCATCGCGGCAGCGTTCATCATCGCCATTACGGTGATCTTGACGGCGGCATGGTTAGTCTGGCGTTCGCGCAAACGCAATACAGACAACCGGCAAACCGCCACCCCTCTCGCCACGGCGCAAACCCGACTGGAACAGACCCGCATGGATTGGCAGGCCGGAAAAATGGACGACCGCGAGGCGGCCTACCGGCTGGCGACGCTGCTGCGGCTGGGGCTAGGCCTGCCGCAACTCACCCCGGAATGCCCGTCCCATCTCGCCACAGACCAGGCCGCGTGGCGGGACACCCTGTGCCTGTTCGAGCAATTGCGCTACCAGCAGACGCCGCAGGCAACGTTGACGTTGGAAGTGTTTCAGCGCGCGAAAAACTGGTTAGCCAACGTTGAGAGAGACGCCTGACCCGTGCTTGAATTCGCCACGCCTTCATGGTTCCTCGCCCTCCCCCTGCCGTGGCTGGCATGGATCGGGGCGGCGCGCCTTCGCGGCGGAACCTCTGTATCCTCCAGGCCTGCCGCCCTCTTCCACAGCCAAGCCGATGTGCTGGCGGAATTAACCTCGCAACCACGGTCTCGCCACGCTCACCTGCCCTGGTTGTGGATGGTTGGCTGCGTGCTACTGATGACGGCGCTTGCACGCCCGCAATGGGTGGAGTCTGCACCCAACACCTATAAAGGGCGTGATTTTCTGCTGGCGATTGACGTGTCTGGCTCCATGCGGGCGCAGGACTTTATTGTCGATGAAAAAAACCTGAGCCGCCTCGACATGCTCAAGCGTGTGGTCAATCAATTCATTGCCGAGCGTCACGGCGACCGTATCGGGCTGGTTGTGTTCGCCGATGACGCCTACACCCTGGCGCCGCTCACCAGCGACATGAATATCGTGCGCGCGCTGCTGGATGAGGTGCGGCACGGCATGGCGGGGGAGAAAACTGCACTGGGCGCGGCGGTGGCGCTCGCAGTCCAGCGCCTGCAAAACAGCGATGCACAGGAAAACAGCAAATCACGCACACTGATTCTACTTACCGACGGCAGCAATACAGCCGGAGCCATCAGCCCGGATGCCGCTATGCTACTGGCGAAACAGGAGGGCGTGCGCATCTATACGGTCGGCATCGGCTCACACCGTCAGGTGCCCTTCCCGCGCGGTGCAAAAGAAACACCTGCAATCACCGAAATGCCGTTCGACGAAGACCTGCTGCGGCGCATGGCTGAGCAAACTGGCGGACATTACTATGCCGCCGACAACACCGAGGAGATGCGTCGCATCATCAACGATATCGAGCAATTGGAAAAAACCGACATCGTTGACGACGCAGCAATGCTGCGCACCGAAGGGTACTGGCTACCATTAATCATTGGGCTTGCCCTGTTGCTGATTTATCAGGCGCGCAAGCATGCGGAGGTGCTGCCGTGATACCGCACCTAGAATGGCGCGAACCGTTGTGGCTGCTGCTCGCGCTCGTGCCCTGGCTGATGCTGGCATGGAACAAAAAGAAAAATGCCCAGCAGCAACGCAGACTGAGTGCGTTTGCCGATCCTCATTTATTGCCAAAACTACTGGTAGGAAAGGCCTCTCAGTCAAGAGCCGCACTGCAATGGACGATCATCCTCGCCTGGACGTTGGCAGCGCTTGCCGCAGCCGGGCCTTATTTCCTGCGAGAGACGCCGCAACCCGAGCAGCGACGAGGCATCGACGTCGCCGTTATCATGGACATCTCACCCTCGATGACCTCACCCGATATCGCGCCCAGCCGTTTGCAACGCGCCAAGCTGGAATTGCGCGATTTCGTCAGCCGTCTGCACGGCGACCGTGTAGCGCTGATCGCCTTTTCGGCGAATGCCTATGTCACCCTGCCGCTCACCCCTGACAAGGATGCCTTCCTCCATTTTGCCGACATGCTCGACCCTGCACTGGTAATGAAGCACGGCTCCAACCTGGCGCGTGCGCTGCAAGTGGCGCGACAGACGCTGGACAGTGCAGAGCAACAAGGTCGCGCGGTCATATTGATCAGCGACGGTGAGACGCATAACAACAAAGCCACTCTAGCCGAGGCAAAAAATCTGCATGCGGCGGGCATCCCCCTGTTTATCCTCGGTGTTGGCACTGAAGCAGGCGGGCCAGTGCCGGACGGCAAGGGGCATTTCATGAAATACTCTAAAGGAGACGAACACCCTGAAGGGCGGCGCGCAGCCTCCCCTCCGGGGGACAAGCAACAGGACAATCTCGTGGTGTCACGTCTGGCGCGCAAAGAATTGATGGCGCTCGCTGCAAGCACTGGCGGCGACTATGCCGACCTGCGCAACGATGATGGCGATATCCGCCAATTGATCACAGGGCTGCACAAAATCGAAACCAAAAGCTACCAGCAAACCCATGAGGCACAACGCGCCTATCAACTCTTCCCCTGGCTGCTTGGGGCGAGCCTGCTGCTGTTCATCTGGGCAGGCGCACGCAACGCGTCTGCCCCCTTCAGAGCAAGTGTCTTGACCATCTTGCTCATAGCACCATTTATCGGCCTACCACAAGACGCTCAGGCATCACCTTGGCGTGAACAAAGCGCGATGGGAGCCCTGACCGCAGGTGATTACGCGCGCGCCGCGACGATTTATCGCGGCATCAAAACTTACAACGGGCTAATTGGCCTGGGCGCCGTCGCCTATCGCCAGCGCGACTGGCAGCAGGCCTTGGCCGCATTCAGACAAGCGGCGCGCCTTGCCGCATCGAATGAAGAGCGGGCCAAGGCAACGTACAACAGCGGCAATGCGCTGGTGCAACTGAGCCAACTCGACGAAGCAGCCCGCGCCTATGAAACCGCACTGAGGTGGCAAAATAATTATCCGCGCGCGGCGCTGAACCTCAGTCTCATCAACAAGGAAAAACAGCTACGCGCCAGCAGAGGAAAAGTTGGCGCTCCACAAGAAAATGCCGCATTAACCCCGGCAAGACAAAACGATAAAAACGCAAAAAAAGGGAGTAACGCGCAGCACACCGTGAAGGTGGCAATGCCTCCCCTCCGGGGGAAAGGAGCAACAAGCAACACTGGCCTGTCTGGCGTTGATCCGGCCAATAAAAAACCCGAAACCCTCCAGGACAATACACAGGAGCTACTCAGCAACCGCTTCTCCACTGCCGACAAAGCAGCCGGAATTATAGTGGTAGAGGATGAAAAACCGTGGTAACGCGTTTTGTTTTCATATTACTCACCTTGTGGGCCAGCAACACCTTCGCGGCAACACTGACCGCCACCGTGGACCGCAAGGATCTAGCCGTAAGTGAGCACGTAGTATTCACCTTGTCGCTGATCAACAGCGATACCCGGCTGCGCGCCGAAGGTGTCTCGCCGAATGTCGACCTGAACGTGCTGACGAAAAATTTCGACCTCGGCACACCGCGCGCCGATAACCGTTTCATCCTCACGCGTGATGGCGGCAGAGCCACCTCCAGCATCATCGTAGAACTGTTCCCCAAACGCCCAGGGGCAGTGACTATCCCGGCCTTCAGCGTGGACGGCCTGCGCAGCCAGCCGATCACAATCACGACCAGCCCCAACGCCAGCAATACCAACCCCGAAGTATTTGTCCGCAGCGGTGCAAACAAAACCACGGTGTGGGCGCGCGAACAAACCATCGCATATATTGACCTGTACCACCGCGTCAATCTCACCACCGCCAGCCTGGGCGGCGATATCGAGGCCACCCCGACGCGCATTGATCTGATGGAATACCGCAAACTGCCGCAGGCCGAGCGCAAAGAACAGGTCGCGGGCATAAATTACAACGTGCAGCGCATCGCCTGGGCGATCTTCCCTGCGCAGAGCGGCGATCTCACGGTGCGCCTGCCCGATGTATGGGCTGTCACCACCAATGGCCGCCGCCTACGTCTTCCCGGCGGACAGCATCGGCTACAGGTCAAGACACTGCCGACGGGCATACCCGCTGACATCCTGGTCGGCAAACCGGAAATCAGCCAGTCCCCACTCACCGCCCTGCCGGATGTGAACAGCCTGACTTCGTGGAGCATCACCCTGCGCGCCCCCGTCGGCGTCAATGCCCTGCCCAGCACACTGCCAGGGCTAACCGCTCCGGCCAATGTAAAACTCTACCAGGACAACGCCCAAAGGCGGACAGACGAAACCGCTGATGGCCTGACTAATGTCACCACCTACATAATATCCGTCACCCCACTGGCCGCCGGGAATTTCCGCCTGCCGCCGATACGCTTGCCCTATTTCGACCCACAACGCGGCGTGATGGATACTGCCGAATCAGCGGGGCAAACTCTGATTGTCAAAAGCGGTCCAAAACCTGCCACACCGGCTGTAACTGCTCATGTTTCTGTCTCACGCAATGCCACGGAAAATTATGAAGCATCCTCACTAATATGGCAGATCACAGCACTGACCTTTGCCGTATTATGGCTTGCCACGCTGGGGTTATGGCTACGCGCACGGCGCGCCTTGCCACCAAAAAAGTCCGTGCTTAAAGAGATACCCGGCGCAACGAAGACATTCCACGCCGAACACCCTCTTCAGGCCATCCTGCTCGACGCCTTCGGCGCCCCCTCGCTGGAACAAGGACTGGGGGAGTGGGAAGCACGTTTCGGAGTGGATCAGGAACTGCGCGAAACAGTGCGCGCCGTGCAACAACTCTATTACAGCAAGGAAAAAGTTGACGAAAAGAAGCTACGGCCCGCCGTGCAGGCAGTGGCGGCCAAAATCCGGGCAGGAATGCCGGTTACTCAGGCAGTTGCCGATAGATGGTCACCGCAGGCATTTACGAGCCGCGTTTAGAATATAGGGGCCTCAGAGTCATTCAGCAAGCCCGGAGCACGCTATCACTTCCTCCATGCTTGCTTAAGCTTTATCTTGCAGAAAATATAGTAAATGTTATATTTCCGAATGAATTGAAACAGCAGTCATGCGCCCAGCCCGACCATGCTCACGCCTAGGCGGCAGAGACCGAAAAGAATGACCAGGTCGCCCAGCAGCGGGAAATGACCACATAGAATAAGGAGCAGAATGCCAGTCATCTTTCGTTACAAGGGTTTTCGGTTCTTTTTCTACTCGAACGAAGGGAACCCGAGAGAGCCGGTACATGTGCATGTTCGTAGTGGTGAGGACGAGGCAAAGTTCTGGCTGCGCCCGACGGTACAGTTGGATGACAGCAATGGTTTTGATGCCCGAACATTGCGTGAATTGTTAGAAGTGGTTGAACAGAATGCGGCGCTTATTGAGAGGGTATGGAATGAACACTTCGGCTAAAGCAGTGCGATTTGACGATAACATCATGTGGGTCGAATTGTCGGATGGCCGCACACTCGGCATTCCATTAGCGTGGTTCCCCCGACTGTTGCATGCCAAGCCGGAACAGCGCCAAAAATATGAGCTGTCGATTACCGGCATCCATTGGGACGAGCTGGACGAAGATATTTCGGTAGCTGGACTCCTGGCCGGGCGCGGCGATGCTACGCGCACATCGAAGGTCGCTGCTTAATCGAACCCAGGGTGTAGGGCGCCCCCTCGCTGGAACAAGGATTGGGGGAATGGGAAGCACGTTTCGGGGTGGATCAGGAGCTGTACGAAGCAGTGCGCGCCGAGCCGAGCGTAGCGTATGAAACTTCCATCCTCTTTTTTCGTCATAACAAGGGTGAACACCAAGGTTACGCACCAGGCGGGTGCTTTATGTCAAAACTGCTACTGACCAGCATCACCCTGCTACTGGCGATTTCTGTTGCCGGTTGCAGCATGGTAGCCACAGGTTACAACAACGCCGATTGGTATCTGCGCTATAAAATCAACAACTACACCTCGTTCAACACCGCGCAAAAAGAAAAAATCCAACGCGAGGTCGGTGTTTTCATGAACTGGCATCGCCGCGACATGCTTCCGGAATACATCAGATTTCTCAAAAAAATCGATCAAACCCTCCAAAATGGCAGCATGGAAAAAGAGCAAATTTCCATACTCAGCAACGAATTGCGCGGCCTCTATCGCATGACACTGAAGCCTACAATCCAACCTACGGCCCATATACTGGCAAATCTGAACAAACCCCAGATTCAGGAATTTGAGCAAACCCTGAAAGAAGAAAATGAAAAACTGAAAGAGGAATCACTACAAGGAAGCCGCGACGAGCAATTGAACAGACGCGCCGAAAAAACCATCGACTTCATCGAAGATTTCACGGGAAATCTATCCGACGAACAGGAAGAAAAAATCACCCTAATGAGCCGCCAACTCCCCTTCGCCGCCCCGGCATTCATGCAAAACCGGGAAAACAATCAAGGGAAACTCATCAAACTCATAAACAACAATGAGGGCACCGAAAAAATCGCCTCTTTCATCGGCCTGTGGATCTCCACACCGGAAAATACCCGCACACCGGATCAACAAAAAATTATCAATGATCTGCAAAATGCCGCCAACGGAATGATTGCAAATATCTACACAATATTGACCCCGCCGCAAAAACAGCGGTTGCGCAGCAAGATTCAGGGGTACATGGCAGACCTGGGGACATTGACCAAGCAGTCGCAAGTGGCCGCCGCACGGAGCGTGCCTAGTCCAAACCTGCCCCCGTTTGTTTCTCTGGAAACTGACTGAAAAACATTACCTGCAAGTTAGATGTTGGGCTTCGCAGGCTCAGCACCAACCTACGGCTCCGCCGTTATTCCACATCAATCCATTTAATCTCTCCAGCAGTTTTTCCACCAATAACAGCACGATTCAGGCCCGGCGGCATTTCTGCCTTCATCTCTGACAGTGGAATCCTCCCCCCCATAATTTCCGCGTCCTGCTGCGGAAAACGTGGCTGTTGAGCCGGGACGGCATAGCCATCGGGGAAGACCGGCTGGTTGGTGCCCATGTCGTATTTGTCCGTGGCGCCCACGGTATGCAGAAATTCATGGGCGATAACCACGTTATTTCTCGATGCCATTTTGTTGTCGGCATAGGCGTTCACCACACCGACCAAGGCCTTTTCCAGACCGAAAGAATGTTTAAGAACGTCGTGAGTGGCGGGGTCGTAATACACCACAAACATGCGGATGTCCGGCGCAGGGCCGTCATAGTTATCGGCGTGAAACGCCCAGTAACGCATTTTCAGGCTCCACCACATGATACCGAGCATATTGCCGTTGCGTGGTGGCTGAGGCGGCAAGACGGCAACCTCTGGTGCCAATTTTATGGTGACGGGATTTGCGAGTTTTAAGGAATGGCGCGCCGCCTCGTGCGCCATGAATTCTTCAATGGACTGAAAGGTGTCCTGGCGCAACTGACCGATGTAGCGCGACGATGTGGCACTCGCATCGCCGTTGATAGGATAAACCACCACCCACAAAGGCCGATCCCATGTTGTGGTGCGCACCTTGTTCACCCAGGCATTCCCGGCAACGAACAACAACAGCACGAGCAGAAGCGTTATCCGCAATTTCTTGAACATCCCTGTTATACCTTAATGATTTATAGATGGAAGGATAAGCTCGGTGAAAATGCGTTATTGCGGCTGGTATTGCGGGTATGACCAGATATTACGCGAGTCCAGCTTGTCCATGTAAATGGTCCAGTCAGCATCAAAAACTGCCCCGCCCTCCACATAATTATAGGTGCCCTGGGAGCCGCCGTTTCCCGTGCCATTGGTATAGGTGTAGCGGCCTGCGGTGATATTTGTCTTTTGCCCGTCCCGTGCCATATCGAATGATCCGAGACTGGGATTAGTACCGGGATCAGTAAATGAGAAGGTGTTGGAGACCACTCCTGGCGTATTTTTGTCGTCATAGGTGCTGTTACGCATGTCGATCTTGAACGTGGAGACGATGTCGGGGGTCATGATTGTTTGGGTAATGAGTGGTTTGCGATTGTATTTATCCTTGAGAAACTCAATTGTGATTTCGCCATCCGACAGAATCTGCCGGATGATGGTGCCACGAGGGTTGGCGGCTGCATTGCCGGTGTAGTACAAACCGCTGCCTCCCAGCGGGTCCATGTTATTGAGGTCGGTGCGGCAGGTGTTCCCAACACAAGCCAGGATGGTGCCCGGAATTACGCTGACTTGTATAAAACTCTCCTGCACAAAACCTTCGGCCGGGCTGCCGACGATCATGTGGTAGTAATTGAGACCTGTGGTGGGGTCGAATACTATTTCCGGCATATTCAGACTCCCATCTACCAAAAAAGGCGTCTGCCCACCGAAGCTGCTGCCGCCACGCACGGAAGTCGTCGACATCACTCCTGATCCTATGGGCTGGAAATTGAGTGCAAACTCCGCTTCGGCCTGCGGCGTAAATCCCAGCGCCACCAAAACCATTGTGAGTGCAAAAAAATTATCTTTATTTTTCATTTTTAGTGTCCTAGGGGGCCTGGTGGTTGCCCGGTGAGCCTCGGAGACGGGTGGCAATAACAGTTGTCACAGCAGGGATATCGGCAGGGGAGTTAAAAAACTAAAGTATGTCAAGTTGTGGCCGATTACATTAGGTACACCCGTGGACTTCAGGATTAAGGACATCCTGCTATTTCAGGTTTCACATCGAAGTTAAAAACCGAGTGCATCTATCATTGCCAGGGAGGGCCTTTAGGATAAAGGTACCTAGTGATGGCGAAGCGGGACCTCTTCTCGTTTGTGAGCGAAACAAATTTCATTCGCGCTCTTTACGGCCGCCTTCGCCTTTTTGCGCGCTCAGTTTCCCGTCGCACGTTGTGGGTGCTGGTGGCATTGCCATTGTTCGGAATAGTCTTGGCCGCGACCTTCGTGCAGGTCAATTGGAGCGGTGGGGTAGCGGCAGATGCCGGTGCTTGTACTTCTCTGGGCGGCACCTGGACAGGTAGCGAGTGTGTTGCCGTTCATCCCGGGAACCAAACGAGTTGGACGGCCTATAGCAGCAAGGACGGGAATTTCGCTGTCGTCAATGGCGGAGCCGATCTACAGTTCGGTACGGTGATCAATTCCATCACTCAGACTTCGGCCTCCGATTTCATGCTGACCAGGAATTCGTCACGCACCCATACCTCCGACCTGGATTTTTCGCGCGGCGCCGCACTGAGCAGTGTCTCCATTTCAGGCGGCACAGCGCGACTCGCCATTTCCGCTCATACGCCGCAATGGCTGGCAACCAATCCTCTTGGCAATAATCCCGATCCAGGAATTTACTCTGCTCCGGCGGTGGCCGATCTGGACAACGATGGCGATTACGATTTGCTGCTCGGTGAATACAATGGTATCGCCTATGGATATGAAAATACCGGCACTAATGCGGCTCCGGTGTGGGCAGCCAACACCCTTTGGAACACACCCGATGTCAGTTTCTATGCGGCTCCGGCATTGGCCGATCTGGATAACGATGGCGATTACGATTTGCTGCTCGGCGAACTCAATGGTATCGCCTATGGATACGAAAATACCGGCAGTAAGACGGCACCAGTGTGGACGGCCAAGCCAGCCTGGAATACTCCCGATATCAGCGACAAAGCGGTGCCCGCAGTGGCTGATCTGGATGGCGACGGTGATTTCGATTTAATAGTTGGCGCCATCAACGGCATCGGTTATGGCTATCAAAACACCGGCAGCGCCTCCGCACCGGTGTGGACGGCCAGACCTGCGTGGAATACTCCTGATATCGGCACCTATTCAGCCCCGGCACTGGCGGATGTAGATCGCGATGGCGACCAGGATTTATTGATAGGGGAGTTCAACGGAATTGCCATCGCCTATGAAAACACCGGCACCAGCGCGGCACCGGCGTGGACGGCCAAGCCCTCCTGGAATAACCCTGATGTCGGCTTTGGTGCCGCGCCAGCCTTTGCTGATCTGGACAATGACGGTGATTTCGATGTTGTGTTGGGCTCAGATAATGGAATCTTATTCGCCTATCGGGACAGTGGCGCCATCACATACAGTGGCGCGCCTGGCACGCTGACATCTCCGGTCATTGATACGGTTTCACATAACGGCTTCAGCACGCTGGATTACACTGCGGCCATACCCGCCAATACCACACTTACCATTGATGTGCGCGCCGGCGACAGCGCTGCGCCTGATGGAACCTGGACAGCGTGGCAGACGAGCGTTGCCTCGGGTGCCGATATCTCTGCGCTCGGAAAGCGGCGCTATGTGCAATACCGCGCCAACTTCGCTACCACCAATACTGCGGTGACGGCGTCATTGACGCAGATTACGATCAACTATGACAACTATCCGCTGGGTTCGGGTGCGGAAGTCATGAACACGGGCAATGATGACGGCGTGGGTTTGAAGCTCAACTTCAATCCTTCGACGGCCAATTTAATTACACCGTTTTATTCCGGCAATCTCCATGTGGCGGGAAACTACGCCTATCTGGCGGACGATTCGGGCAACTCGTCTTCACGCATGCGCATCGTCAATATCGCCAACCCGGCGGCGCCAGTGCAAGTAGCCGAGGCATCGCTCGGCGACCGTGTGATGGATGTGTTTGTCGCCGGCAACTACGCCTATGTGGCCGCTGCGGGCGTAGGCCTGGCGATTGTCGATGTTACCAATCCAGCGGCGCCGGTTAACCGTGGTGCTTACAATACACCAGGCTGGTCGCTGGGGGTTTTTGTGGCGGGAAACCATGCCTATGTCGCGGATTCGACGGGCGGTTTGCAGATTATCAATGTCTCCAATCCGCTCACTCCGGTATTCGCGGGCAGTTATGATAGCCCAGGCACGGCCGAGCGCGTTTTCGTGTCGGGTAATTACGCCTATCTGGCCGACGGCACATCGGGGTTGGCAATATTCGATGTCAGCAATCCGGCGGCGCCCGCCCTGCTGACAACATATCCCGGCACGGCAAAAGGCGTCTTCGTTGTCGGAAACCATGCCTATGTCACGGGAGCGGGATTAAAGATATTGAACATTGCCAACCCCGCCGCGCCGGTGTTGGTGGGAAGTTCCCGTGATGTCACCACAGGCAGTGATGTCTATGTACAGGGCAGTTATGCCTATGTCGCCGACGGCGCCCTCAGGATCATTAACATCTCCGATCCTGCCGCGCCCACGTTGGTGGCGAGCCGCGAAACCAGTGTGGCAAGCGCCTTTGCGGCCGGGCGTTACGCCTATGCAGCCAACGGCGATCTCGCGGTCATCACGCTGGGCAGCTATGCGACCAGCGGCATCTACACCTCCGCAGTCCTGGACGCAGGAGCGCATCTGGGGTACACGACACTCGCCTATACGACCAGCCTTCCCGTCGGCACTGGCATCAGCGTCGATGCGCGCACGGGCAACACGCCGCTCCCAGACGGTTCCTGGACAGCATGGCAACCTGGCATCGCCAATGGCGGCAATATTTCCAGTCTGGGTACCAACCGCTATTTTCAATACCGAGCCAATCTGTCCACCCCGGATAACACGGTGACCCCGGTGCTGCAAGACGTTACGCTCAACTTCTCACGCTACGCCACCCTGGCAACGCTGACCTCCTCGGCCTACAACACTACCGATCTCGGCAATCTCTTCGACGGTCTGACCTGGGCGCAGAGTCTGCCTGCCGGGTCGGGGGTTCGGATCCAGGTTCGCAGTGCGCCCAACAACACTGGCGTACCCGGCGCCTGGGGCGGTTGGGTGGGCCCCGACGGCAGCACCAACAGTTACTGGGATTCGACCAATACCCACGGCGGCGGATGCGGTGTCGCCGGTAACATCGTTACCTGCACCGCCGTCCCGGGCGTGTTGCGGGACGGTGTGAGCGATCAGTGGATTCAATACAAGGTGATACTGGTTTCCGACGGTAGCGTTACGCCCGTACTCTCCGATCTCACCATGGTCTATGCCACCCCGTCCAGCGGCGCCAGCGTTTCGGTCACACCGGTCAACGGCCTGACTACCACCGAGGCGGGCGGTACGGCGACTTTCAACGTCGTGCTCACCGGTGCGCCCAGTGCAAATGTCACCTTTTCGTTGCGCAGCTCGGATCCCACCGAGGGCAGTGTCTCGCCGTCGTCCCTGACCTTTACTCCCGGCAACTGGAACACGCCGCAAACCGTTACCGTGACAGGGCAAAACGATGATCTGGATGACGATGACATTGCCTACAGCATCGTCACAGCCGCCACGGTCAGCGCCGACCCCGCCTTCGACGACATCAATCCCGCCGATGTCACCGTCACCAATACCGATAACGATACCGCCGGCATCACCGTCAATCCCGGCTCGGGGCTAGTGACTACCGAAGCCGGCGGCAACGCCACTTTTACCGTGCGCTTGGATACACAACCCACGGCCGACGTGAACATTGCCCTTTCCAGTAGCGATACCAGCGAGGGTACGGTGAGTCCCGCCGGACTCACCTTTACGGCAAGCAACTGGAGTACGCCGCAAACCGTCACTGCAACTGGTGTGGCCGACGTGGTGATCGACGGTAACATCGTGTACACGATCATCACTGCGGCGGCAGTCAGCGCCGACCCCAAATACTCCGGAATCAATATTGTCGATGTCGCCGTCACCAACAATGACACCAATACCGCAAACATCACGGTGGCTGCACCGTATGGCCTGGTGACCAGCGAATCCGGTGGTTTTGCGCCGTTTACCGTGAGACTCACCAGCCAGCCCAGCGCGCCGGTTACGCTCATGTTCTCCAGTGGCGATACCACCGAGGGCTTCGTCAGCCCTTCCTCTTCCTCGATGACTTTCGATGCAGACAACTGGAATCAGCCGCAGTCGGGCACCATTTTTGGCATAAATGATGCCATTGTGGATGGCAACATCGCCTACAACATTGTCACTTCGGCATTCTCCAGCACTGATCCGAACTTCAACGGCGCCAACCCCAGTGACATTGCCATGACCAATCAGGACAATGACGGTTATACCATCAACATCATGTCCACCTCTGAGCAGATCACCAACGAGAATGGCGGGCAGGCCTCCTTTACCCTTAGCATTGGCGCCAATCCCACCGCCGCCGTAACTGTCGCCCTCTCCAGCAGTGACCCGGCGGAAGGGGTTCCCAGCCCAAGCTCCATCACCTTCAACCCGGGCGGCATCCGTAGCGTGCAATTTACCGTTAAGGGCATTGATGACCGGCTGATTGACGGCACGAAAAGCTACAGCCTCATCACCGCAGCAGCGGTTAGCGCCGATCCGAATTACAACGGTGTCAATGCCGCCAACATGGCATTGAGCAACAACGACAACGAGTTCGCTACCCTTCAACTTGAGAGAAACGTCGCCAACGTCCAATTCGGCACCATGGTAAGCACGGCCGATGTTAACTGCGATGGGCGCCCCGATCTGATCGTCGGCGCGAATCGCAATCCTGGCGAAGTCTATGTGTACTACGGCTCGGCCACGGGGTATGCCAGCACGCCAAGCTGGTATGCGCAGGATACCACCACAAGCACCGGCTTCGGTAACCGAGTCGCCGGGATAGGCGATTTGAACGGTGACGGATGCGACGAGATCGCCGTCGGCGCCCCGAGTCATAACAGCAACACAGGCGCTGTTTACATTTTCTATGGCAGTGCGGGCGGATTGCCCGACGCCAACGGCGACGGCAAAGGTGTTCCCTCCGACGCGGCGTGGCGCGCAATCGGTAATCAGATGTGGTCCGCGTTTGGTTCCAGCATAGTCAGCGGCGACTTCGATGGGAACGGTTACCGTGACCTCGCCGTGGCGACGCCCGACTATAATGTCGATCAGACCGATGAAGGGCGCATCTATGTCTTCTTCAATTCTGCGGCTGGTTTACCCGCCACTGCGGGTGTAGGCACAGCACAGCTCAGTGACGCCGGCTGGATGTTCGAGAGCAACTACGCCTACAGCGGCATGGGTTGGTTCCGTGGCCTGGCAACGGCAAACGTCAACGGCGATGCTTATGCCGATCTCATAATCGGCATAAGGTATCAGGCTAATGGCCAAAGTAACGAAGGGCGGGTTTATGCCTTTTACGGTTCGGCGACCGGGTTTAACGATGCAGGCGGCGATAAAATCGCCTACCCCTCCGATGCGAACTGGAGGGCAGAAAGCGACAACGCAAATTCTTATTTTGGCATGTCGGTGGCTAACGCCGGTCGCGTGAACGGCGATACCTTTGACGACATCATCGTTGGCGCCTACCAATACACCAATGGACAAACGTATGAAGGGGCGGCCTTTGTGTTCCATGGTTCCGCCACCGGTTTGCGGACCGCAAGCGCGGGCGACGGCATCGTGCGTGTTGCCACGGAGAGCGACCGAATGCTGGAAGGCAATATCGCCTACTCCACTTTCGGAACCCAAGTGAGCGGCGCGGGGGATGTCGACAATGACGGTTTTGAGGATGTGATAGTCACGGCGTCGACTTCCAACAGTGGCACAGCGTTCATCTATTTCGGATCTGCTACCGGTGTGGCGGCGGCGCCCGGCTGGCGGTACAACTACCAGGGGAGCGATCTTTTTGCGAACTTCGGTGGCGATGTGGGCAAAATCGGCGATGTCAACGGCGATGGTCGCGCTGATCTCTACATAGCGGCGAGCGCACTTGACAACGGCCAGACTGACGAAGGGGCGGTGTTTGTTTTGCGGAGCGCGGCACAAACACCGGGGTTTACTGTCACGCCCACAGCGGGGCTGACCACCACGGAATCGGGCGGCACCGGCACCTTCACTGTTGTTCTGACCGCTCCGCCATCTGCAACAGTCACAATAAACCTCTCCAGCTCTAACACGGCGGAAGGCACGGTTTCGCCTGCCCAGTTGGTCTTCGATGCGACCAACTGGAATCAGCCTAGGACGGTGACGGTGACCGGCGCCAACGATGCGTTGGTGGACGGACTCATCGCCTACACCGTGCAACTGGCCCCGGCGATCAGCACCGACAGCGCCTACAACGGCCTGGATCCCTTCGATGTTGCGGTTACCAATCTCGATAACGAAGTACCTCAAACAGTGACGGTGACCTCTGTTAATGGCAGCGAAGGCAGCCCCGGCAGCCTTATTTTCAGCCGCAACGGCGAGATTACAGCCGATCTCACGGTTTCCTATAGTGTGGGCGGCACGACGACGGCCGGTGTTGATTACACGGTGTTGAGCGGTAGCGCGGTCATACCTGCGGGCAGCGCCAGCGTCACTGTTCCCATCGTCCCCATCAATGACGGTATTGATGAATCCGATGAGACGGTGGTGGTGACCTTAAACGCCACTGCGGGGTATTCCGTGGGCGGAACCGGCAACGCCACGGCCACCCTCGCCGACAACGACACCGCCGCAGTCACCGTATGGCCCAGCTCTGACCTGGTTACCACAGAAAGTGGCGGAACGGCGCAGTTCTATATCGGGCTGGGCAGCCAACCGGCCGCAGATGTAACGGTCAATCTCGCCAGCACTGACAGCACCGAAGGCCTGGTTACCCCCAGTTCCGTGACCTTTACCGCAGCCAATTGGAGCCAGATGCAGACAGTTACAGTAGTGGGCGTTGATGACACGCTGACCGATGGCAACATTGTTTACAATATCACTACTTCCGCAGCGATCAGCGCTGATGCGCAATACAACGGCATGGCGGTGGCAGATGTGGCGGCTACCAATCGCGACGACGATTCCCTGACCAACGTGTCTGTGGTGGCAACGCAGGCACGGGTAGCGGAAAGCGCAATCTCTCCCGGCATCTTTACAGTAACGCGTGTCGGCTCGACGGCAGCGGCGCTCACCGTCTTTTATAGCACGAGCGGCACGGCCGCGCGCGGCGTGGATTACTACCCCCTGACCGGCACTGTCACCATCCCCGCCGGCAGCACCAGCGCCATCGTCATGGTAAGCCCCATCCAGGATACCGTGGCCGAAGCCGATGAGAGCATTATCATGACACTGGCCGGGGCCACCGACTATATTGTTGACAAGCCCGGCGCCGCCACTGTTCTCATCAGTGACGACGAGCTACCCCGTAGTCCCACAGTAAACTTCACTCTCGATCAACGCGTGGCCGAGGGTGCCACCGTCACCGTGACTGCGATTTTAAGCGAAGCGGCAAGCGCCTATCCGGTAACCATTCCCTACACCGTGAGCGGAACAGCCACCAACCCGGTCGACCATAATGCCGCCAACGGCAATATCGTGATCAATGCCGGGACAACCGGCAGCATCACCTTCAATGTGGTGAGCGATGCCATGGCCGAGCCTGCGGAAACCATCGTGTTTACCCTGGGGACGCCCGTCAACGCCACGACCGGTACGCGCACCACTCACAGCATAACCATCATGGAGAGTAACGGTGCTCCGCTGGTGGCGCTGGCGCCGACGCAAAACAGCGTGGAGACGCGCCTGATCGTGACCGGCAGCGGCCAGGTCAAGGTAACGGCGAATGTCAGCGATCCGAATCCCGGCGATACTCATAGCTATAACTGGAGTTCGAGCAATGCGGCTTTGATCGACATCAACGACGGCAATCCCGCCACCTTCGTCTTCAATCCCGGCGCGCTGACGGTGGGCTTTTACAACGTGCGGCTCACCGTCACCGACAACGGCTCGCCGCCGCTGGCGACGCCAGTGGATATGCTGCTGGAAGTCACCTACGCTGCGCCGGTCTTGTCGAACGCCGTGGACAGCGACAACGACGGCATCACAGACAATATCGAATCCTTTAAAGACAGCGACCGTGACGGTATCCCCGATTATCTGGATATCGCCGCGCTGGGCAGCCATGAATTGGCGCTGATGCGGGCAACGGCGGGTTACATCATGCGCACCGACCCGGGGTTATTGCTGCGCCTCGGTGCCGTCGCCTTTGCGGCAGGGGCCGATGGTGCCCAGGTCAGCGTGGCAGAAATTGCGGCCTACGGCGGTGGTGAAAGCCAAGCCGGCAGCGCTTCAGCGCAAGATACCGTGCCCAACAGCGGCGGCTACTTTGATTTCGAGGTTGCGCAATTGCCACAGGCCGGGCAATCGGTGCGCGTGGTGATCCCGCAACTGGCGCCGATTCCCAGCGGCGCCCGTTACCGCAAATACAGTCCCGTGAGCGGCTGGCGCGATTTCGTGATTGACGCCAACAACGCACTCGCCTCAGCCCCCGGCACCCCCGGCGAATGCCCGCCGCCCGGCGACCCGGCCTTCACCCCGGGCCTGACGACAGGTCATTACTGTATCCAGCTCACGCTGCAAGACGGCGGCCCCAATGATGACGACGGCCTCGCCAACCGTGTAGTTAAAGACCCCGGCCAACTCGGTCGCGCAGAGAGTGCCAGCACCGTTACGGCGCCCACATCGACCAGCGGTGGTGGTGGCGCGCTTGACCCTGTATTTCTGCTCTATCTGTTAGCGGTGGGCATGTATCTTAGGCGCCAGCGCCACTGGGACGGCTGTAACGGGAAACGTATCGCTGCAACCAGGGCAAAATGAGGCTTCCTTAACATCACGCGCCGAGCAATCTTCCCTCATCGCTATAGAAATGCAGGGCGGGCACCGGCTGAGCTGATACGGTCACTGTTTCCAACACCTGCTCATCGCCGTCCAGGACGGAGAGAGTGCCTTCGGTGGGATTAGAGACAAAGGTGCGCGTGAACACGCCATCCTGTTCCAGAAACGCGATGGGGCGCCGCCCGCAGTCGGCCACGCCGACGACGACTTCCTTGCTCAGCCGCAGCATCGGCAGCGCGGAGCTGTCGAATACCAGCAGCGCGTTCATTTTAAGGTTCGCCTTCTGCGTCTTGTTGCCGGTGGAGGCGGTGGTCAAATAGAGCTTCTTGCCGTCGGCGGAGAAGCGGTAGACACTCGGATAGACATCGTTCAAATCCAGCGTCTCGGACACGGCCTTGGTCACCACATCCAGCACGGTGATTTTGCCGATCACATGGTTCTCATCGCTCTTACGGTCTGCGCCCTTGCAGATAATGAATCGACCATCCGGGCTTAGCAGTGCATTGGTGCTGGTGCCGACGTAAATCGAATCCTCGACGCTATGGGTCAGCGGGTCGATCACCGCGATAGTGCCGTAGCCGTTATTCATGTTGTAGACCTTGCCGGTCAGCGGTGAATACACCATGCCGTGCGGCGCGGCGTTGTTCGGCACACCGGTGATCCCATTCTTTTCCAGCGCCGGTTCGCACAGATTGATGGTGGCGATCACCTTGAGATATGTGGCGGCATCGGCGGGATCATTACCCACCACGGATATCGTGCCGTCCATCAAGTTACTGACAAAAGCACGCAGCGGCGTTGCGGGTGCCGAACCGGATGGAAAGGTAAACGTTGTCACATGATGACCTCGACCCACGCAAAGCGTCTTCAACACCTTGGCCGGAACATCCGGCTTGCCTGCCTGAATGTCATTCTGGATCACCGTGACGGAGGAGCCGTTCTCGCCACAATTGAGCACATCATTACCCGTGTCTTTGTCACCATCGTTGCCCAACCAAAGCTGCGCCTTGTCGACATCACGATACATGTGATCAGGTCGGGCCATGGCCGGGAAGGTATCCTGGACATAAATCCGCTTGCTCACAGGGTCAAGCATCGCCGCCTGATCGTCTTGGGTAGTGTTAATAAAAACGGGGTGTGAGCCAGGATCACCCGATGTTTCTGTGTCCAACGTTTTTACCGTTGTTTTTCCCGCCGCGCCATCATGCCTGATAACCGATACAGCGCCGATTTGCTCATCACCGGAATAACACACCAACGACCAACTGATGCTATCGGCGATGGAGGGGGATGTTTGACTCATCTTGGGCTTCCTGAGAATTTGGAGTAGGGTGCGCCACGCGCACCGTTTATCTTTATGTGGTGCGTGGAACGCACCCTACACTCATTTAATAATTACTGCCCTATTTTTTATTTGGACAATGGAAGAAGACTACTTCTTAATAGTTCACCATAATTCCTCCATTTTTTATGGTGTCGGCCCAACTTCGATGGGTGAACTTTTCTGTTGCCGCGCGGGCATGTCCACCGCAGGGCTGTTGCGATCCGTCCATTCCTTGCCTTTTCTGGCGAGGAAGTCGGCCTCGTCCTTGGGCAATGGCCCGCGCGCCAGCGCGTATTCCCATTCCCCCAACGCCGCGCGCGCCTTACGCACCAGTGGATCTTCCGGGGGGGAAAGATGGATATAGGTACGCATCGCGCCCAACGCCCCCCGCAAGTCACCCATTTCCTCCAGTGTAACGGCAAGGCCCCAGTAGGCATTGGCCTGATAGGGGCGCAAATTGGTCGCCGTGTTGAAAAAGCTCTCGGCCTCCTTGTAACGCTTCAACCCGAACAAGGCGAAACCCATATTGACGTGGGCATCAACCAGATTGGGTGAAAGCTCCAGTACACGGTGCAAGGCAGTGGCGGCGTGTTCATACTGTTTTGCATGCAGCATCACCACCGCTTGCTCAAAGCGCGTTTTGATCTGGTTCATGCGCGCCTGCTTTGCGTGCAGTCGCGGATCCTTTTTGGGATCGGCAACTACTTGCGTCTCGCTTATTTTCATCGGCGGCACGAAGGAAGGATTGCGTGTCACGCCCGCAATAAGGGCCACTATCCCCATTACCAACAACAGCGAAACAAGGGACGTGGCGACCTCAATCGGATCATTTTTAAGCGCAACAGAGTTCATATCACGCCCTTATGCGCGGCTTCGCTGTAAAACGGTGTGCCGAAATAGGTGATGAAGGCAAAGATGAAGACGGCGATGATAGCAATCGCTCCAACACGGATTGGAATGCGATACGTCAGGCGCGCGTGGATGCTTGCGCCGAGCAGCAGCCAGTTCAGAAACGATGACGTCTCCAGCGCATCCCACGCCCAATACCGCCCCCACGCATCCTGCGCCCATACCGCACCTGCGGTGAGCATCAAACTGTGAAAGATGAACGCGAGCAGCATGAAGCGCCACGCCAGACCATCAAGCACTTCGTCAGCGGGCATCTGGCGAAACCACGCGGCAAAGCGCCGGGTGTGGCGCAGCAAAATCACACCGGCCAGCCCCGTGCCCATCAAACTCAATGCCAGAAAAATCTTGCCCAGCCCCACATGCGCCCATAACCAGTCGTTGTGATAGGTGGGAGGCAGCGGCGTATCAATCGGCTGTAACGCCAACACCCAGCCCCCCAGCACCCCCATCAGCGGCAGCGCCACCACGGCACTGGGCCGCAATACCGGCATGCGCCAATAAACGATCGTAAACACCAGCCCCAGACTGAACAACTGGCTCATCAGCAATTCGAACAGATTGACGAACGGGCCATGCCCGATGCGCACCCAACGCTCCGCCAGCGCTATAGCGATTAACGCTACACCCGTCGCCACGATCATCAACACCAGCTTTTCATGCGAACGGCTCACCGCCATTGCGCCGACCGCACGCCCTTGCGTTCTGATCACTCCCGCTACGGCAATAAAGGTGGCCAGTGCATAGGCAGCAAGACCAGCCCATAGCCAGGGAAGCTCCGTGGCTGGGCCGATGAAATTTTCAATGGCGTCACTCATAACCCCTCCCGCCGGAAATCTCTGATGCGGGGGTGGCTTTCAAGCCCGCCCCTGTTGATGGCGCAGGAGCGTGCGGTAGTCGAACACCGAACCTGCTCCAAAAGTGTGTGCCCAAGCCTATTATCGCCACCATCGCCGAGACAAACAACCAATGCAGGGTGGGATCATAAAACACCTTATAGCCCATCCAGCTTGTCAAACGCTCAAAGCGCAGTCTTCCGCCTTCCAGTTGGACCGTCTCTCCCGGCTGTAATTCAACCCGCCGCGCACCCGCATTGACCACCAGCACCCCGCTGGCGCCTTTACCGTCCAACACCCAGGGCGCATCCTCGCGCAATCCGGTCTTGAGGCGTAACCAAAGCTTGATCTCCTTACCGCCTGGCGGCGTCCAGGCGCTATCCTGTTTATATTCAAAAAGTGGGTAAGAGGGCATGTGTACTGTACCGGTGATAGCCCCAGTCGGCGCCGACGACTGCATGGATGCAGGCCGTTCCTGCACATCCTGCGCCTGCGGCACTCGCACATCCGTGTGCATCGAAGGTAGGGCAATGCCGGGAGCGATTGCCGGATCAGGCAACCACGTCAGCACCGGGGCGAAGCCCTTGTTGAACGTGGTGTAAAAGCGGTATCCCTCCAGCACCAGGGGACGGTCATCGCCCACCACCCTGGTCACCAATCTGCCGCGCTCGTCCGGCATCAGCACCTGACTGTGGGTAAGGCCACGCACCATCCCTGCGGCATATTCCACAGTATAGGAACCCTGCACAAAGGCTATTTTATCCAACGCGCCGAAGTGAAAGGGCCCCTTGTTCACCTCGGTCAATTCCTGGGGGGAAAACGCGCTACCCTCGGTAATTTCCAGTTGCGCATCCAGATGAGTCAAGCGTCCGATGCCTGCCAGCACGATAATGGCAAGCAGGCCGATATGAAAAACCAACAAACCGCCACGGCGATTGATACGCGGATTGGTGGCGATGGCGGCCAGCAGATTAATCGCCAAAAACGCCAAGGGCACCACCAGCACCCACACCGGGGTGCTCACCGGGTTGTTGTAACTCAAGGCGGCGCCTATGCCCAGCAGCAGCATGCCGAGCAGTGCCAAGCGAACGGAACCCAGCGCGTGAACCTTGAGAGTCATGGCAAGTTGCTACACGTCTCACCGCCACTGCCGTTCATCCAACTGATCCCGCGCGCGCCATTACCAGGCATACCCGCAGACCCGCAGTTTTGTGGCGTCCACTCACCACTGCGCCGGAAATTCACCACTTTCAGTACGGAGCCGTTGTAATACGGTCCATTATAAAAACGCGCCGTGGTGTTGTTGCGCATCTGGGTGCCTGCCGGCAGACCCGCTTCCAAACCAACATCATTCAGGTTGACCAGGAAGTTTTTGTTCTTCCAGCCATGCGGCACGGCGACATGGCAATATGTACAACGGAAATTCTGTACCACCTGCGCATGCCCAGTGTGCAGATTGGCACGCTGGGCAGCCAGACAGCCGAAACCTGACGCATCATTTGGGTTTCTGGCAAAACCACTCTTGAGCACCTGACTATCTTGGATCGGCCCCAGCGGGAATTTTTTGCCGTAATAATCATAGTTGTGGCACTTGAAACACAGGTGATCTTGCTTGTTCTCACCGGTCTGGTCATCCCAAGGGCCTTTCAAGAGGAAGTCGCTGTTGGAGCCATGCGGCCCCCACGCATTGCCCTGCTCACCACCATCGGGCACCGTGGTGCCCGGAGCCGTGGTTGAACCATGGCAATCGGTGCAATACATGGTCTGTATGCCCACGCCTGCATTGAAAGGTTCGCGCCAGATATTCGGGCTGTCCACCTGTCTCACATCGATGGTACGTCCCGTATCCTTCAATGCCGGATGCCAGGAACGGTGGTTATCGCTCTGAAAATCCACCATGTAGCCCTGCCCTGCAACCGGGCCTTTGTACGCCCCGCTGGGAGTGGGTGAGGTACCTTCGCCCTTGTGGTCATCCGGTGACTGGTACTCCATACCCATGTTGGTGTATTGAATCATCGCATTGGTCCCCGGCGGAGTCCCCCCGGCAAAAGACCCCAGCATGGGTGGCTTGTCGAAACCGTAATTGGAATGACACTTCATGCACACCTGATACTCGCGCGTCACATACGGTGCGTTTACATCAGTACTGCCGCCCACGCCGGGATCGCCGCGCTTGACCACGAAGGTCGTCGGCTCGCTGCCAAATGCGGTACTCGGCCAACCACCCGGCTCCACGCCGGTGATGCCGCGCAACACACCGGAAGCGATGTTGGTGTGGTGGCGCTCGGGGTTATTGGCGATCTGCGCCGCCGTGTGATTATGCGTACCCTCCGTATCGGGAATTGACGTGTCGGCGTTGAAAATACGGTTTTTGGTCACGCGGTGCGGATTATGGCAGTCCGTGCATTCCGCGTGACGGTTTTGCAGACCACCCGCCTCGCCCTTCTTGTTCACGGCACTCGCCTTACCCAAGTTGGCCGGGGATTCGAAGAAATCCTTACCCCCGCCAGGGCCATTGGCCTGCGCATCGGTGCCAGAGCCGATATCATGCCTTTCGCGCCCGGCAGGCTGATCGCGGCTGGAAATCGGCATATGACGCGCCATGGTGGTGAAGTCGGTTTTGATATCCGGCACCTCGAAACCCGGTTTCACCCCCTGCCCCTGCAGGGTGCCACCATCCGTGGAATGACAGGCATAGCAGGTTTCTTCGATGGCCGGATTGCCACCCTGCTTGAATTTGGCGCCATCCACACCCACCATCGTCGGTCCATCCGTACCTTCACGCAGCAGGCGACGCGACCCCTGCACGGTATGCGGATCATGACAATTCAGACACGCCGCCTGCCATACCGGCAGATTTCTGGGGAAATCACGCAACTTGCCCGCCGCATCCGCATAACGCTCATTAGCCACCGCCGGATGGGCATGGGCAGAACCCACCCAGCCCGCCTTGTCGTGGCAGCCCAGGCAGATGATGTCGCTCTTCTCGTTGAAGCGCTTGTCAGTCGGCGGCTGTTGCTGAAGGCGGTTGACGCGCAGGAACTTGATGTTGTCGCCGGACGTATCGCGCAGATGCGGGTCGTGGCAGCTCACGCACTCGACCTTGTTGTCCTCCAGCGGCAGGGTGGGCTTGACACCCGGCGTGCGGGTGCCGAGGTGCGCCACCATCGCCGGATCATACAGCTCACCATCGCGTGCCGCCTGGGCGCTGTCGTAGGTGAACGAGATAGGATGGTCATTGGTCAGATCCGTGCCCAGCAGGCGCGTGTAGCCGGTATGTCGTCCACGTCCCTCGGGAATTTTGTCGTCCCGTCCAACGCCGGGGCCGGTAAAGTCAATGATCGGTCTTTCAACACGATTCAACACATTGACCGAACCCAGCGCCAATGTGCCGTCGTGGCAGGAGAGGCACAACTTGGACTTGCCAGTCGGCTGGCCGATATCGGTCGCGTCCATGGATGATGAGGTATACGGAATATAGGTCGCCCCTGACAGTTTGCGGTTCCACAGCGGGGTCCTGGGGGCAAGAGTGGCGCCATGAGGAGTATGGCAAAAAGCGCAGATCTGCGACTCATTGGTGGCAAAGGCATCGCGCGTGACGCCTTCCGGCAATACCGGTATAACCGTCGACGAAAAATTATGCTTGGTATTGCGTATGTCGGCCACGCGCTCGGCTTGGGCGCTCACGGCACCCAACAGCAATCCACCCGCGCACAGCAGCATCGCGACAACCACGCGCAGCTTGGTGACGTGATCCCTCCACGGCGTTCGTCCATCGGGCAGCCTTTGGCTGTCCCGCTTTGTTCCCGGCAAAACGGTCATGCCCCTCCTCCCACATACTCAAAGATCACGACACGCCCATTAAACATATCCGCGACATATATCCGCCGGCGCTGATCGGTCCAGACCCCCGCAGGCAAATAAAATTCCCCCACGCCGCTGCCTCCTCCTCCAATCGGCAACAACAGCTCACCCTCATCATTAAATACCAGCAAATGATCGTAATAAGATTCTACGACATACACATTGCCGGCACCATCAACCGCCACCCCCTTGGGGCGCGTCATGTCGCCGAGAAACAGGCCACGTCGGCCAAACATGCGCAACACCTTGCCGTCCGGGGCAAGCACCTGGATACGCGCGTTCAGCGTATCCGCAACGTACAGCTTGCCATTGGCAAACGTCAGGTGAGTCGGTGAATTAAACCCATTTTGGCCCTCGTGACGCTCGCCGCTGCCGAAGGTGTCCAGCAGATTCCCTGCGTCATCGAATACCTTGATCCGATGCTCGTGGGTATCCGCCACATAAATTCGGCCCTGTGCCGCGTCACGCGCCAACCCCGTTGGGTGTTTCAACACGCCCTTGCCAAAACTGCCGACGGGGACACCCTCCCTATTAAGGCGTACCACCCTGCCCAGTGAGGAATCGGCCACCAGAATCTCACCGTTCGCACCCAGCGCAATACCAATAGGCGCCTCGAAACGAGTATTGTCCAGCGCCATTTCCCATACATGGAGCTTACCCGCTTTCTCGTCGAACACGTAAACTGCCTGGCGGCTGACATCGGTAACATAAATTCTGCCACCGTCATCCACCACACCCGCCTGCGGACGTTGCAATATCACGGCCTGGCGCTGGTCCGAAAACAACCCGACCAGCCACTTCAACCCCTTCAGCCCAAGGACACCAATGCCCCCGCCCTCCTCAGTCTTTATATTCTCCTCGCCCGTCAACTCGCCAACATAGCGGTAACGGGGCGTCTCCGGGGCAGAGGGCCACACAATGACCTGCGCGCCTTCTGCCTGATAGCGCAATACCGAGCGCGATTCGGCGCAGCCCGTCAACAGGGCAAAAGCCATCAACACTACACCAACACAACAACGCTGCAAACAGGCCACCATTAATTATTGTTTTCGCCCTTGGCACCTGGGACAACACGCATGATCTGCACGCGCCCATTCTGGCTGTCAGCAACAAAAAGCTGCCCCTCATCGAACCACAAATCGGTGATATGCCTGAATTGACCGAGACCGGAGCCAGGTTGACCAACACTCGCGACCAGCCGCCCCTGCTCATAAATTTTGATGCTGCTATCGCTGAAGTCGCTGACAAACACACGGTTATCCTGATCAACGGCAATCGCAGTCGGAAAGATTATCCCCTCCTGCGGAAGAGAATAAGTGTATTGACCATCCTCCCCCAATACCTGAATATGCTGCCCAACGCGCGCCGTGACATAAAAGCCATCAGGTCCCTGCGCCATGGCGGTAATATTCAGGAATTCCCCAGCATCACCACCACGACCGCCCATAGAACCGGTCAACTGGCCCGTGCTGTTAAATACCAACACATAATCATATACCCCATCCGCCACGAACACACGTCCGCTCGCCTCGTCCACAGTCACGGAAACCGGGCGTGTCATGTTCGGCGGATTACTGAAGGTGCGCAGTAAGCGACCGTTCCGGTTAAAGTGCAATACCCGGGCGCCAAAGGTATCAGCGATGTAAAACGACAGGTCACGAGCAACATAAATATCCGCCCCGTCCCCCGTCATCACACCATTCAAATTCATGACGGGCGTCAACTTACCGGTAGTGCGCTCATACCTGAACAGCATATCCTGACCAGCATCCATCACAAAAAGAGCATTCCCGCGCGCAGCGACGGCAATGGGCCGCACAAAGCTCAGCTCCCTCACGCCCGTGATAAAACTCCCTTCCGGTCCGCCGCGAATAATTTCCCAAGGTTGCAATAGCTCAGATGACTGGGTGGATATCACCGCTGTACCGGGGGGCACTTGCACCACTGGCGCGTCAGACGGCGGCACTGCCAAAACAGGTGCCGAAGCCACATCAATGACAGGAGCACCCTTTGGCGCGGCATCTAGCGCTAGTGGTGTAACGCCATCTGGAGACATGGACAAGGGAAGCGGCTCCGGCATTGCCGTTACGGGCGCAGGTGCCAATAGAACCTCATCTTGCGAAGGCTTCTGAACAACCATCGGGGAAACGGGTGCGCCGGCAGCCTGGGATTGCTTGACCAGCGGCGCAGGCACAGGTTTACCCAGCGAGGAGCAGCCGTACTGCGCCAGCGCCAGGATCACACCCAGCGCTGTCAGCGAAAGCCGGCGGTTTGGCGGGGAACGGAGTGGCATCGTCCACAATTCAGGGTTGGCGGAAAGGCGACCTTGCCGTGGCACACACCGCAATACCTGCCTTGGATAATCGCCGCCATATTAACGGGATTCCCCCCCTTCTGGGGAAGAAAAATCAACGGATGGCAATTGGCGCACGTCAGCCATTCAGTATGCTGCCGATGGGGAAAACGGACATTGGGCATCGAACCAGTGTTCGTGAAGATGATATCAAAATCCACCGGGAACATTTGAACTTCGCCATTGAGTCCCTTGCGTGGATCGATTAAACCGTCATCGAGCGCCTTTACCCAGTCGATGATGCCTTTCGAATCCCTGGGAAAATTTGCCATCGCCTCGGCGGGATCAGCCAATACCTTGATTGCCGGATTGGTTGGATCACGAATACCATCTTCCGCCAGCGGCACCGCGTCCCCTTGAGTCTGGAAATGCCGTCCTTTGGACCATATCAACTCCGAAGCGACGGCACCCTCCATCAACACCAGGCATAACAGCAGCGCCGCCATGGCAGTCCACGCGTGCACGCAGAACCCACGCCCGATCCGACGATTGAATTGGAGATCTTTTTTTTCGTTCATCGCCACTCCAAACCCGCAAACACACTCCAACCACCCAGCACGCCGAATCGTCGGCTTTTTTGCTTTACTTACCGCAGCCTTCACAACCCTCTCTGTAAGCCGGTCACCGGAGGCAATCGGTCGTCACACCTTATTTACACTGCTCTCAAACCCGCCGCCACGACTAAGGCCCTAATTCACCCCAGCAATCATTAACGCCCGCTGAAGTTGTATCGTGGCATCCTGGAGATTACCGATAGCGGTCGCATAATCCTGCTTGGTGGCCTGCTGTACAGCCTCTCCGTGCATACCTTTGGCCCTTTCCGCCAACTCACGCATCTTTTCCAGCGTAGTAGCCGGGGGATTTCTTTGCTCTATGGCAATCGGGATCAGCTCTTCATAGCTCTTGTAACGTGCCAGCTCATACTGATATTCCTCAGCGGGCGTGGCGAAGTTCTTGTCATATACCACCGTCTCCGCATTAAGCAGCGCGCCCAGCGCGCTCGTGACCATCCTTTGCGCACCCATCAACGACTTGTTCGCCTCGTCATAATGACCTGCATCGGCATGACCACGAGCCTGAGTAAGCGCATCCTGGAACTTCTTTGTATCCAGTGTGTTTGCGGCATTCCCTTTCTTGGCAGCCAATCTGTCACGGTGCTGCTTATACGATGACTCAAACGTCTTTATCGCATCAAGCAGCTCGTTATACTTAAATTTAGGATCGGTCACTTCCTGCGAATCGCTGGGCACCATACGTGCTGCCGCACTCACCAACTTCAACGACTCGTCAACTTCCGTCTGCGCCTTGCCAACATCCCCCGCAGCCAGAGCAGTCCGCGACGCGTCAAGATGACCACGCGCCGAACCCAACATATCCTTGGCCTGCACGTTACTGCTTGCGGAGATACGTTGCGCACCCTTGGATACATTCACCAGCATGTTGGCAAAATCAATTTTCTGCTTGACCTGGGCTTCCATCGCAGCGGATGTGACAACGGGCGGTGGCGAAGATCCCTCGGCCTCGACAGGAGTCGCAGCCGCAGGAGAAGATGCCCCCGCCGGCGCAGCCTGCCCTTTATCTATGATGAATATTTTGCCGCCCATATTTTTATGATTGCGGCATTGGTAATACACAACTTCCGGCGTGGATGCGCCCGGCGCAAACTCCACCGCACCCCTATAGGTAAACTGGCCCGTCACCCCTTCGGTGATCGTGCTGGCGCCCTGTCCAACTGGATTGTTTGAAAAATAAAAATCGTGCATAGGACCCGTATTGACGTTGAAGGTATATTCCAGCCCGCGCGTCAAAACCAGGGTTTTGCCCTGCACGCCGTCAACGACCAACCCCATCTTGCTTCCCTGTCCATAGAAGGGATGGGTACTATCCTTGGACGCAGACGTGACCGCAAACTCCCGCTTCTCGGGAACTGCGGATTGAGGCGCGGCCCATAATGTCCCTTGGTATCCTGCAACACAAAACGCAAGCACACGGGCCATAAATACAACTTTTTGATCTGCAAACTTCTTCATCGTTAACTGCTCTCACCTGCAAAAAAGACGGTACATTACTGGCTACATAACCAAAAAAACCCCGCGCTCACCAGCCATCCACAACGGGGGACTGCCAAGACTCAGGCTAGGTTAGCGGCACACAAGGATCAAATGGCAACCCCAGCAAACCAGCCACGACACGGAAAAACCGCGTCCAAATGTTTTCCATTCCCAAAAAACCCTGCGCAAAGAAAGATTTCTTCAGAATGTCACTTGCTTTATTCAAAACAAAAACATGGGTGGTGGACCGTGTGTAAATTCACGATCCACCACGCACCTTCACTTCCAGGGATTTTTGAGGGTAGTCTCGCTCAATGGCGGCTTCCAATCATCCGGCTTGGGCTTGGAATGACATTTCTTGCACGACTTCGTGGTAATCGGGAAAGATACCTTGCCGTGGCATACACCGCACTTCTGACCCAACAGAATGGCCGACATATTTATCTGGTTGGCCCCCTTCTGCGGAATAAAAATCGCAGGATGGCAGTTGGAGCAGAACAACCACTCCGTATGCTGCCGATGCGGGAACACCACATCCGGCACTGAAGCCTTCACCGGGCGCACGATATCAAGATCCATCACAAACGGTTCGGCGTCGGGATCTTCACGGTCCCAGCGCGGCCTGATCTTTTTCTCGTCAAGCGTCTTCACCCAGTCAACGCGATTACCGAACTCAGAGGTGGGGAGTCCCTCGAATGCCGGCTTGGGCGCCGCCAGGATATGGGTAGCCTCATTTTGAGGATCACGCAGACCGTCTTCCGCAGGCGGCAATTGGAATGGCCGTTTCTTCAAATTGCGGTTGAAACTGTTGATATCAGCGATTTCAGCGATATGTATCACCTGCACATCGGATTGGGCAACCTCGTCTACCGGTTTATAACTGGGCGCATAAGACAGGTTTTGCACCGGCACCGAGCCGTCAGGCCGAGCCACCCCCTGAGCCTGCGAACTGCATGCAGACCCCGTCACCAGTAGCGACAGAACAAATGTCACAAAAAGCGTTTTATTATGCCGATTCATCTTCTTTTTCCTCTATCCATCACTTTTTAGGAGCAGGTGTTTGGGGCGCAGCGGGAGCGGAAGGTGCCGTCATCGGTTGATATGCGGGCGCCACCAGCGTCTGGACTGTGCTGCCATGGAAGTGGGTCGGCATACCGGGGACGCCGGAATGACACATGCCACAGTTTTCCACCGACCAGGCAATTTCGCCATTGTGGCAGGCGCCACAGAACTTGCCGTCGATGATCTTGGCCATGGTTATCTTGTTGCCACCCGCCTTGAACTGGAAGCCCAAATCGGCATGGCACACCTTGCAGCGAAAACGGACGCGGTGAAACCAATGCGAGAAGACTGCCGGGCGCATACCCGCAGCATCCGCATAATTGTTGATTACAACATCACCATACTCCGCCTGGGCGGGCGTTGGCGCCATTAAAACTACAAACCATGCGGCAACACCCAATACAGCGGCGCCCCACACGGAACGACTCTTGGTTACAAACATTGCGCTACCCTCCCACCTTTAATTATCAAATCATATGACAGCAACTTTCGCGGTTATATCCCAACCGCACAACACAACACGTCAAAAACGACGCGCAATCCTGAACAATAGCAAATTTGAATTCTGCCCGTCGATCTGTATTAAACGCAAGCTCAAACTTGCATCCAGCAACCCAATCGCATAATCCAGGCGGTTATCCCATTCAGAGCGATCAATCCCGTGCTGCGTGGCCGACCTGGAGACAAACAGGTTGGACAGGAAGCGCAGGTTGGTGACGCCAAACACGCTGGAATGCTGATAATCAATTCTACCTGTTGCCGTTGTAATATTGGAAGCCAATCCCAGACCGGGAAAATCCTGACGCACATGCTGCACAGTAAGATTACCTGACAAAAAACTCAAGCGGTCGATGGGCTGGGTCCGCATTATCTGAAAGTTGGCAAGCTGCTGGCTATCCTTGGTATCGGACAGGCTACGCGAATCCGTCAGGGTCGTCTGCACGGTCGAGGTGCCGCTGTCCGATTGGCTCCAAGCCGCCGTACCGGTATGATCCAGCCGGGTATTGGCGGATGCAATGCCCGCGAACTGGCGATTCGCCACCGTTCCTTGATGATCCGGCTGAGCAGTAATTGTATCGCTGCCGCCAAAGCGGTAAAACCCGTTAAGTGACTGCCCCAGACTCAACCTCACTGAAGATGTTTCATTAACAAGCCATGTTTTCTGGCCGTTGTGCGCCAAAGTGGAATAGACCGATTGCCGACTTTCGTTTTTCTGCGGCAGTTTATTATCCGCCTTGTCAGTCTGGTTGTCGGCCGATCCCGTAGCATACCATTGATACGTGCCGGTTCCCTTGAAAAGATCCACAATATCCGACTGATACAACATCCCCACTTGCTGCCGCGAGATCCGCGTTGCCACGCCGTTGCTGTCCGTGGCGGTTACCGCCGCGCTGCCATCGAAACGCAGGCGCTTGCTATATTGATAGAATCCCCCAAGGTTACCGCTGAGATTGAGTGAGCTATTGGAATCAAGCAGGGTATTGCCGTCGAGCTTGAAGGCCCTCATACCACCGCTGAGCGAGAGCGGACTCGCCTCGGGACGCCAAAACGCGAATGTTGAGGCTTGTGCGATATTGCTGGTGCTGCTGCCAGAAGTCGCGCTGGCACTGGTCACCCGGAAAGACCGGTCAAAATTGTAATAACTGGCCTTGGTATCCACCCGCAGCGCCGGGGATGCCGTGTAAAAATGGCTCAGATCAAAAATGATATTCTCATTACGCTGCCTGGACAGCGAATGCTCGGTAGTCCCCTGACTTAGCTTGACCAAGAGGTTTTGCTTCGAGCGCCGTATATCCATCTCCATCCCCAGCAGGCTATCGTCATAGCTGCCGTCGGTGACTGAACTCCAGTTCGAGGTGTCATACCTGAACAAAAAGCGGTCATTTCGCTCCGTGAGGTAGGACTGCCGCAATTCAAGGCGGCGGGTATCGAACTCCAGGTTCGTAAACGTCACCGGCGCGCTGCTGATCTTCCCCATGTCGATGCGGCTATTGCTGGTCAAATAGCGCACACTAAAAGGCGAGCGGCTTTGCGGAAGCAGATTGAGATTAAACTCGCCGGTGGCTATATTGGAACTACTGTCCTGAAGACCGCTATCCTGGTTGGCTTTGCTGATACTGGTAGCGTCCCGCGTCAAGGTCAGGCCACCCTCCGCTGTGGCAAACCAGGGCTGCCAAATGTAGGAGTTCGCGCGCAGGTTGAGCAGAAACTGGTTGCTCGCCGAGTCACGATCATCAGCGCCTTTCAGCAGCCGGTAGTTATAGCCCAGACTGCCCGTCACCTCAGCAGGCCCCACCGCCACCGCAAAGCCACGCAAAGGCCACACGAGCGCAAACAACGCCAGCATATAAGGCCTGGCGTCAAATCTACTCATATGTGTAAGGCGTGACATTCATATTGCCAACCGCGCCGACGGCGCGCCCCTGAATAGCATTCAAATTATTATTAAAAAGTCATGTAGGACGCACCCTACGACTGGCTTTACGGACCAGCATCGTTTTCATTTATCGTAACCGGCGTTTCCCTGCGCAGCCGCTCGATAAGCGTCCGCCACGCCGCCTCTCCCCGCTCCCTTGCCAGCAAATCGCGCGCGCGCGCCTTTGCCGTATCAAAAACGCTTAATACAGGCGCCACGCGCTCCTCCAGCCGCAGCACCGCTA